>NZ_CP066150.1:657089-985634 GCF_023206395.1 Vibrio sp. ED004 | reverse complement strand
TCTACAAAACAACGAAATCCAACCTGTTGGCCAAGACAACATTCAAACCATTGATGTTCGTGTATTGGCAGCGACAAACCGAGATCTAAAACAAGAGGTTGAAGACGGTCGATTCAGAGCCGATTTGTATCACCGATTGAGTGTATACCCTATCGCGGTGCCAGCACTGAAAGATCGTGGTGACGACATCAGCCTATTAGCGGGTTTCTTCTTAGAACAAGCGCGTCGTAAGCTTGGTATCAACCAAGTTAAGTTCCGCTCTGACGTTCTTTCGTTCCTAAACCGTTATGGTTGGCCTGGTAACGTACGTGAACTTGAGCACGTGATCAGCCGCTCAGCATTAAAAGCGTTAGCGCGCAGCACCAATAAAAACCTGGTGACAATCACCAAGGAAGATTGTGGTCCACTCGACCAAGATCAGCCTATTGCGACGACACAGGTCAAAAACACACCGTTATCGACACCAACGATAGACCTTTCTGCAGGGCTACGTGGTGCAACGGACGATTTTCAACGCAGTATCATTACTGAGGTGTTGGAAGATGCCAACTTTAACTGGGCACAGGCAGGACGAGTTCTGAAAACAGACCGAGCAAACCTGACTCGACTGTCGAAGCGTTTAGGGCTAAATGTGGCTAAGTCTCACACGATCGAACGGACAAAATAGATATTAGCGGTTTGTTGCGAGCATCTGACAAAACTTGTGTATATAATGCTGCAAATTGTAACGCTAATTTTAAATATGTAGAGAGAGTTATGAAGTTTATCCGTTGGTTCTTAGGTCGTGTCATCTTGTTATTGAATTTTGTTTTCAGCCCACGTGGTGTGAAGCGTTCTCAAGAAGAACAAAGCAAAGTAAATGAGCAAGCAAAAACGCACACGTTATACCAATTCGAAGCGTGCCCATTTTGTGTGAAAGTGCGCCGCGCGATGAAACGTCAGTCGGTTCAATTTGAACTTCGTGATGCAAAAAACAACGAGCAACACCGTGCTGAGCTTGAAGCTGGCGGCGGTCGTGTGAAAGTGCCTTGTCTACGTATCGAAAAAGATGGCAAAACTGAGTGGATGTACGAATCTTCAGATATCGTAACTTACTTAGAAAAGCAGTTTGCATAAGTAATAAAGCGACAAAAGTCAGATACAAAAAATCCCTCGAATGTGAGGGATTTTTTATGTCTGTTATTTGGCGTTAATCGCTTCAAATTAGGCGCGAAAGTTCAAACCACTACTTCGCAACAATCAGCATCAATTCAACACGGCGGTTACACGCCTTGCCTTGCGCAGAAGCGTTCGTACAAGCTGGAACATACTCACCGAAGCCACGAGTATAAATAGAACGACTAGAAACATAGTTACTCTCTAATCGAGCCTTCACTTCTTTTGCACGCTGCTCTGAAAGCGGATCATTGATTCGGTCTGTGCCCGTGTTATCTGTGTGCCCTTCAATCACCACATCAATATCTTGGCGTTGAGCAAGGTAGCTACCTAGCGTATCTAACCATTGATTATAAGCTGGCTCAGGGAATGCTGAACCTGTTTTAAAGTTCACGTGCTGCTCAAGCTTTACCATCACATGGTTACCCGGCAACACTTCAAAATCGATGCGGTTTTGTCTTAAAAAGACTTCCAGTGGATCGTTAGTCGACACGCCACGTCCGTAGTTGGTCGTGATGGTTCTTTGTTGATGAGTACTGCTCTGAATCGAGTACCCACGATTGCTTGCTACATGAGTCGTTTGAACCACACCCCATTCAGGATGCATCAAGTCGTAATCGGTTTGTGGTGCAGTTTCTAGCATGTCACCGCCAAGTAAATCAGTTGGTGACGTGGCTTCACACCCCGCCAAAGCTATGCTTAACATTATCGCTAAATATCTCATTACTTCACCAACCACTCATGCAGATAAACCATTCACTAATGTCTATATCGGCACCGAGGGAAAAACTTTAGACGAAAAGAAAGCAGAACCCAAAAAAGTGCTGTTGATCACAGTTAACCGTCTACTAGCCTGTCTTCAGCCGCTAGTTCGAACTGTTTGCATTTATTTACCTTATAATTGTTTTCCAATTCCTACTAAATAGTTAGAATCTCACGACTTCTCAACGCTAGAGTAAACATTATGTTTAAACCATTTACTAAATTCATCACAGCAATCGCTGCCGTACTGATTATCGCCGGTTGTAGTGAAACAGACGAGCCACAAAAAGGCGTTCAATACGAAGCGCTTCCTACTGCTCTAACAGAATTTAACCTGTCTCCGATCACTGAAATCTTCTCTCTTAACTGTGGTCACTGTCGTCAAATGGAAAGTGCAATTCCAGAGATTGAGTCGCTTACAGACCAAACTATTGGCAAGATGCACGTAACATTCAATGAAAGTGCTCAAATTAGCGCAATGATCTACTACACAGCAGTGATGCAGCTTGATGCGACGCCTGACCATGCCTTCATGGACGACCTATTCGGTGCGGTTCAAATGGGTGCAGACGCGACTCCTGAGCAACGTCAGCAAGCACTAGAAACAGCATTCACTTCTCGCGGTTTGGTTAGCCCATACCAACTGAACAAAGAACAACAAGTTGCGCTTTTTGACTACGTTAAGAAAGCGGAAGAAGTTTCAGTAAAAGGTCAGATCAACTCAGTACCAACATTTATCATCAACGGTAAATACCAAGTGCTGACAGCCGGCCACCAAGATGTTGCTGGTATCGCGAAAACGATCAACTACCTTTTGACTCAACCATAATCGCGGCATTAGCCAACTGATTAACACATTTTGTATTAACTACGAAATTCAGCACTCAATATAAATAGGTTTTACTATGTCTAAATTTGTCATCCCGGTCATTGTCTTTCTTTTGGCGGGTTTCATGATTTACCGTACTTGGACGAATCATAAGTCTGGTGCAGAAAACTTCGAACAAGGTCAACAGTTCCTTATCGAGAACAGCGCTAAAGAAGGTGTTGTCACGACTGAGAGCGGCCTACAGTACCTAGTTCTTGAAGAAGGTACTGGTACAGAGCACCCAACAAAGAACAGCAAAGTAACAGTTCACTACCACGGTACTTTGATTGATGGCACGGTTTTCGATAGCTCTGTTGAGCGCGGCGAGCCAATTTCATTTGCTCTTAAGCAAGTAATCAAAGGCTGGCAAGAAGGTTTGACTTATATGGTTGAAGGCCAAAAAGTTCGCCTGTTTATCCCAAGCCCATTGGCTTACGGTAAAGGCGGTTCAGGTCCTATCCCACCATCAGCAACACTGATTTTTGATGTTGAGTTGATCTCTATCCAATAATCGAATTGCTATAAACAAGCTTCTGGCTTAAGCCCCAACATGTACACCATGTTGGGGCTTTTTTATGTAGCTATATGTTTTAAATTGGTTTTAATTGAGATCTTTCTATGCCATCGCTCAAGAACACAGTCAACATCCAAGACCAATCAAACGAAAAAAGAGCCACTAGACGACTGGTCTAATTTAAACTATAGTACCGACCATGAACGAAAAAACGAACGACACACGCCTGCATATTTTAAATGTCGGCTATCAATTAATAGTGAACAACGGCTTCAATGGCGTTGGCTTATCACAGTTGCTTAAAGAAGCGGACGTACCGAAAGGTTCGTTTTACCACTACTTTAAATCAAAAGAACAATTTGGTGAGGCGTTAATTCAGCACTATTTTGAAAACTACATCACTAAGATTGAATCCATTTTGGTACACGGCGAAGGCAACCATTATCAACGAATTCTGGGTTACTTTTCACTGTGGGCAAAGACTGAAAATGGCACCTGTAACGCACATAAATGTTTAGTGGTTAAGCTCAGCGCTGAAGTCTCTGATCTTTCTGATCCTATGCGCCAAGCTCTGCTCAAAGGAGCCGAAAAAGTCACTCAAACGATACAGCACTGTGTTGCTGGTGGTGTCGATGATGGCTCTATCAAAGTAGAAAACAGCCAAGAAGTCGCTCAGAATCTATACTCAATGTGGTTAGGCGCCAGCTTATTGAGTAAGTTAAGCCAGAACCCACAGAGCTTGGAATCGGCATTAAGCCTTACCGAACAACTTTTAAAAGGTGAAAGCCACTAACTCGCACCGCGCCTTCTTCGCTTTTGCTTGCTTCACCTTGCTTTGAATTGCTTTAACTTAAAAGAAATCACCCGCCCTCTTATCAATTTGATGACGGCGGGATTTTTAGACAACAAGACTAGACGACTGGTCTAATTCTAAATGAACACACTATAAAATTAAGGACATCCAATGACTCAACAAGACAATCGCCGCATCGTATTGGCTTCTCGCCCAGTTGGCGCACCGACTCAAGATAACTTCCGCTTAGAGACAGTGGCTACACCAACAATTAATGACGGCGAGATGTTACTTCGCTCGGTTTACCTATCTCTTGATCCTTACATGCGTGGCCGAATGAGCGATGCGAAATCTTACGCAGAGCCAGTTGCTATTGATGAAGTAATGGTTGGTGCAACCGTGTGTCAGGTTGAAGCGTCAAACAACGCTGATTTCGAAGTTGGCGAGTGGGTATTAGCGTACACAGGTTGGCAAGATTATGGTGTTTCTAACGGTGAAGGTCTTATCAAATTAGGTAAAGAGCCAAGCCACCCTTCTTACGCACTTGGCATCATGGGTATGCCAGGCTTTACCGCTTACATGGGTTTATTGGATATCGGTCAACCGAAAGAAGGCGACACGTTAGTTGTGGCGGCGGCGACAGGTCCTGTAGGCGCAACTGTTGGACAAATCGGTAAACTGAAAGGCTGCCGCGTCATTGGCGTGGCTGGTGGTCAAGAGAAATGCCAGTATGCAAAAGAGGTTCTTGGTTTTGATGAATGTATCGACCACAAGGCCGACGACTTCGCAGAACAATTGGCGAAAGCGTGTGACAACGGAATCGACGTTTACTTTGAAAACGTTGGCGGCAAAGTATTCGATGCAGTAATGCCGCTTCTAAACACAGGCGCTCGTATCCCTGTTTGCGGTCTTATCTCGCAATACAACGCAACATCACTTCCTGAAGGCCCAGATCGCATGTCTAGCCTAATGGGTACTCTTCTAGTTAAGCGCATTAAGATGCAAGGCTTCATCATCTTTGATGACTACGCACACCGTTACAATGAGTTTGCAACTCAAATGACCGAATGGCTGTCTCAAGGAAAAATGCACTACCGCGAGCACCTAATTGAAGGCCTAGATGAAGCCCCACAAGCATTCATGGGTCTATTAGAAGGTCAGAACTTCGGCAAACTTGTTATCAAAACTAACGAACCAAAATAGCTCAAGGATAGAATAGGAAGAATTATGATTACTTTACATCACCTGAATAAATCGCGTTCGAAGCGTATCATCTGGCTACTGGAAGAGCTTGGTGTCGACTATCAAATCAAACCTTACCAACGAGACAGTGTCACGTTTTTAGCACCACCAGAATTGAAGTCTGTTCACCCTCTTGGTAAATCTCCAGTCATTGAAGACGATGGCGTCGTGATCAGTGAATCTGGCGCAATTACTGAGTACCTTATCGACAAGTTTGGCGAAGGTAAATTTGCACCAGAACGTGGTACAGCTGAATACGTTGAGTATTCTCAGTGGCTACACTTTGCTGAAAGTTCGGGCATTTTGCCAATGTTGCTTAAGATTTTCGTGATGAAAGACGGCTGCGAGACAAACTTCCTTGGTGGTTATGCCGACGACGAAAATCAAAAGATTTTAACCTTCGTTAACGAAGCACTTGAAGGCAAAACCTATCTTGTAGGCGAAACACTCACTGGTGCCGATTTCATGATGTCGTTCATCGTAGAAATTGTGGGTAACTTTGGTGCGACTGCGCTCTACCCTAACATTGCTAAATACGGTGATCTTTTGGCAAGTCAGCCTGCTTACCAAAAAGCGGAGCAACTAGAGTTAGAACACTCTAACTAATCCAGATTTGTCATCTTCAATGCTTCCATAGCATGAACATGACAACCTAAATGAAGCCAAAGCCGATTTATCTTCCGCTTTGGCTTCTCATTTGCCTTCATTTCGACAACAATACCGAGCTCTAACCGAATACCCATAGAGTTTGATCTTCATGTCAGCAAACCTTGCTCAATACACACCACTGCGCACGTTAAACCAAACAGCGAATCAAGCGTTGGCTCTGCCAGAGCGTTTTACATTCCCGTATTACTATACTCCGCATCCAGTGTGCGAATTAGCGATGCAGCAGCTTCAACAGTCACTGCTTGACTGTGGTGTGAATGAAACATCACAAGGTAACCTCTATGCCGTTCTTCTGGTTCAACATCCTCAAACTCAAGAATTGGGTTACCTTTCTGCGTTTTCAGGTTTGCAGTTAGATGCGTCTTTGGAACCTCTGCTATCGAGTATCGCCTTCGTTCCTTCTGCTTTTGATAATCAGCAGTTTGAAGCCCTAAACACGCAAGTATTAACCCAACAAGCGACATTAGCTAACGACATTGCGAACCTAGAGAAAACTCACAACCTAGATGAACTGACTGTAACGCTGAGCGAGCTTAAAAACAACGCGAGCAAAGCAATCGAAGCATTTCAGCTCACTATGGCTGCCAACAAAGCACAGCGTAATCAGCTTAGAGAGCAAGCTAACCAAGAGAAAGAACTGGGGAACCTAGACTCTGCGGCTGACCTGCTTAAACAGTTGGGCAACCAAAGCAGCCAAGAGAAGCGAGACTTAAAAGCACTTCGAATTGAGTGGAAGCAAAAGATCGCAGAACGTCAGTTTCAAGTTGATGCCATAGACAACGATCTCAAAAGCCACAAGCAAGACTACCAAACAATTTCCGCAGAGTTAGAGACTCAGCGTTTGTCTCATTATCGCTTTATCAACCAAGCAGCAGAACCAAAGAGCCTGCTTGAATTATTAGATGGCAAAGACGCACTAGAGGATTCAGGTGACTGCTGCCTACCCAAGTTGCTTAATTTTGCCTTTGAGCACGGCTTTAAACCATTAGCTTTATCTGAGTTTTGGTGGGGATTACCGACAACAGATATCATTCGACAACACGGAAACCTTTACCCTGTTTGTCAGAGCAAAAGCTTCGAGATTCTCGACCACCAACTAGCTGGCGTTGAGTTAGAAGATAATCCGCTTATCGTAAACCCTGCGGTGGGTAAGTCGTTTGATATTGTTTATGAAGATGACGAGATCGTGGTTGTGAATAAGCCCGAGGAGTTCTTGTCTGTTCCGGGTAAGTTCATTGAAGACTCGGTTTATACACGTATTAAAGCACGCTACCCAGACGCCACTGGCCCGTTGATTATCCATAGATTAGACATGTCGACATCTGGATTGTTGATCTTGGCGCTGACAGCTGAGTCCAACAAACATATACAGAAACAGTTCATCGATAGAACCGTCGAGAAGCGTTACACAGCTCTGCTTGATGGTGAAATCCACGGTGATTCTGGCGATATTAGCTTGCCGTTACGCGGCGACATCACCGACAGACCGAGACAACTCGTTTGCCATGAACATGGGCGTAACGCAGAAACGCATTGGCAAGCCGTCAGCACCAACAATGGAAAAACCAAAGTTCACTTGTATCCTAAAACAGGCCGTACCCACCAATTGCGTGTTCACTGTGCTCATCCGCAAGGGCTTGGCGTACCGATTCGAGGTGATGACCTTTACGGCTACAAGCGGGAACGTCTACACCTTCATGCGGGTTACCTTAAACTGGTTCACCCAACAACAGGCAAGTGGATCGAGTTTGAAGTGCCTTCTGAGTTCTAAATCTACTATCTCGCGTAGGGCTTTCGAGCCCTACTCTTCTCACATAGACTGCAAGTTACCTCTTGAGACACTACATAGAAGTTAATACTAAATCATTAGTACCAGAGACCTAATACTAGAAAACTTGAACACAACAAGGTGACTATCGCAGGAATACCGTATTTCCAAGTATCAAATCTTAAGTGGAAGTAAAGTGCTCCTATCGAAGTCGCTCCCAGTATTGCACCGCCCATCACTTGAGTCTGTTCTGGTAAAATGTCACTTAGAGCTAAAATCAAAAGTACTGCTCCTGTCAGTTCGACCAAACCCACCAGAAACATAATCATTCTATTCAAGCCATAACTTTTAAAGAAACCAAGCTGGATTTCAAATACCTTCTTTTGCCAACCAAGTGTTTTAATCGAACTCGCCAATACAAAGAACATCACCATCAAAATGCTTACTACTGTATTCATCTCGTCTACCTCTATTAAGAATCATGAATTTCAACGATGTCATTTAATCATTCATAATTTGGGTGATAAATGCTAATTTCAGGATAGTTAAGATTCCAAAATGGAATAGATAATCCAAAGGCGAGTAAGATGGATAAGATCGAATGCATTCGCATCTTTGTGGAAACCGCGCAACTGAATAGCTTCACCGCAACGGCCAACAAGTTAGACATAACACAAGGTGCGGTGAGTAAGAAGATCGCGTGGTTGGAGAATGACTTAGGAATCACTTTGTTTCAACGAAACAGCCGAAAAATCTCCCTCACTCATGCAGGAAAAGACTACCTCACCTATTGCTCCCGTTTACTCGAAGAAATGTCTAGCGTAGAAAGTAAGCTAAAGCGTGAGACTGAATCCGTAGAAGGCGAGATTAAAATCTCAGCACCAAGTGCCTTTTCTACAATGTTATTGAGCGAACCACTTCAAGCCTTTATTGAGCGACATCCAGGTATCCGCATTAACCTCAGTGTCGACGACCGCATTATTAACCTTAATGAGCACAATATAGATGTCGCCATTCGAGCATCACAACTTGCAGACTCAGGGTTAAAAGCTCGCTTTCTTTTCAACAATAAAGTTCAGTACTTTGCATCGCCCGATTACTTAAAAAATCACGGGAAACCTATACGTCCGCAAGATCTTAGCCAGCATAAGTGCTTAACTTATTCTCTGATGAATCCAGCAAACGAATGGCGTTTCACCGACAAAGATCGCCAAAGCACCAGCGTAAAAGTAAACCAAATTTTAACCTCAGACAGTCCAGAAATGTTACTTAAGATGGCTAGACAAGGTTTAGGTGTGGTTGCTTTACCGGATTGGATGGGCAAAGAATTTGTAGAGACTGGGGAGTTAACGCAGTTATTAGAAGATTGGAGCAATGACTACTTGCCGATGTACGCGGTGTACCATGCAAGTGAATATTTGCCCCAACGAATTCGAGTATTTATTGATTTTATTGCGGAGTGTTTAAGTTCCACAAACAGTTAGAGCTCAACCAGAAATCAATCAACCAATCGATCAATAACGCATCAAGCCTCTATAAACGACCAATCAAACATTAAGATGGTACGTACTTAGCCCATCACATCTGTACGTTGCTCAACGCATTCAAAAGAGCCCATTTCGAACTCACGGCAGATCCAAGGTCGGTTTTCGTAAATAGTACACATCAGTGTTTCTCGATCAACTGCCGAACACCAGCCATCGTCTAATCTCAGCATGGTCTCGCCGCCCCACTCGTCATAAGCAATATGCTCTTCAGGAACGCCGGTATCTGTGATGATCATAACCTCTAAACGACAACAGCATGCCTGACAATTGGCACAAGTTACTTCAGGTTCGGTTACGTTCTTTATCTCTATGGTCATAAGTGACTACACTGCTAAATTTTGCGTATAGTAATCTAAACCGTCCGCTACGGCTAATAAAGAAAGTAGATGACGGTGTTTTCATGGATGTAGAAATAACAATGGGCGCTATGATTCACTCACAACACCCATTAATTTATTTTTTAGCTCGGTAAAGACTCTATTTAGAATAGGCTCGCGAAAAACAACTTAACGTAATCCATCAGACGTTTGAATATTCCACCTTGTTCAACAGCCTCTAGCGCAATCAATGGCTGAGTTTGCACATCTTCACCATCGACTGTGTAATGAATCACACCTAGTGTTTGACCTTCTGCAATCGGTGCCTTCAACTCAGAATCAAGCTCAATCGATGCCGTTAGCTTTTTACTGTCTGATTTAGGCAGTGTGATAAACGTGTCTTCTGCAACACCCAGCTTCAATGTATCTTTGGCACCAAACCATACCTTCTCTTCAGCGACTTCATCTCCACCTTGATGTGGGTTTAGCGTATCGAAGAAGCGGAAGCCATAGCTCAACAACTGTTTACTGTCTGACTCACGGCTCTTAACGCTTGATGCGCCCATAACAACCGCGATAAGTCTCATCTCACCTTGTGTCGCCGAACTCGCTAAACTGTAGCCAGCACCAGAGGTATAGCCCGTTTTCATTCCATCAACCGTCAAGCTTCTATCACGCAGTAAGCCATTACGGTTGTGTTGTGTGATGCCGTTATAACTGAACGAACGTTCGCTGTATAAGCCATAAACATCCGGTAAGTCACGAATAATCGCACGACCTAGTAATGCAATATCGTAAGGAGTCGAATAAAGATCGTCAGCGTCTAAGCCATGCGCGTTAGCAAAGTGGGTATTTTCTAATTTTAAAGATGTTGCCCAAGAGTTCATAAGATCCACAAATGCATCTTGTGAGCCCGCAACGTGTTCCGCAATCGCAACACTCGCATCGTTACCTGATTGAATAATCAAGCCGCGGTAAAGGTCCATCATTGCTACATCGGTATTCACTTCGATGAACATTTTTGAAGAGTCAGGGAAGTTCTTCGCCCACGCGTTCTCACTGATTCGTACCTGATCGTCAGCAGAGATGTTGCCTCGCTTCATCTCTTGCCCAGCCACATAGCTGGTCATCAGTTTGGTCAAACTCGCTGGGTTTAACTTAGTGTGTGCGTTTTTTTCTACCAGCACATCACCAGAATTAAAATCAATTAACACATACCCTTTTGCGCCTAGGCTAGGTGGGCTTGGCACTATAGAAGGTGCTGCGATAGCTGTATTACTTAACATCGCTGCGTTACTTACAATGAATATACTTAATAGAGGGAGAGAGTATTTGGAAAACAGTTTCATTGAATCAAACCTAAGTTAACGTTTTGAGCAGTATAGACAAATGCTAGCAAAAGAAGCGCGAACTTTACGTTGCTTTACGTATTTGTACCAATCGTTACAAATAAAAAAGTATAATCTGCGATCTGACCATATTTTCAACAACTAATATTGACTCAACGAATGCATCCAACGCCTTATCCTATCGCTCAGGCATGCGTCTAAATAACATTTCAACAAAGCCAGTAATGTGCTGTTTGCTCTCGCTTGGCTCTAAATCAGGTTGAATGCCAGACTGTGCCAATGCTTGCCATTGTACGACCTGAGAGTTAGGTACGAAAAAAGCAATGTACAGAGATCCTTTCTCGGCGACTTTTCCGTCACCATCATAAAATAGCACCCCTGTTGAAAGCTTAATCGCATCGAAAATCGAGTCATCATTTAACTCTGATTCTTCGGCCAGTCCAAAACCGACAACAACATCACCAACTGCACCATTTTGATTCAGTTGATAACCTTTCGTAGCGAGTTGAACTTCAATCGCATCACGCACTAGATCGGTTACTACGGTCTCATCGTATTTTTGAGAAAGATAAACCTGCTCTGATTCAGGGTGCCACGAATACGTCGTTACTCCGTGTTCCATGAACTCAAAATCACCACTGGTGACCACACCATAATTGTGCGTTGGCGGCATTTCTTGTGTGGTACATGCTGTCAGTCCAATCGCTATCAAAGCCAATAACGCTGCTTTTTTTATGCTTTTTGTTGCACAAATGGATCGTTTTATCATTCGCGGCTTCCTTACCTATATAAGAATAAATACCAATTAGCCTCCCAACATAAATAGTAATTATGTTAATAGAAAGGTCATTAAACGTTTGCGTAATCGCTAACCTTCACTTCTGCCCGTTTTGGGGGTTTAATCACAAAAACAGAGTTGGTATAGTCTACCTCGTTAAACATAACCAGACCATTCGAGGCACGGAGCTTCCTCAATCATCTCATGAAGAGAAGAATTGGTACCGACAAAGTATCGGCAAATTTAAGAGGGTCAAACAATGGAATTCAATATGGTTGAAATTTTAGGTTACGCGGCATCTATTATGGTCGCAATTTCATTAACAATGAAAGATATCGTTCGTCTGCGTGTCCTTAACTTTATTGGCTGTACTCTCTTTACAGCATACGGCGTTATGATTGACGCATGGCCAGTGGTCGCGACCAACGGTTTCATCGCTTGTGTAAACATCTACTTCCTTGCAAAAATGCAAAAGGAAAAAAAAACGGAAGCGATGAAAGCAGCGAAAGCTTAAATTAGCGATTAGCATTTCAAATATTTCTGAAAAAGCCCAAATAGAGTGATCTATTTGGGCTTTTTTGTGTCTGTCGTTCTCAAGAGCATGATTTCCAATATTCCAGCCTTTGAATACATCGATTCTTTCAACTGATCACATATAAGCAACGCGATAATCGTTCTTTTGATACGTCTGAGTGTTGTTACGTCCTCTCTCTTTTGCTTGATAAAGCGCTTTGTCAGCTTTATCGATCGCTGTTTCAATATCAGTGAGCGCTCGATCGTGACAACAGCCAGCACTGATTGTGACGGGTGACACCAAACCTTGCAGTTGCTCTACACTTCGTCTTAGTTCCTCAGACAATTCGAATAACTCACGCTCATCACAATCAAACGTCACCAAAATAAACTCTTCACCGCCATAGCGTGCAATCAAGCGACGACGATTAACAAATCTCTTCAGTGATTTTGCGACCTCACAGATAACCCTATCGCCTTGAGCATGACCATATTGATCGTTCACCCGTTTGAAATGGTCAATATCAAGCAAAGTGACACCGACATTTGTTAGCGGATAAGGCGACCTTTGAGCAATTTTCAGCTTTAACTGCTCGATAAAACTCCGTCGGCTAGGAAGACCAGTGAGGTAATCGAGGCTCGCAACATCCAAGATTTTGAGATGACGATGCCGCAGGTAAAGCACCAACACGATGGTAATGCTCAATAGGCTCACGACTAAAGCCATCAAACTAATGAACAGCAAACTATGATTTCTATTGAGCTCCTGCTCTAAAATACCCGCGGAAATGACCCAATTCAGATAGGGGTAAAACTTATAGAAGACGTTTTTGTTGGTCGTACCATTGTCACTGGAAATTGAATAGCTAAAGTGACCTTCTGGCTTGGTTGCGATTCGGTCAATTAGCAGTTCCGACGAGTAGCCGACCAAGGCTTTCAATGACTTGTGTTCATAATCAGGATGAAGCACTAAGTTACCCTGAAGATCAATAATGTACACATATCCGCTATCACCGAACGCGTACTTTCTCAGCTTGTCTTTTAAGCCTTCAAGATCGACCAAATACATCAATTCTTCTTTATAGGTCGTCGCGACCAAAGTATTGCCACTCGGTAGCGTCATCGAATAGGCAACTTTTGCACGCCGACTTATCTCATGAGGATTAGCGTGAAAGTACTCGATCATACCAGAGTCGATACTGAGCTGTTTTTGGATATGAGTAAGATGCCCGCGCTTCTTGCCTTGCAAGAAAGGATGGTAGAGGTGAACGCCTTGTGGTGACATCAAATAGATATAACCTGATTGTCCAATGTGCAGTTCACTGGCGATCTGGCTTACTTGTTCAATTTCTTGTTCCGGAGTGGCATGCCATACATGGGACGCAACGGTATCGGTAATTCCTTTGAGATATGTCTTTATCGCCTCATTAACTGTTGTGTCGACAATATCGTAACTCGCATTCACAATCGTTCGAAAAAATAGCTGGTTGGATTCCAACAGTGACCTTTCAGTTCGGTTAAATTGAAAGGCCGAAAGAATCATCGACACAATGGCGAGCGCAATGGAAAAACTAAGAATGTATTTACGTCTGACTTTCAAGATTACCCCATAGATTTATAATTTTAGGTAACGCTGTGACTTCTCTTATATACAGACTGTTTTATATCATGGTTTTATTTTTTACTGAACGAGTGTCGATATTTTTAAGGGTTTCTATACGCAATCTGTGACTTAAAGCAAAAACGCCGAACTGGATTCAGTTCGGCGTTTTAATTTTACGTTGAAGTTGATGACTTAAATTACACTAAAACCCTGATAAATAGACTTAAAAGCATTCGTATTTACTGGCTATTACTGCGATCTATTGTTTATAAATGGATTAGTTAGCATTAAATTAAGAACAAACCTGAGTCCAGCTACCATCACTACCCGGTTCAGAACTTGTCCACCAGTTCGCTTGGTAAATACTACCGTTATGAACCACTTGGTCGCCAGTGTTTGCATGGCTTGGGTTACCCGCCCAATCTTTCTGAGGTAAGTCTGGGTAAACCGCTAAACCAGCTGTATCACATGTACCCGGGTTTGTGCCACCATCGCCAGGGTTACCGCCACCTGAACTGATATCACCTAATGGTAGGTCTGGTTGCTCAAAGCTAAAGGCATAATCGACGCCATTCACGCTCACTGCATAGTTTGCAGGGCCTGAAATTGGCAAGTAATACACCATATCTAGCTCATACACACCACCGGCTGGAAGATCTTCCCATGCAGGTAACGTGAACGCTACGCGGTGCATAGTACCGTCTAGACCGCCGATGTTATCCGCACGAGTATGACCTGAAGCAATCACAGACAAACCACCTCCCGATTGATCTTTCGCGTTATCAGGAGCTGATACTGGGATATCGAATTGGAACTCAGTTCCGCCCGGAAGTGCTTGCCCTGTGTTGTTCGTGAACGTGATCTTAGGGTTAATTGGGTAGTTTTGGTCACCGACTTTGAAGCCACCAACCGATACCGCAATATCGAGCGCTTCTGTTGGGATAGCACCCGTCGCTACTTTGTTTCCATATGGTGTTGCAGACTTAAACTTATCGTAGATAGCTTTCGTCATTGTGTTACCCATGTGGAACTCACCGTTACCGCTGTTACATGCTTGCTCAGTGGTATCGATTGAAGTTCGGTTGCCGCTCGCATCGAGTACATAACAGTTATAATCCCCTGCTAGTTCCCAGAACATAATGCCGCCGATTTCTTTATCGATAACGTAGTCCGCTTTCACATCGATAGACTGTTTATCTTCCGTAGAAAGGAATACGCCCTTCTCTGCATTCCACAGCCAAGGCGCAACCGCCACACTGTCGTAGTTACGCGTGTAAGTACCCGTTAGAACATCCGTTGGATCGTTGACCGGAT
Source organism: Vibrio sp. ED004 (assembly GCF_023206395.1). NCBI lineage: Bacteria > Pseudomonadati > Pseudomonadota > Gammaproteobacteria > Vibrionales > Vibrionaceae > Vibrio > Vibrio sp. ED004. The sequence continues at coordinate 970,442 of NZ_CP066150.1, read as the reverse complement.
CAAGTTTGTAAGCATCCGCATAAGAACCCCAAATACCTTTCTCTAGGTTCTTCGCGTGCCACATTGGGTTTGAACCCGCGCCCATCTCGTTGCCTTTCGGATCGGTATCATGCCACATGTTGTCGATACCAATTGCGCCATGACCACAGTTGTTCTTCTCGCCTTCGCCTGTACCCGCCGCACATTCAGATTGATTTGGTAGCGCAGCTCGCCCCCAAAGACCATTTTCGCCACCCGTTACACCTTGCCAACCACGCGTGTAGTAAGGCACACCGATGTTAATACGACCTGCTGGCATAGAACCACGGAAGTAATGGTAAGCCCAATCCGTGTTCAGATAACCGATGCCACCGTAAGCCGCAGTGCCGTAAACGTTCCATTGTGCTAGCTCTGAATCTTTACCTGTATCAAACAAAGCAGCGTTATGACCAACGTGATCGTTCCAGGCACCGTGAAGGTCGTAAGACATGATGTTTACGTAATCGAGGTACTTGGTGACATCAAATGTTTCCATACCGCGCAATAGGTAGCCAGAAGAAGGAGCAGCGATTGTTAACATGTAATGATTGCCATCTTCAGCAGACGCCACATCAAGCTTCTCACGCAGCACTTTCATCAACACTTGGTAAGATGCCCATAGATACTGACGACGTGGTTCCATGAAGTCTTTGTCGTATGGGTTACCAGCACCCGCCATTGAGGTTGGGTATTCGTAGTCAATATCTAGGCCGTCGAACTGGTATTTACGAAGCATTTCAACCGCTGAAGTCGCGAATGTTTCGATACCTTGATGGTTGATAGAACCGTCAGCATTTGTCGTCATGGTGTAGAAACCACCATCAGCCACTCGGCTGCCGTCAGTCGCGAAGTGACCGCCTGTTTCAGCCCAACCACCGATTGAGATTAACGTTTTAACACCGTGTTTTTTCTTCGCGGTTGCGAGTGCACCAAAGTGACCTTTAAAACCTAATGCAGGATCAACTTCCACGCCCGGCCACTCTTTACCTACCGCTGCGTTGTTAGGATCGTTTACATCGCCCACATTTACTTTGCCGTCTGAACCGATGCTCACGAACGCGTAGTTAATGTGTGTAAGTTGTTCCCAAGGGATGTCATTTACTAGGTAAGCGGCTTGTGGGTCATCCCCGGCGCGCCAGCTTGTGAAGTAACCAATTACACGACGTGGGTGATCCGCACCCATTTTCTCACGGCCTTCATCATCGTAAATCGTACAGTAAGGGACATCGATGCCTTGCGTTTGATACAAGCCATCAGGGCGACATGTGCTCACCGTTGGTGTTCCATTCACCGTCAAAGAAGCCAGCGCTGAATCTGTCGTTGCGCCTTGATTGTCAGTCTCTTTTGCGTAAACCGCTAAAGAACCCGCTTGAGTGGTTGTGTAATCAAGCGTGTAAGGGTTAGTTGCAGCTGTGCCAATAAGAGCGCCTGCCACATAGAAATCTACTTTATCAACCGTGCCATCGCTGTCTGCTGCTGTTGCGGTAAGCGTTACTACACCACCAACATCGACCGAAGCTGCTGAAAGCGCAACCGAAACTGTCGGTGCTTCATTTCCTGGCATAGCTGAATCAACAACCACTGAAACTTCACTAGCAAGGCTTGCCGCACCTTCGTTGTCTGTCGCGACAACAGAAACCTGATGGTTACCCGACGTTGCAGCCCACGTTGCTTCAAATGGTGCCGCTGTCACAACCGCGACCGAAGAACCATCAACAAAGAATTCTACGGAAGCAACACTACCATCAGCGTCCAGTGCTGTTGCGCTTAATACGACATTGTCGCCTTCAACAATCACATCTGATGCTGTAGGCGTTGTTAATGAAGCCGTTGGTGCTTCGTTTGGTGTACCACCACCTCCATTACCGCTACACACATCCAGTTTTTTCCACTGTGCGTAATCACCTTCAAATTGGTTCGGGTTGTTGTTTTGATTCCAGTAATTCGCTGAGTACGCGCTGCCGTCATGTGAAACCTGATCACCACCGGTGTAAACCGTGGCAGAATCCCACGTTTCTAACGTTGAACAATCAACAGCCGCATAACTGTTGAACGCCATTAAGCATGACGCGGTGAGAGTACTGAGTGTAAAAACCTTCTTGGCCACTCTTCCTTGGTTTAGGTGCATGTTAGCTATCCCTTAAGTTGTTGTTTCAAGATGTTTAATCTAAATGGCATTTTCCTAACCACTTAAATCTCTTCGCAAAACAACTGTAGGTAACAGCGCCAATTAAACACCTAAAATATTCAGTATTTATAAAATGACTCGCATTAATTTGTTTATAGCATGCAATGAGTCGACACTTATTTTGCACCAACAACTAATATTAATTTATTTCGGAAAGCTAAAAAATAATGTCTCAAAAATCGGAAATGTAACTCAGGTTTGAGAAAAAAATTCGCATTAAATCTAACCAAAAAGTAGAGATTTATAGGCGATTTGATGTTCTTTTTAGAATTCGCCCACTTTTTGATAACAAATGTGTTAGTATCGGCGGCTTTTTTGACGAGCCTCACATTTCTATGCGAGTGTGGGAGAAATACATAGGCTTGAAAGAGCCAAATATAGCGAAGAAATAATGTCCAACTTGACGCAAGTCGCCAACGAAAACATCAACGCAGAATCTACTTCTATCGATTTCAATAAAGCTCAATCTTTGGGTGAAAAACTGGAACTCGGAAACCCAGTCTTTTGGCTTAGTGGCAGTTTTTTAACCCTCTTTGTCATCCTCGCTTTCACCAACACCTCCGTGTTGTCCGAACTTGTTAACATCGGCTTTAGTTACTCAACTAAGTGGTTCGGTGCTTTCTGGCAAGTCCTATTACTACTCAACTTCATTATCGGCTTAGTGCTTGCACTAGGACGTACAGGCCACGTTCGTTTAGGAACGCTTGCCCTTCCTGAAATGACCACCTTTAAATGGATGTCTATCGTCCTATGTACGCTGCTAGCTGGCGGCGGTGTGTTCTGGGCAGCAGCAGAGCCTATTGCTCACTTTGTTTCAGCTCCGCCACTTTATGGCAACGCTGATCCTCAAGCGATGGCGTTTAACGCTCTATCACAATCTTTCATGCACTGGGGTTTCCTTGCATGGGCAATCTTAGGTGGCTTGTCTTCTATCGTGTTAATGCACCTGCATTACGACAAAGGTCTTCCTCTTAAGCCTCGCACTCTGCTTTACCCTGTACTTGGCGACAAGGCAATCAACAGCTGGGTGGGTAACGTAGTCGACGCATGCAGCATTGTTGCTGTTGCCGCAGGTACTATCGGCCCTATCGGTTTCCTTGGCCTACAAATCAGCTACGCATTGAGCGAACTGTTTGGTATTTCAGACAGCTTTGCAACTCAAAGCGTGGTTATCCTTTTTGCAATCGCAATGTACACATTGTCTGCATTAAGTGGCGTGAACAAGGGCATCCAACTGGTTAGCCGTTACAACATCATCTTGTCTGTGTGCCTAATCGGCTACATCCTTCTAGTAGGCCCAACGAGCTTCATCGTTGACGGTTATCTACAAGGCATGGGCGAAATGGTTGATAACTTCATCCCAATGGCACTTTACCGCCAAGATACGGCGTGGCTAGGTGGCTGGACAGTATTCTTCTGGGGCTGGTTCTTAGGCTATGGTCCGATGATGGCCATCTTTATTGCTCGTATCTCACGTGGCCGTACCATTCGCCAAATGATCGTTTCTATTAGCATCGTTGCACCACTTGTGACGTGTTTCTGGTTCAGCATCGTCGGTGGTAGTGGTTTAGCGTTTGAACTAGAGAACCCAGGTGTGATTTCTAGCGCGTTCGAAGGGTTCAACCTTCCAGCAGTTCTTCTAGCAATTACTGCGCAACTGCCGTTCCCTACTCTGATTGCGATTCTGTTCCTTATCCTGACGACCACATTCATCGTGACGACAGGTGACTCAATGACTTACACAATCAGTGTAGTAATGACTGGCACAACAGAGCCGAATGCAGCAGTGCGTACCTTTTGGGGTATCATCATGGGTGCGGTAGCTATTGCACTTATCTCGATGGGCTCTGGTGGCATATCTGCGCTACAGTCATTCATTGTGATTACAGCCGTTCCTGTATCCTTCATCTTGCTGCCGTGTTTATGGCACGCACCGAAGATCGCGAAGCAGATGGCAAGAGATCAAGGCATCGCTTAATACCTAACCCGATTTAGTTTCGGTTAGCGTGTAAAACATCGAGTAGGGTGAGGCGTTACCGCCTCATCCCTCTCACAGAACCGTACGTACGGACCTCGTATACGGCTCATGCACACTTCCATTCAGCATATTGGCTGAACACATGCCCTGTCCTTATTGTTCCAAGATTTACCAATCCTTGGTCATTAAACGTAAGTGTTCACCAAACCCTATTGACACAAAAAGTGTGACATTACGCACTTGATCCCACTTTTAGTATTGAGTGATCCTTCTAGGAAGCCATCATAGTTTCATGACTAGAAAAAAAGCACCTAAATACCAAGAAGCACCACCTGAAGTCTCGGATTTGAATGAGGCTAAGGTGCTTATTGATGAGCTGTGGGAACAGCTCCGACATTATGAAGATAAGCTAACCACTAGCTCCAAAAACTCTTCAAAATCTCCTTCATCAGACAATCCTAAAGATCGCCATGACCGGAAAAAGTTGAAAGCTCTGGTGGTCGCAATTCGAGAGGAGCTAAACAAGGCCACACAGGGCATCAACGAAAGCTCTCACCGTTAAAGAAAACGGATGTCATTATTGACTGTTTCCCTGAAACTTGTCCTTGCTGCGCTCAATCTGACATTGAGGTACAAGGTGGGCCATACTATCGCCATCAGGTCTTCGATATTCCAAAACCCACTGTCGATATCACCGAATACCGTTTGTTTTCAGGTCAATGTCGGCACTGCAAAGAAAACCGTAAAGGCTCAAAAGCCTGACGATGCATCTCAAGGGATTATAGGGCCGAACTTATTAAGTTACATTGGGGTTCTTGCGGGGCAATATCACCTCAGTGTTCGGAAAATCCAATCACTGCTCAAAGAACAGCTTGGCACAACCTTTTCGGTCGGCGCGATTAGTGAAGCGCAAACGAAAGTCGCTTCAATGTTAACGCCATTGCATCAAGCGATAAAAAGGCGTTAAAGAAAGCGCCTTTGATTCATGCTGACGAAACCTCTCATCACCGAAATGATGAAACGAGCCTGCGTTGGTGTTGGTTAGTGGCAAGTGATGACCTTGTCTATGAACAAATACTCTATTCGCGCTCGACCTCCTCAGCGAAAAAGGTCATTGATGAAGACTATGCAGGCATTGTGGTGAGCGACCAGTGTCCAAGCTATAACTGGATAGCCGCAGACCGTCATCAGTTATGTTGGGCACATGTGAAGCGCAACCTTCAGCAAATGGCGGATTATAGTGGCGGTGGCCACACTGCTTATATTGGTAAACATCTTTGTTTGTTAACGAACGCCATTTTCCATACTCGGCATCGTTATGAGCAAGGTGAATTGGATTATTCACTGTACTTGCGGCGAATGCACAGGCTACAAAAATCGTTCGATCATTGGTTGAGCAAAGGGACAGATGTCATGGTCAAGCGGTATCGGGGCCGATGCAAGTTACTGCTCAAACATAGAGAGCTTGTGGGTTTTTCTCAAGAAAACATCAATCCCCTTAACCAATAATGAAGCTGAACGATGTATTAGAGGTTTTGTCATTCAAAGGAAAATCAGCTTCGGAACGACCTCAGATGCAGGCGATAAATTCCGTAGCCGTATTCATACACTTATCGAAACCTGCAAAAAGCGCGGTCTATCAGCAATGTCAGTTCTGAGTGAAATCATCACTTCTGTTGTTGAGAAGAAACCGTACCCGAACGTTTTTAATCTGTAGTATCGTTCCTCTCAGTCATGAGAAGTCAAGTTGCCTTGGTGAACGGTTACCATTAAACCATTGATTTGGCATCGCATAGCTTGATAGGGGACTCGCTGCACTGACCCAACTTGTCATTGAGATATGTTGGAACGGCGGCTTATACCCTAACTGTTTTAACCTTCGGTGTAACCGTTGAGGCTTCTTCAAAGTTTCAACTGGATACTACGAAGTCTTCTTCGTAGCCACCCTGCTAACCTTGAGAACTCTCTGCTGTTATTGGTGATCCTGAAGTATTGACTGAACCCTCTTAACACTGGGTTTAAAGCTTTTATGACTTGCTCAAGTGGCTTACCGCACCTCGCTTTGTCAGTCGCTTTAACTTACTTTTGAACCCTTTCAGTTTCTTAGTTTGAATGCGGGTAAATTGACTCCCGATTTCTACACCTAAGAACTTCACGCCATCACGGCTGTGCGCTATATGTGATTTCGTCTGATTCACTGTGAGTTTAAGCTCTCTTCTAGGATCTTCGTCGCTTGTGCAAGGGCATTCTCTGCTCCTGCCTTGCTACGACAGAAGATGAGTATGTCATCCGCATAACGAACGAGCCTATGGTCACGCTTTCGCATTTCCTGATCGAACGCATCAAGGTAGATATTGGCAATCAAAGGACTGATAACACCACCTTGTGGACTTCCTAGCTCTGTCTCCTGCCAACTACCGTCTATCATCACGCCACTTTTCAGAAACTGTTTTATCAGCTCTAACACGCTGCTATCTGTGACTCGCCTTCTGATGCTCTTGAGGATCAACTCATGGTCGAGTTTGTCAAAGCACTTCGACAAGTCCATATCTACGACGTGCTGTAATCCGTATCGGCGGATAAACATCGTGGATTTGTTGATTGCATCGTGACAACTTCGATTCGGTCTATACCCAAAACTTGATGGGTGAAATTGCTCTTCGAAGATGGGAGTGAGGATATCATTGAGTGCTTGTTGGACAACTCTGTCCCTAACGGTTGGGATCCCAAGCAATCGTACCCCTCCGTCTTCTTTGGGTATCTCTACTCGTTTGACTGGCTGAGGTTTGTATTGCTTGGTTTTGAGTTCAGAGAGGAGTTGATCGAGGTTATCACTCAGATTTTCGGCGTAGTCGCTCAGGCTCTGCTCATCTATTCCAGCCGCGCCTTTCGCTTTCTTTACCTTTTTAAACCCTTTATACAGCCTCTCTTTGTTGAGCAGATGACCATATAAACTGTAATAAACTCGCACTTTCTCTCCTTGGGTTGTGTGCTGTGTGGGGACAAGTGTTTCATGTCCAGTGTGGGTGTTATTTCTCTCTGCTATTCAGCCTTCTAGCTCAATGGCAATTTACTGAAGTGTGTCAGAGTTACTCCCCTATACGGTTTCTTAGCTCAGTATCTTGCTTCCACAATCAACCAAACTAGGAATACCCCGATAGCGATTCGGTTTGGGTATCACTGAAAAAAACATCTGTTCATCACAGACTTAAAGTGTACTTCCTCCCTTCGCAGCACTGAGTGCTTTTGGCATTTCAGTGCTCCATCAGACTTGATGCTGATGGTCAGCTAAGTTTTCTCCTCCACACCATTACTGGGCTTCTCGGCTTAGCCTTACTCACTACTACGGATTCATCTGCCACCTCGCACCAACACAGCTCTTAGCTTTCGCTTCGAGTTTGTGCTTCCAGACTTTTGGCTGTGGTGTCAGGCTTCCCAGTTACTGCACTGGCTCCTGTTAACAATGCCACCCTCAAGCACAGCATAGGTCTGACTGAGTATAGGGCTTCGCGCTATTTCGGACGCTTACCCACCTATATTGCCGAAGCAGGTTTACTTGCGTTGTGTACTGTTAACTTCCTATCGCTTCCTTCAGACCCTGCCGTTAGCCAGCAACGCCCTTGCGATTCGGATTATCTTCCCCTCAGTCGGGGTGATTCAGGTTTCTTTCAACCTAACGGGTTTGCCAGCTTCGCTGGGCAAACGAAAAAGCCACTCAAGTGATTCACCTGAGTGGCTTTGTTTTATCTGTTCGTTACTTGTATTAACGAAGCTTATTTCTACCGATAGTTCGGCTTATTGAAACTTTTCACCCGCAGCAACCATAAACGACATCTCAACCAACAGTTCTGGGTTTGCCAGTTCAGCTTTTACACATGCACGACTTGGTGCGCTGCCTTCAGGGAACCACGAGTCCCACACTTCGTTCAGTGCATCGAAGTTAGCGAAATCTGTTAGGTAAATAGTCACCGACAGTACGCGAGATTTATCGCTGTCGACCAAACTCATCATTTCTTCAGCTTGGTCAAAAATTTGCTGAACCTGACTCTTAATTCCTGCCGATGTGTCCGTCTCTGGTACTTCAACAAAGCTTGCGATGCCATTAAATACAGTAACATCAGACCAACGTTTGGTCGGGTTTATTCTATGGATTTTCACGGGCGATTCTCTTCTTATAATTAGGATTTACGTCAGCGTAATCTAATCCAACTTCCTAATATTGAAAACAAAAATTAAAACGTGCCTTTGCCCAACTTAAACCTCTCCTTTGCAGCCAACCACTTTTCGAGCCGATTCATGAAGTCTTGAACCAGCGCTTACTTTAAAAGGTTAAGTATTATTCTCATAGCGAAATTAATTTTGCACTAGTGCGGTCATATTCAGGGATTTTATTAAATGGAGTACTTTTATGCATGTTCAAACCTATGATTTAAAACAGAGTAATGTGGGATATAACCTTGGTGTGATTGGCGTAGCATTGGTGCTCGCTTGGATTGGTATTTATAAGTTTACGCCAACCGAAGCGATGCTCATTGAACCGCTAATCGCAAATCACCCTGCCATGAACTGGCTTTACAATCTGTTCTCAGTACAAGCTGTGTCTAACATGGTGGGTGGCGCAGAGATCATTGTCGCGATTGGATTGATCGTTGGATTTAAGAAGCCGACAGTTGCCTTCTATTCAGGTATTGCTGCAGCGGCTATCTTTGTTGTCACACTCAGCTTCCTAATTACAACACCAAATGCTTGGAAAGTATCGGATGGCATCTTAGTCACTAACTTCTTCCTAGTGAAAGACATCCTGTTCTTGGCAATCGCTATTAGCGTAATCGAACGTAACAAACCTCAGAAGTAACCGTAAATCTATAAGTGGCCGTAACTAGAAGTAACCTTCAACCTTGAAATAAAAATGCTCGAAGCTGGCTAGAAGGACGCTACCAGCTTCTGATGTATAAAGTTTTACTCTGCACTAGCATCGTGATTGAAGCATTGTCTCGTTACCAAGCCCCATTTTTCGTCCTGATATTGATCTTCCACGTAGTTACCTGATGTGTAGTCATTAACGACCTCTCTCCAGAACTTAACAGCATGCTCTGCGCCGAGTACTTGCTTGATCTCCCAACTGCCTTTTAGGTGTTCAAACAGCTCACAGATAAACCGTTTCCCTACTTTGTTTTTCCGAAAATAAGGCACGACATAGAAATCGCAGATCTCAAACTCATTTGGCGCTTTGGTTTCAATGGCTGTCAACGCAGCAGGAACTCCATCAATGTAGAGTAAGTAACCCGTTACGCTCTCACCAAGAGTCGGGTAAATCTCAAACAAGCCATACTCGTCTGGTTTATCTCCGATGATCTTTGAAAACTCGGCGGCATAACCCTGATATAGATTCGCGTATACCTGTTGATTACCACTATAGACTGTCACAATGTTCATAAGTAACTCTCTGTTCTAACAATCACTATTGATGCCATATATTATGAATCATAAACGGTAACTTTGTCTTCTCGAAACTAAGGTAAGTCTCTTAACTTCTTAGCAGGGTTACCTGCATAGATACCTTTCTCGGTGATGTCTTTTGTTACAACACTACCTGCACCAATAACCGCCCCTTCGCAAATACTGACAGACAACACTGTCGCGTTAGAACCAATGGTTACGTTATTTGCGATAACGGTTCGTCCCCAACTGTCTGGGTTTGGATCTGGTTTACCCTCTTTGAACAAATCATTTGCGAACATCACACCGTGCCCAACAAAACAATCACTCCCGATGGTCACATACTCACAAATAAAGGTATGGGACTGAATCTTGCTTCTCTCACCTATCACGGAGTTCTTTTGAATCTCGACAAATGGGCCAATAAACACATCGTCTTTAAGCTCACAGCCATAAACGTTGCTTGGCTCTATGATAGTGACATTCTCACCACATGTAATATCAGTAATCTGCGCCTTTAGAACTCTAGGACTTGCCATACTTCCTCTCGACATTAGCGTCACAATTCAACCTAAGCGATTGTGCCGTATGCATTAAAGTGCATCAAATAGAGATGTTGAGAGTTGGCAATGGATCAAAGATTCCGCATAAATTAAAACAAGCCGACCAACACGACTGACAACAGTATGCCTCCGATAAAGCTAGGGGTATGAAATGGGCGAGCTTTGGATTTTACGTACTCTTTCTGAAGCTCTTCTTGATAAGTTTTGACGGCGAGTTCTTTTACGTAGTTATTTTGCATAATAAGCTCCTTTTCAATGGTTAAGAGAAGCTTAAGACTTGAAGTTAGGTTGAGGTAAAGCAAAAACTCAGATTAATTGAACACTTTATTTTGTTACTCAAGGATTACCCTAAAGACATCGTTATTCACACCACCCACGTCCACTAATTCTCCAGTTTTCATATGAAGTGACGTGTTTAGTTGCCGAGTTGAGCGTGGCTCTTTCGTTTCTCGAATCACAAGCATATCGACCAAGTAGCCAGAGTCTTGCTTTCGTATTGAACCCGAAAAAGTCACACTTTCAACCCTGTCCGCGAGTACCGAATTAAATGTTTTATCTTCTAGCACACCTGCGGAGATCGATGTATCGCCATAAAACAACGTGATACTGGTTGGGTCGGGTGCTAACACTTGATTGGATGAACACCCCATCATAGCTAGGCACAACATTAAAATAACTCGAAATTGCATAAACTGGTTTTCTTACGTTAAGAGTCTGTTTTTAATATTAAAACACTTCGCATCAATAAACGCCATAAGTTGGCAGAAGCTTGTTTAGAGTGATTTGTGTAGTGAGGCTTAACGATAGGTCTATATCTTGAGATGGGGCTCGCTATTCAGAGAATCGGCTCTAACTCGTTGTTCAGAAGTTAGAGCCGACATTGGATCGTTATTATCGAATTGGGTTCAGTGAATTAAGCAACAACGTCTTGTGGAGGTGTGCCTTCGCAGTTAGATACGACGGCATCAATTTGGATTAAAGCATTCATAGGAATATCTGAAACCCCTACCACCGTTCTTGCCGGTAAGTCAGCATTAAAGAACGTAGTGTAGATCTCGTTCACCGCATCAATATCTGAAACATCTTTAAGCTGAATATTAATTTTTACCGTATCGTCCATGCTGTGGTCAACACTTTCAATGATCGCCTTAATATTTTGTAGGCACTGTTCAGCTTGCTCTTTTATGCCACCAGCAACCACTTCATTGGTTTTCGGATCTACAGGTAGTTGACCAGAAATATGATTGTAGTGAGAGAAAGCAACAGTGTGCGAATAAGGCATAAATGGCGCATCAACCGTATTATTAGCTTCAATAACCAGTAAGCGAGTGTCTTCTGGCAGTTGTGGCGGTGTGCCATCGCCGTGTGAAACGGACGTATCGATTTGAACTAAAGCGCCCTTTGGTAGCTCAGCAGCATTAACAATCGTTCGCGCTGGTACATAACTTGGGAAGAACTTAGCGCAAACTTCATTTACCTTGTCTGCATCTTCAATATTTTTAAGGTAAATCGTGGTTTTAACAACATCATTCATGACATGACCGATGCTCTCTAGAATCGTTTTAATGTTTGCTAAACATTGTGTCGTTTGTTCTGTGATACCACCTGAAACCAACTCACCTGTGCTCACATCAATCGGCAATTGAGCTGAAAGGTTGTTGTAGTGAGAAAAAGCCACTGTCTGAGTAGAGACAACACTCTGCGGAGCGTTATCTGTATTCCTTGATACCTTCACCAGCGCGCAAGGTGCTTGTGGTTTAGTGCCTTCGCCGTTTGAAATAAGCGCATTCATTTGAACTAAAGCGTCACTGTTTGGAAGCGCAGCTACGCCCACAACAGTGCGTGTAGGTAGACTGTTTTGGAAGAAGCTTTTGTAAACTTCATCGATAGCATCGATATCAGAAATATTCTTAACGAAAACATTAATCTTCACAACATCATCCATAACATGGTCGATGCTTTCAACAATAGCCTTAATATTATTTAAGCATTGTGCTGCTTGGTCTTTAATATCACCAATCACAACTTCACCTGTTTTAGGATCGACAGGTAATTGAGCTGAAAAGTTATTATAATGAGAAAAAGCGACCGTTTGTGTAGATACAGAATTTGTTGGTGCGTTTTCAGTATTTCTTGAAAATTTAATGATATCGCTACTCATCGAAATTATCCTTTTAATATTATAGGAATACGTGTTTATGTTGAACAATCGTATTGGAAAGAATGATTAAAGTAGCGCCATGTTAAGTGAATTATTTTAGGGTAAATGTGATACCCGTCAGACTCTAAGGTAACTATAACTCAGCAAGTTACAGAATAATTAGTCATCACACGACTAAATATCCGTCATATTTGGCTTTATCAACTGTTAAATTCTCTTTAATTTTTAAACTATTCAATAATCCTGAATACTCTCTCAAGTAGTGTGATAAGTAATTTACGAAATTTAGATGCAGTTTGATAGGTTGTTCACAATAAAACAGCCTTATTATCAGGACCACTGAACTACTAATAAAAAATTATGAATGAACTCTTAAGCTATTTAACTAATTATTTTAAAGAGGCTATTTTATACGAGTAAGTTAATAATATGTTCGATAATCAAATGCCAACAATCGGACAAAGCCCATGGTTAGATACATTTACTCATATAATTAAACAAGCGACATGTTTAGGATAACTGCGTGAGAAAGTTGGTTGTGATACTAAGAAGTGCTGTTTTCTGAAATTAAGATGGCGCCAAGACTAGCCATAGACGCCATTGTGTCTGGTGAACCTTCAATTCAAAGGAATTGCAGAACAAAGCAAGCAATGAAAGCAGGTAAACCAGCGATGAACAACACTAAGCCTGTCTGGTAATTCATTCGGTAGTGTTCTTGTTGGTCTTTATCAAAGTCATGCCCTTCGACCATTTTGTAGACTTTATCTGTAATTGGGTCATCAAGGCGTGTCGTTTTACTATGAACACCACCCTCCCACATTAACTTTGCTAGAACCCAAATAACAATGACCACAAAAAACAAGAAGTCGACGAGCCTTGTCGTGGCAAAGAAAGGAAAAAACTGAGAAAGCGCTAAAACAATCAACGCTGCTGTTAAATTAATTAGCGCTACTTTCTTCAATAAATCGAGCAAACTACCTCCTAGAAAAAGTATGTAATTTAGGTGTTCTTCAAATGACTATGATTTGTATACGAACAAGTATTTATAAAATAAATACTTCTCGATCAACCGAAAAATACGTGTGATATCGTATATCATGAAATACCGCACGTTTCGGAACATAGATGTTGAGTAAAGGCTAAACAGCTCTAGGGGTGGTATTAAAGTGGCGCTTAAATTCTCGGCTGAATTGAGATGGGCTGGAATAGCCGACTCGGCGTGCAGCATCGTTGATTCGTAGGCCTTCTAACTGGATCAACTCTTTGGCTTTGTTGAGCCTGACCTTTTTCAAGTATTGAAGTGGCGATTCAAAGGTGACGTTACGAAAAGCATTATGGAAAGCAGACACACTCATGTTCGCTTCATCGGCTAGCGATTGAACGGTAATGGTTTGGTCATACTCTTCATGTACTTTAGACAGTGCTTTGGCAACACGTGCGTAATGGCCGTCGTGATGGGCAAGATCGAATAACACACGCCCTTCTGAACCGGTTAGCGCACGATAAACAATTTCGCTAACAAGCGCGTCGCCCAATATGTTGGCTTCGATATCACAATGCAGCGTCTTGATAAGTCGAGTAAAGCTTTCTAGCATCCTATCTTCCATAGGGGTCGACTCTAAACCACTCGAGTTCTGCTTATGTTTGTTGCAGTAGCTTTCGAGAAAGCCTTGGTCTTCGAGCTTTTTCACCAAGCTGTGTAAACGCTGAGAATCAATGTTAATAGACAAACCAAGCAAGGGTTCTCCATCGACGGGTAAGGCTTCGCACTCTAATGGCATTGGCACACCAACAACGAGGTAATCGCCCGCGGCGTAAGTAACGGGCCTTTCACCGATATAAATGTTCTTTTTACCCTGCCCGAGCATGATGATGCCAGACTGATAGGTAAAAGGTTGGCGCTGGTTACCACCACTGCTTCGGTAAAACCAGACTCCCTCGATCTCAGTTTCTCTGATCCCTTCGAGATCATCCCAACCTTTGTATTCAACGTAAGACTGCATTAACTGAGCGAGTGTATTCATAACTGGTGATATTCCATTCAAGGTGCAGAGTGTATTTGCACAAAAGCCCAAAAAGAATAACAAGTTTGTAGAAATAGGCAATTAATTTGGAGGAACTGGCCTTCACCACCCTAAATTCCTGTACTAATATGCAAATATAGAAATTGAGCAACACATCAGAATAAAAAATCTAGCTTTACACAAGGAACCTACAATGCAATTTACTTATGTTAACCCTACAGTAATTCACTTCGGCCAAGGCCAAATTAACGCTATCAGCCAAGCGGTTGATACTTCAAAGAAAGTACTTGTCATCTACGGTGGCGGTTCAATCAAAAGCAATGGTGTTTACGACCAAGTAGTCGCATCTCTTAAAGATCATGCTTGGATTGAGTTTTCTGGTGTTGAAGCCAACCCAACGAAAGAGACGCTAGACAAAGCCGTCGCTCTTGTTAAAGAAGAAAACGTAGAATTCATTATCGCTGTTGGCGGTGGTTCGGTAATCGATGGTTCTAAGTATGTGGCTGCAGCGGCTAAATACGACGGTGACGGTTGGGACATCCTAGCGGGCAAACACCAAGTAACAGAAGCAACGCCAATCGGCGCAGTATTAACGCTTCCTGCTACAGGCTCTGAATCTAACATGGGTGCAGTAATCACGCGTAAGGCGACTCAAGAGAAGCTGGCATTCATGAACCCTGCGGTACAGCCTAAGTTTGCGGTAATGGACCCAGATGTAATGAAGTCTCTACCAGAGCGCCAATTAGTGAATGGTCTGGTTGATGCTTGGGTACACGTATGTGAGCAATACATCACAATGCCAACAGACGCGATGGTTCAAGACGGTTACGCAGAAACACTGCTGAAAAACCTACTTGTGCTAGGTAAACAATACGACGAGCGTGACAACGACGCATGGCGTGCAAACCTAATGTGGACAGCAAACCAAGCACTTAACGGCCTGATTGGTACGGGTGTTCCTCAAGATTGGGCAACACACATGATTGGCCACGAGTTCACAGCACTATGGCACGTAGACCACGCGCGTTCTCTTGCGATTGTTCAACCTTCACTACTTCGCAACCAAATCGAAGCGAAGCGTGGCAAGCTAGAGCAAATGGGGCGTAACGTGTTTGGCCTAGAAGCGGGTACTGACTTGGCAGAGCGCACTATCGATGCAATCGAAGCGTTCTACAACAGCCTAGACGTTGCAACTATGTTCGACGGCTACGAAGCAACTAAAGCGGCAGCAATCGACAACGTTGTTGCTCAGCTTGAATCACACGGTTACCTGCAACTTGGTGAGAACCAAGCAATAACGCCAGAGAAAACACGTGAGATTCTAGAGTCTGCGATTCACTAAGCTCGTTAAAGCTTAAAGAAGGCCGAACAAAGTAGAATTACAAAGACAATTTGAACAAGTGAAGTGCCGTAAACAAGATTTATGACATCACACTGAACCAAATACTTTGGCCCTACGTATATCAAAAGCAGCGTCCATATTGGGCGCTGCTTTTTATTTGCCCTACAAGATGCTATTAAATTCTCATAAGTCCCTAATTTTATGTGCAATCATATTTCTATATTGTTAAGGTAAACCTGTCTCTTTACTAGGTATGAACAACGATTTGAACAATCTCAAGGAAATGGTTAAGTTTAAGTCACTTAACAAGTGGTATGGTGATTTTCATGCCCTAAAGGATATCGATTTAAATATTGAACAGGGAGAAATAGTGGTGATTTGCGGACCGTCTGGTTCAGGTAAATCAACCTTGATCCGCTGTATCAATCAGCTAGAACCCTTCGAAAGTGGCGAGCTTTCCGTGCTAGAACAAGCGCTTCCGTGCAAATTCAACACGCCAGGTCAAGTCGGAATGGTGTTTCAGCACTTCCACTTGTTCCCCCACCTTACTGTGCTTGAAAACCTGACTCTGTCCCCAATTCGTACGCTCAAGAAAAGCAAAGAAGAAGCAGAGAAAACGGCGATGCACTATCTCGAATGTGTGCACATTGCAGAGCAAGCGAATAAGTACCCAGCTCAACTTTCTGGTGGCCAACAACAACGTGTTGCGATTGCTCGTTCTCTTTGTATGAAACCTGAACTACTGTTGTTTGATGAACCAACATCTGCTCTTGATCCGGAAATGATCAATGAGGTGCTTGATGTGATGGTTGAGCTTGCGAGTGAAGGGATTACCATGGTGTGTGTGACACACGAAATGGGCTTTGCGAAACGTGTTGCCGACCGTGTCATATTTATGGACGAAGGACAAATCGTGGAATCCAATACACCACAATGCCTGTTCGAGAATCCTCAACACGAGCGTACTCAAGCGTTCCTAAATCAGATTCTGACTTACTGATGCTACTTAAAATTGTAAAACCTGCTCTATCTGCCTTGGTACAAATTGTTGTGCTCGCGGCTGCGGTTGTCTGGATCCTCGATTCTGGCGCACAAGCCATGGGATACAGCTGGCAGTGGGAACGCGTGCCCGACTACATCGCCTTTTATGAAGATGGCGAATGGTGGCCTGCAGAATTGATGGAAGGGCTACTCGTCACCATCAATATCTCTCTGATTTCTTTGGTCGCTACGCTGGCTATTGGTTTAACCACGGCCCTATTACGCAACTCCAATTCTGTGGTTGGGCGAACCCTCGCCACCAGCTATGTTGAGTTAATCCGTAATACGCCGTTATTAGTACAAATCTATTTGCTCTATTTTGTGTTTGGCCCCGTGTTAGGGTTGGATCGCTTTAGCACGGCTGTTTTAGCCTTGGCACTTTTCCAAGGGGCATACACTGCCGAGATATTCCGAGCCGGTTTAAACGGCATTGCTAAAGGACAATTTGAAGCGGCTCAATCTTTGGGCTTATCAAAGACCTATACTTATTGGGATGTGATTCTTCCTCAGGTGATTCAACGCACGTTGCCGCCTTTGACGAATGAGGTTATCTCCCTTATCAAAAATTCTTCGATTGTGAGTGTCATGGCAATTTTCGACCTGACAACCGAAGCCAGAAACATTGTTTCTGAAACCGCGATGCCATTTGAGATCTGGTTCTCTGTGGCGATCATTTATCTCGCACTTACACTTTCACTTTCTGCCGTTGCAGCTTGGCTTGAGCATAAGCTCGGAGCTAACTGGCGAACACAATAAGGATTTATCAGCATGAAGCTATTTAAAACCGCAATTACAGCTCTACTTGCGCTTGCCGTAAGTTTGCCTGCACTTGCTTCTGAAACGCCTAACCTAGATAAAATCAACGAACGTGGCTCTCTGCGTGTTGGTATGTCGACTTTTGTACCTTGGGCGATGCGTAACAAACAAGGTGATCTTGTTGGCTTTGAAATCGATGTGGCAAAACGCCTCGCTGAAGATTCAGGCTGGAAAGTTGAGTTCGTACCGACGGCATGGGATGGCATTATCCCTTCTCTACTGTCGAACAAGTTCGACGTAATCATCGGCGGTTTGTCGATCACTGAAGCACGCTCTAAGAGTGTGTTGTTTACTGAACCTTACTCTCATTCTGGTGTTCAACTAGCAGCAAACAAAGAATTGGCTGAAGGTTTTACTCAAATCTCTGATTTCGATTCTCGCCGTGTGAAAATTGCAGCACGTCGCGGAGCATTCACGGTTCAAGTGGCTCGTGAAACTTTCCCGAAAGCTAAAGTACTTCAGTTCGATGACGATGCTCAAGCGTTCCAAGAAGTGCTAAACGGCAATGCACACGCGGTTATCGCCTCTAGCCCTAAACCAGAACACGAAGCGATCAAAAACTCAGACACGCTATTCATCCCATTTAAAGAGCGCCTTTCTAAAGGTAACGAAGCATTTGCTGTGCGCCTAGGTGAAACAGACAAAACTGAGTTCTTCAACGAGTGGATCAAAGCACGTACTGAAGACGGTTGGTTAAAAGAGCGTTACGAGTACTGGTTCTCTACTCTAGATTGGCAAGATCAGATTGCTCAAGGTCAGTAATAGACTGCCAATTAGACGCTAAAGAACCAATCAAGGCAGTACCTTGCTGGTACTGCCTTTTAAGAAACACCCGAGATAGCTATAAACTCATAGCCCACTCTCACTGCATATTAATTATCATTGTTTAAACAGGAATGACGTGAGTAGTACTAGCACATTATCAACGCCCAAGCCCAACCTTCACACGAAGCCTTGGTATCAACGCCTCAATCTATTAGATGGAGTGTTGTTTACCATCATTTGTGTATTTGCAGGTTGGCTTTATTATCGCTCTGCTGCCGGTATTAATTATCAGTGGCGATGGGAAGACGCGTTCACGTTAATCTTTATTCCACCTTCTCAAGGCAGTATTCCTTATTTCTTCCAAGGCTTGGTCGCAACATTGCGTTTGAGCTTATGGAGCATGGTGTTAGCGCTCTCTTTCGGCACACTGTTAGGGGTAGCAAGACACTCTAAGATCGCTTTATTCAAAACGCCGGCGCTGCTTTTCATCCAGTTGGTTCGAAACATTCCACCATTGGTGTTTGTGTTTATCTTTTACTTCTTTGTGTCTAACCAGTTGATCCCTTTACTTGGTTTAGAAACCCTTCTACGTGAACACAATGGCGAAATTAACGCAGTTCAAGATTTCCTATTCGGGCCTGCAAACCTTTGGGAAAACTTAGCCTCTGGCGTTATCTGTATTGGCCTGCTCTCTTCCGCTTATATCGCCGAGGTTATCCGAGCTGGCTTAGAAAGCATTCCCACAGGCCAATGGGAAGCGGCTGACTCACTAGGGCTGTCTGCATTCTCTAAATATCGATATGTTATCGGCCCACAGGTATTAACCGCGATTACACCACCTTTAGCGGGTCAGGCAATTTCATTAGTAAAAGATACATCGATTGTGTCGCTGATTTCGATTCAAGAAATGACATTTGTTGGTACTGAAATGGCGAACTCTTCCGGTTTGATCTTCGAAATCTGGCTGATTGTTGGCGCAGTTTACTTTGCGTTATGTTTCACCCTTTCACGTATTTTCAAAGTCATTGAACAACGATCGAGTGTTTACCTTAACCGCTAGTGTCACTGTTTATTTAGACGTGTATTCAAGCGTCTGGTAGATGCCCAAATAGCCACCTAATTCATAATATTCATCCACTCACCCTGATTGGTTTAACCCATTGACCAATCAGGATTAATTGCTTAAAAACTCTCTACTGAAACACAGCAAACCCATCATTTAGACACTATACTTGAAGTATCAAATTCCATTGGATCTTCTCAAGGACTTCACTCAGCATGGACAATCATAAAGAAAGAGCTTTTTACGCCGTTGTTGGCGCATTGGTTGGAGACGCCGCTTCCATGGGGCTGCATTGGTTGTATGACCAAGAGAGGATCTTACACGTGGCAGGGTTTGAACCAGAATTTCGCTCGCCAAACCAGTTCGATTATCAAGACAAGGGCTACTTCGCCCACCAAGGTAAAACCGCTGGCGACCAATCACAATACGGTGCTCAGTTATTGGCGATGGTCGATAGCCTAGTCGATAATCAACACTACGACGAAGCGAGTTACATTAAGCACTTCCGTTTCTGGTTTGATTTTGGTGGTAGTTGGCAAGGTTACATTGATAAAGCGACTCGTATGAGCTTGCTGAACATACATCAACTAGAGCTAGCAAATGCTCCAATCACAGCCTGTGGCGCAGATGACACCCAATTACCTGCGGTTTCAAAACTGATTCCTTTAGTGGCATGTACCTACACCTCTCACACCTTACCTGCTATGGTCGAGAGTGCGGTTCGAGTCACTAATAATAATGATAAAGCGGTAGAGTGGGCACAAGCCATCACCCTGCTGATTCAAGCGGCGATACAAGGTAATTCTCCACTCCAATCGGTAGAAATGGTACGACAAACCTGCAGCAAGTTTATACACGATCAAATCGATGAAGCACTGGCTGAACCGGAACTTTCAATAACAGATGCCGCGAAAAAGTTCGGATTGCATTGTGAATTGAGTGCCGCGTTCCCACTACTGATTCGCATCATTGCTGGCGCTCAGAGTTTTAAACAAGGTATCCGTGACAACATTTTATGTGGTGGCGATAGCTGCGGGCGTGCGATTGTAATTGGCGCGGTATTAGCGGCTTGCTTCTATGAAGACGACGGAGCGATTCCAACAGAATGGCTAAACCAAGTCGAACTCAATGGTGGTGTCTTGTCTCTGCCAATTGAATAGCATTGTGGAGCCTGATTAACTGTTCAGGCAATCTAAAACTAAAGCGCCTCTCGATTCCTTGCTCGAGAGGCGCTTTTCTCTTCACTAAGACGAATGACTTAAACGGATAACTTCAATTTCGAGCAATAAACTTTCCGGATCCCTACGACCGTGAGTTTATCGCTCCAACCAAACCTATGAGTTTAAACCTTTCCTAGAACTGATACGCGGCAGAAAGCTTGTAGTTACGGCCCGGTTCATAGTCATCCAAGGTAAAGCCTCTTGCTGTGCCTGAACGAGAAGCATGTGAGGTGTATTGCTCATCAAATACGTTATCGACACCAAAGGTAACAGACAATCCGTCAACATTTGATGGCACCCATTGGGCATAAAGATTATGAACATCGTAACCTTCTTTAATTGGCTGACCATCGAATACATTGTCTTCGTCTTTAACAAACATCGAGTTCCACCCAAAGATCGTTTCTAACGCTTCAGACTGGTAATCCAGAGTTAACGTGATGCTATCGCCCATATCAATACTGCGGCCATTGCCACCCGCGACAGCGCCGCCTGTGTCTTTGTTTTTAGTATCTGAACGCGCATAAGACAGTTTGCTGTTAAACATCTCGTAGCCGTAAGACAAGCTTGCCTCGAAGCCTTTAATCTCAACATCACCCAAGTTGTAAATCAAGTAACTCTGGCTTGCGGCCTGGTACTCTTCAATAATGTAATCATCAATATTGGTTTGGAACACGGTTAGGTTAGCACCAACAAAGTGATCATCTATTCGCTTATCGAAACGCACGCCACCCTGTGTGTTCTGCCCGGTTTCAGCTTTGATGTCGTCCGCTAAGTAAGCAACATCTTGGTAAGCAATAAAGGTTTCCATCAACTCTGGGCCTTTGAACAATGAACGCGTACTCGCAAACAAGGTCCAATCTTGAGCCACATCCCATTGTGTTGCCAACGACCATGTTACGTCGTCAAAATCGTCGTTTCCTGTCTCAGCTTTACGCTGGTAATCATCAAAGCGAACACCTGCGGTGATAGAAAAGGCTTGAGTAAAGTAGAACTGGTCTTCAACAAAAAGTGCGGTAGAAATTGCTGACTCGTCCATAAACTTACTGCTGCCATAATAGCCGCTTGATGACTTGTCCATGTAGTCAAAGCCATAGGTCGCGATGTTATCAAACGACATCAAGCGGTAGTCCGATTGGAACTTAGCATTCAAGCCAAAGTTTTGGTTCTTCGCAGTGTTATTAGACAAGCGATTCGATGGCCAACGCGGTGCCATAACGCTTTCATCGCGCTGAATCTCAGTCTCTGTGTTATACAGAGTAACGTTACCCTTATGACTTTCACCACGCAGCTCATAGCTAGCCGTTATTGTGTCACGATCATAATCCGTGGGAATTAGGATATCGTTAGACAGGCCTTCATTCGCACCACCCGACATGTCTGAACGCGGGCTGTAGTCACCGCTATCACGGTAGAGATCATAAGAGAATTCAAATCGGTGTAAGTCACTCGGCTCAAAACCAATCTTACCGAGAATGTTGTATACATCCCCTTCTGAACCAAAGGTTTCATTTCCATCACCGTCTTTAAAATCATCACGGCTCATGTAGTGGCTGTAGAGCATGGCATCGACATTATCCGACAATAAGCCATACACAGTTAATGAACCTTGCTGGCTTGCGTTCGTGGCATAACCACCATAAACACGAGCCCCAAAGCTCTCATCATAACGAAGTAGGTCTTTTGCATCTTTGGTTTCAAACAGCACGGAACCGCCTAACCCATTTTGCGTAACCGAGTTGTTGCCCACTTGGATATCAGCCGATTTCAAGATGTCTGGGTTAAGAGTGAGGTTACCAATATGGTGGAACATGTTCGCGTGCTGAGAAGCACCATCGAGTCGAATATCTAAATCAGTTTCGCTTAAACCACGGATGGTAATTCGTTGGTTGACCGAGTGCGTTCCGCCAACATCAACACCGGGAATCTCACGCAGCAAGTCCGACATATGGTCAGCTTGCTTGAGTGACATGTCATCGGCAATGATAGATTCTGTGTTACTAGATACCTTCGTTCCCCACACCACGACTTCATCAAAGTGCGATGCGCTCTCTTCTGCCATAACAGGGCTGCTAAACGCGCTGGCTATGGCAATACAGAGGGTTGAAAGCTTGATTGTTGAGCTGACTGGGCTTTCCATAATTCAATCCTAGATGTAAATGATAATAATTCGCAAACATGATAGGGTTGTAGTTTATAAATGCACAGATGATTTGCTTATGCGAAAACGCATAGCTGTTATGAGGAAAGGTCAAATGGGTGAAGTAGCGTCAGAGCAAACTAAACTTGCCGAAACGGCTATGACTGGAAGAGTCGAGTTAAACAAGAAAGCTGTGTTAGCGAATAAACCAGTGTTAACGAAAAAAGTCGCTCTAACCAAAAAGCTAGAACAGACTGAAAAGCAGATCATTGTGACACAAGGTCAAACCAAGCAGACCTCGCTCGCTGAAGGTAAATTCCTTTCTTATCAATACAATGACCAAATTTTCGTGCATGGCGGCCGCTGTATTGAATTGGTCGACAGCAACATCGTCTCAACAGCCCACTCAGCGATCTTGATTACCATTCTTCTCGAAGGAAAACTCACCTTTGGCTACGATGATCTTGAGTTCGATCTCGATGCCAGTAATGGGCCGCAAGGCGTGGTAGTCAACTTAGCTAAACCTGCCAACTTCAGGCGCTCGTTAATTCAAGATAATAAGATGAATAAGATCAACATCTTGGTTAAGCCACAATGGGTAAAACCACGTTTAAGTGACCACTGCTCAAGTAAATCGCTCTTAGATTCACACAAGGCGTCTTACAATGTGCAGTTCAACGCTGACATCATTCAACTCGCTAATACACTCACTGGCCAAGCGACACCGACCAACTTTCAAGACAAGCTTGTCGTAGAGACGCTAACCCAGCAGTTACTTGCTCAAACCTTATCTCAGATGCCGATTCAATGTTGCCAAGAGTGCACTTCTGAGGACATTAACGCTAGTCCAAATGGCACGGATAAGAACGTTGGTCTTGACCAAAAAGATAACCAAGTGTCGGCTGAAAAAGGGTTCGACGCTAAGATAGAAGACATCATCAGCTACATTGAAATCAACTTGGATAAGCCACTCAGCCTTGAAAGCATCGCAGGTCGATTCTCGATGAGTATCTCCAACTTACAACGTCGATTTAAGCAGTCTTACAACCTGACGATCAACGGTTATATACGACACCGACGCTTAGATATCGCGCGTCAGCACTTAGAACGAGGCTTAGTTTCAATAACCGAAGCAGCCTATGAAGCAGGTTATCAGCACCCTTCTAACTTCACCAATGCATTTAAGAAAGCGTTCGGTGTTCCACCTCATGCGCTTGCTAAGCACTCCACAACAAGGGGGAATTAACTTCTGACGTAAAGAGTCTATTTGTTTTTAATAACTGGAACACACTGCGCCAACTCGCTCTTCAACCAAGTGACAAATGAATTACCTGACTCGTCCTGATTGCTATCTTGCGTGAGCAACATGTACTGATGGCCAGAAGGAACAAATCCAAACGGCGCGATCAAGTTACCTCTTTCGATATCGTCGGCGACAAGTGGATACGACCCAAGCGCTATGCCTAACCCATCGACAGCCGCTTGAAAGCAAAAGTAGAAGTGTGCAAATGTTTGGTTCGCAGGAGCTTTCAACAACTCTGCGCTATTAACTGTGTCTTCAGTGATAGCTCCCCAATAACTCCAAGCATTTAGTCGCGTGTTACTGTGCAGTAATTTCACATCACCTAAGTTATCTTTTACCTGTTGCCAATAATCCGGAGAACACACAGGACCTACCCACTCTTCAACTAACGGTATCTGTTTGTAACTCTCGGTTAATTTAAAGTCATCTCGGCGAATCGCCATATCGAGGCCAGTCGCATCTAAATTCACAGCCCCACCAGCGGTAGACAAACGAACATCAATGCCCGACTCGGCGTAAAAATCACCTAAACGCGGCATCAACCAACGCATGGTTAATGTTGGCTCGCACGACACCTCTAATGCATGGTTGTTGAGTTGGTTGAGCTTTTGGACTCCGGTATCCAACGCCTGAAACGCTTGCTCTGTGTACTCTCTGAGTAACTCACCCTCTTTGGTCAAACACACATTACGACCCTGCTTATAAAACAAAGTTTGAGACAGGTGATTTTCCAGGACCTTGATCTGTTTGCTCACTGCACCATGGGTAATATTGAGTTTTTCTGCCGCTTCACTGTAGCTCGTAGAATGGGCTGCGATATGGAAAACATGAAATGCTTTAAGGTGCCTCATGTGTGATTTTTTCTCACATATTAATGGAATTCATTTCGATTATAGGCAGCAATTAAAAACCATACAATGACGGCTCGTCAAATAAGAGAGTTGGAGTATTTATGGAGTGGATAAGCTTAGCGGTGTTAGGACTATTAATTGTTATAAGCCCCGGTGCTGATTTCGTTTTGGTTTTGAAGAACAGTGTTAATCAAGGAAGACAAGCTGGCATTTGGACAGCACTAGGGGTCAGCCTAGCGATTTGTGTTCACATCAGTTATTCGATGCTAGGTATTAGTTACTTAATCTCACAGAATGAGCAGCTTTTCGACATTATTCGATACGCAGGTGCCGCTTACCTTATTTACCTCGGCATAAAAGGCATCTTAAGCGCAGACAGTAAACTCGCACCTATGGAAGGAACGACGCAAAACATCAGTATTTGGCGCTACTTGGCGCAAGGCTTTCTGTGTAACGTACTCAACCCTAAAACCATGTTGTTCTTCTTGAGTATCTTCAGCCAAGTGATCTCACCCGATGCTACGAACCAACATGTCGCACTCGGTTATGGGCTTTATATGATTATTCTTCACGGCTTGTGGTTTGGGATAGTCGCAATGTTATTTACTTCGAAGACGCTGCAAAAACACTTGTTGAAAGCCAAGAAAAGACTCAATCAAGCGTGCGGAGTTGGATTGGTATCCTTTGGTTTAGCGCTAGCATTAAAACAACTCGTTCAGTCACAGTCACTATGGCAGTAATGGAAGCTGCCATAGTGACGTACTTAACTAACCTTCAAAGTCACTCACTTCCCATTTGTTACTCACTTCGTTCGTCAGTAGATTCTGGAAATGCACAGCATCATTCGGTTGCCAAATACCAACGTGTAAAGCAAAGGAACGATCTTCATCTTGAGTCGCGTGAATGAAGTTTGAAGACATCGTTATTGTATTAGCCTTAATGGTATGCTCAGTTTCTAGATCAAGACTAAGAAACGATCTTCCATCGTTAGCAACAAGACCACGACGCATATTGCATCGAAACTGTGTTAATACATAATTTCCCGGTTTAATACCATCAAACAGTGCGTACTTTGTATCTTCATACACAAATACACGTAAGGTTTGTGGTTCAGAACCAACCAATTTACCATCTACTTTTTCCTGTATATCAAACGAGAATGTTACACACGGGTAAGTTGAATCGTGCTTTGATATATCGGTCGCGATAGCTAATGCGCCGTTACCTTGCGGTTCTGACAAGGTGTCCGTAGCCGAAGTAGGAATACTTTTACAACCTGAAATACTCGTAGCTGCAACTAACGCGACACTCAGAAACTTATTCATATAAAGCCTTTATTCTTATCAATATAATTATTCGGCGACCCTATCATTAAAAAATCAAACCGAAAACCCAATTAATAAAATATTGATATGCTTGGCATTATTTTATAAGAAGACTAACAGTTCTCTTATTTATCTCCCCTCTAAACAAACTCTCCCTAATCGCGTTTAACTATCTTGGTTGAAAGAAACCAACTTGATCAGGTTTCACGATTTTTTCACTAACACCTACTTATCATTTTATGGAGCGTCGTTCTTTATTTTCAACGATGCTTTTTTGTTTTCTAAGTCGAGGTAAACGTGCAAAACTTTCGTCAAATCGTTGAGCTTTCAAATGCTGTACACCCAAATACCAAAGGTTTAACCCGAATCAAGAAAAATATGCGCTTTACACTATGGGGCATTATGAACCCAAAGATCATTCACAAGGTGCGTCAGCTTAAAGAGAAAAACAACCTTTCAAACCTGTTAGAGCAGAATCCCAAGATCTTTGAAAAGCCGTTAAAACCATTTATCTGTGTTGGCATCAAGCCTAAAGCACGAGCTTCGTTACTGCATTCTCACTTCGAACTTTTAGAACAAACATTTGGTTCAAATACAGTGCATTTGCATCTTTCTAACATAGAACTTCTAACCTTCGCAGACAGGAATGGGGATGAGTTCAGAATTGAGACTTTCTCGGGAGAGTCTCGTGAAGGCTCACTAGGGATCCGACTCGTCGAGGCCATTACTGGGCTGACTATTTACTCGGTCACCTTCAATATCTCCGGTAATAATGGGCGCCGCACCATGCACATCGGCTGTCTACAAGGTACAAACAAGCGTATTGCCAACAGCCAAGAGAAGATCAAAGAACTGACGCGTTCATTGCACGGACTAAGACCAAAGTCACTCATGGTTGAAGTCGCAATTATGTTTGCTAATTATATGAAAGTTGATGAGATTTTAGCTGTTTCGAATAAAGGTCATATCTACCAAGCAATGCGCTATATCGGTTCTAAACGTGGAGCTATAACTTTTGATTACGACACTTTGTGGACTGAAAATGGCGGAGCTTTGGTCGATAAACATTGGTTTTCTTTGCCCATTAAGCCTCTTCGTAAAGATACCGACGCACTAAAAAAGACTAAACGCCGCTTGTACACAAAACGCTATGACTGGATCAAGCAAACTGAAGAGCAGATCATTTCTCGGTTAAACGACATTAAATCTACTCCCAAGTTACATTAATTGTTAAGGGAAACGCCCTACTAGATGATTTCCAGTGGCTTTACCCTTTCACTATCAGGGAAGATGGTGTTTAGCTGCTTCGTATTAATAGATAGGTGCTCGCCTAGCACACCTTTAATTACACCTCGTATGTCGGTGGTTGGTTTGAGATCTCGCCCTTGATACAGGTTCTCTTGACTTAACCCCGGCCAGTTTGCGATAACTTGTCCCCCAGATGTGCCTGAACTCGATATGTTTGAAGCCTTGTGAACCATCGCACCACCAGCAACCAACATGACGTTGCCAGTGCCATGATCGGTGCCTTTTGTGCCATTTTCCTTAGCTGTTCGACCAAACTCACTGGCGGCGATGATCATTGTGTTATTCCAGCGTGTGCCTAACGATTCCTTAAGTGCCGCTAACCCTGCATCCAGAATTTTAAGTTGGTTACTCAACCTACCGTTAACGCTGCCTTGATTGGCATGCGTGTCCCAACCTCCTAATTCTAATGCTGCGATATTTGGCCCGTTATCAGCAGATAAGATGTCGCCCGTTTTACTCATCAATGACTTAAATTGTTTGCCAACACCTTGGTCACCCACCAACTCATCTATCTTCATGACGCTTTCGAAATTAGCAGACAGCATTTGGTCACTCTGAAAAAGTTCTTCAAGTAGCTCTGTTTGTTTGTCGCGTGTTTTCAAGCGGTTTGGATACCAACTTGCCACGGTAGATTCCCCCTGCATGATGAGCGGCAGGCCGGAATCAATCGCGATTCCATCGTATTGTTCTGAGCTCAGCGTGAGCAAACGGTTAAGCCATCCTTCTGTATTAAAAGGATCGGAAGTGCCATTTTCTAATATCTTTTGCCCATCAAAATGAGAACGCTCGCGATAAGCGGTTGAACAAGCATGAACAAAGCTGACTTCTTTATTTTCATACCATTGATGACAACTTTTAAGCGAAGGGTGTAACCCAAAGAAACTATCTAGCTTAAGTAGTTGCTTAGTCTTCAAGCCAATATTCGGTCTTAGATCTGCATAATCAGGATCAGCATGAGGTACCACAACGTTTAACCCATCCATCGCGCCACGCAGTGATATCCAAACAAAGATATTGTCTGAACGTGTTTTGGCAAAGCTTGGAAATGGCAACATCGCACTCACACCAACAGCTGCGGCAAGGCCCATAAACTGGCGACGATTCATACTTTGTAGGCCGTGATTGTGTGGCTTATTACTCTGCGAACCGTTTATCTTTTTCATACCCACACCTAACGATATTGAAACTGTGGGCTTAACCACAACAGGGAAAGTTGCATTGCAGCGCTGTCGGCTTTGCTCAATACAATTTGAGTATGTTCATCAATCGCATCGCCATATAAAGCTGCGATCACGTCATCTACTACCACCTTTGGTTTTGTACCCGAGGCCTTAGCCGACTTTATCGCGATTGAGGCTAGCCGATTAGCGACTTGCATACGCTGGGTTAATGCCGAAGGGCTATTGTAGTCTCTGTCTTGATCCGACCATCCTGCAGGTGAACCCGGTTTAAAGGGTGGTTGGCCTAGTGTGTTGAGAGTGTTCAGCGCTTGCTTATCGTTAAGAGGAATGTCGACACTGCGAAGTACCGCAAATAGCCACTCTTTCGGCGGTCTGAACCGATTGGGTTTGGGTTCGTTTGCTTCTGTGCTTCCCAGCAACAATCGGTAAACAGGCAGTAAATCACCATTGCCCTTTAAGTATGCAGCAACCATCTGTTCTGAAAGATCGTTAGGCGTGTCACCAATAAAATGCTGGCAAAGCTTATCAACCAAATGTTTGGCCGTGTCTTTGTGGTTAGCTAAGGCTCCTAAACACGACTCCCCTTGTGAGATACCTAATTGGTCGTAGGATTTTCCAAGTAAGGTAATGCTACCAGGCTCATGGAGATTATTAGCAAATCGAAAACCGGCATTGGGGGATTGGAATTTAATACCCCACCCCGAAATCGCCTTCGCCAATGCAATCACATCTTGTTGAATATAGGAGCCATCTACACCGAGAGTATGAAGCTCTAGAATTTCACGAGCGAGGTTTTCATTGAGTCCCTTATCACGGCGCTTACCGACTTTGGAATTGGGCCCAATCGAGAGTTGATTATCTAGATACAAAAGCATGGCTGGATGCTTTGAAGAAGCCATCAGCATATCTCCAAAGTTGCCATTCCAATGTTGGCGAATCACATCGTTTTCGATGCTGGCGGCCAAGGGCATCAATTTTCGATTATCGACCGAGATGGCGAAGTGGTTACTCCAAAACTGAATGATGCGCTCTTGAAAACCATAAGGCGTTTCAACGCTTTGCAGATGACGAGCTTGAGCTTGTTGTCGGTAGTGAGTACGAAGAAAAGACTGTGCCTCTTTCTTCATTGCTTGCATCTTTTGCTCATCACCCTTGGCTTTCTTTCGCTGTTCACGATTCTCACCGACGGTTATAAGGATAGATTCGGTTGTGGGCAAAGCTTGAATGGACTGATGAATAAATGGCTTTTTATCCAACTGTTCTAAAGGCGAATAATAGGCTGTTTGACCTAATCTAGGCCCAAAACCAAACCTTTGTTCACCCACGATTTTTGAAGTCGGGTAATAATTCATTGCACACTCCCTTACGCTCGATCTGTTCTAAGTGTAATCGCTTAGTCATCAAGCATAGGGAGCTTTACAAGGTTTTACGTTAGATGGGTGTCAGGTGCCTATCAAGTTACAGACACGGTGTGATCATTTTGAATGAATGTCTATTTACACCACATATATACAAACTGGTCGTTTTGCGAGGTGATTTCAAAACCAAACCTCAAGTAGAGCTCTCCAACTCGATTACCTTGCAGATAACACAACTCAACGGGCTTCCTGAGCTTATCTGCGTGAGCTAAGTAATCGGTGAGGATTTGGCTACCGATACCCTTGCCATGATATTCAGGCAGCAAAAAGAATCGGCAAAAGTAGAAGTGGTCACCTTTGTCTTGCAGCAACACACTGCCAATCGCTTTGCCCTGATATTCAATGATTTCAGGCCTTTCTTCTGCCCACTCTTCGGCGTGTATATCTCGTTGAACTTGCTCATCCCAGCCAAAAACAGATTTGATTGGCTCAAATTCAGCTGCCTTTTTTAGCTGGAACAGAAATTCATAATCTGATGACTGAGCAGGTCTTGTCGAATACTTCAAAATATCTCCAACAATAATCGATGAACTATAACCAAAGAAACCACCATCAATGGTGGCTTCTATTTAATAAAATCTCGCTAACGGAAAGTAAGCGAACTTAAGAAAGTGCCATACTTTAGTGTTCATTTTGGGTCTAGCTGATAGCGCAACACCTCTTGCTGATCTTGCTCTGAATAAAAGGTATTTAAGAACTGGCCGCCGCACTTCTCAATCACTTTTTGCGACGCAACATTGTCGCAGTCACAGGTAATAATAGCGCTTTCTATAAGCACGTGACGCTGAACCCAAGACAGCATATGACTCGCGACTCCTCGTCCTCTTGCTTGTGGCAAAGTCTCATAGCCGATGTGCCCGATAACGTCATGAATGTATTCACTGGTACCGTGACGAACTCTAATCACACCAAGAATCTGCTCAGAATCAATACAAAAGTAAGTAGAAGCTGGCGTCCACCCTTCAGGCAAACACTCACCTTTTGAATAAGCTATTCGCCTTTCTAAGTAACTATCACTGCCATCAGAAATACCGATATAGATTTCCAGTCCATCATCGATACAAGCGTTTAAATAATGGTGGAACGCAGTCGAGTGCGCCATGTCGGCTTTAACTATATCCATATAACTTCTATTCCTGCCTAATGCTCGTCTGACTATTCACTAAGCCCGACGCTAGGCTAAATGCATGGTGTACTCTTGGTGTCCTGTGTGCTCATCGGCTTGTTCACTGACGATGGTAAAGCCTTGAGAAAGGTAGAACTCAATGGTCGCATGATTCTCTTTGTACACATTCAAAGACAAGTTTGGGCATTCAAGCTTGGCATGTTGCATGAGCTGTTTCCCGATACCACTCCCTTGATGCTCAGGGCAGACAAAGATCGCCGCTAATAACCCTTCATAGAGTGAATAAAACCCGCAAACTTCCCCGTCAACTTGGAACAAATAGGTTTTTGACGCAGGAAGGTAGATATCGCGCATATTGCCCACTTGTGACTCCCAAAATTCAGGCGCCATGAAGTTGTGCGCCTTAATGGAGGCGGTGAGCCAAATATTTAGGACCGTTTCGGTGTCGGCTGCGCTGTATTCTCTGATCATCTTGATTCTCTAACGTTTGAGTTTGACTCTGTTTGCTAGTCAGTATGCTCAATAACGGCCCAAAAGCATTGAACATTTACGACAATCGTCCGAAAGAGTGGTTACTGCTTTTTCACGTATTTTGCAGTCACCAGCATCTCACCGCCACCATCAAGCTTGCAATCTAGCTGGTGATCTTTGCCTTCATTGATGCGTCGAATCACCGCTTTGGTACCGATTTTCAGTACGCTAGAGCTGCCTTTCACTTTTAAATCTTTAATGAAGGTAACTTTATCACCGGTATCTAACACTGCGCCGTTAACGTCCTTTACACGTGCAGCTTCTCTTTCTAAACGCTCTTCTTCTGGGTTCCATTCATAGGCACACTCAGGACAGATTAGGTTGTTTTGGTCTGGGTAGACATATTCAGATTGGCATTGCGGACAAGGAGGTAAAGACATACGTTAATACTTCATTTAAATAGAATTTGCGTCCATTTTAATGACTCTTGCTAGGCTTAGCGAGTACAAATCTACCAGATTGTCTGAAGATAAACTTAAAGTAGGAAAAGAGCGGCTCTAAAACGAACAAACACAGCCGCTAAGCTGTGTTTGTTGAAGAAACGAAGTTACCTGAGCGCCAGTTAGAATCTAATCAGATTAACGCTCTACTTTTGGTGAGTAGATCGAATACGCGGTGATTTGCCCTGCCACAATCGCAGAGAACATAAACAGCGCCGATAAACCGATACTTGGGATCGGCAAGATAGATTGTTCAAACACCGATTGACTCGCACTCACTAGAACGCGACTACCTGGAACCAAGATGATAATACCCTGCACGATGTAAATAGACCCCGTGAGCTCCATCTTTTTAGCAATCCAAGTGCCGTATAAAGTAATAAGAACTGTTGTTACCCAAGTACCGACAACCCAACCACTGTCAAAACCTAGATAGAACGGACCCCACATACCCAAAACTGCAACTGGCAAACCAAGTAAGATGTCTTTAGGGCGCGCATTGAACATCACGCCGATAGACACAGAGATCAACACCAAGCCAGATATGTGCATCCACACTGGCACCGCATTGGTATAGTCGATGGAGACCGCTTGTCCCCATATCGCTTCACCAATATTGAGACCCATGATAATCCCAACAAACAGCTTGATCAGCGTTAAGGCACTCTGCCCTAGCAAACTGGTACCCGAGACAAGATCATTGAAAGCCAAACATTCTAATGCGTTGGCTATAGATAATCCGGGGACAAATAAGACGATTGACGCAATACACAACGCCCACACCGGGATCGGCAAACCTGTACTTGCCAAAAACGCTACAAAGATACCCGTCAATAATGCTGAGATAAATTCAACCGCAATTGCGCGACGTGAATGCAGGACTTGCTGACATACCCAAACCATCAAACCCAATAACGCAGAAAAGCCAACCGCTTCCAACGTACTGCCGACTAACATCAAATACGCAGGTGGAATACCCATGTTAGCTAGTGCAGTCACAAACTTAGAGTAGCCGACAGGCTCTGGTACTGGCTCACTGCTCGGTTGGTTAATACGAATGATGGTGTTTGCCAACAAACTCAGATTAATTGAAGCAGGCTTTAGGCGCTTAAGAATAACGGCGTTGTTATCATCTGGAAATTGATAGTTAATCGCGGTTGGTGTTGCTTGGATCATCACATCGACACCATGCTTTTTTGCATAGAACTGTGTGTATTTTTCAAGCTTATAGGGAGCACAACCGCTGCGGTGAAGAGTGTCACCAATTTCAACAATTTTGTTAATTCTGAACTGAGAAGGCATGGGTATTTTAGGCGAGACAAAATGTGCGGCAAATGTACCAAACGACAGACGGAATGACGAGACTTTTGCGTGAATTATCAACTAAATTCGTTACTTTTTTCTGTGAACGCACAGAGGCGTGTATTACTCTACTCATTTGGGATTAGTTTAATGAATGATACGAATCGTTCGTAAGTTAAATCTATGCACCCACATTGTTATAAACGCACTTATAAATTCAGCTCAAATTTCGATTGTGTTAACACGTTAAACCATAGATTTTGCCTGTGTTGATGAGGAAATAACACCCGATATCAGTTTATAAATTCATCCCTTTCCCCTTTTCTTAAACTATCAAGTCAGCACCCGTTTGAATCTTGGGATTAACGAGAGTTTAGTCACATTTTATTCACTCTCTAAACGCCAGACATGATTGAAAAACTAGCGGAGTGGTGGTTATGCGAGCACTTAGAATAAAAATGAAAGAAAAAGGTTTCGTTTTCAGTTAGATGTGGCATTATCAAACTCGTTAAGACGATGTGCGTGCATCGTATAATGGCTATTACCTCAGCCTTCCAAGCTGATGATGCGGGTTCGATTCCCGCTGCACGCTCCAGTCTTCTTGATGCCTCAGTCTTACTCTTAAGACAGTGTGCGTGCATCGTATAATGGCTATTACCTCAGCCTTCCAAGCTGATGATGCGGGTTCGATTCCCGCTGCACGCTCCAATCCTACTTAGGCTTTATTCAGCCGAAACTCTCCCAAAGATCAAACGTTTCAACATCAATTTTATTGTCTCTAGATAAACCCGTTAACTCACTCTATTGCTTCGTATTTTTATAGCTAATGCCACTGTTCTACTTTTAGTCGTTTTCGAAATTGTTCCAATTTAATAATCTCGGTCAATATCCGAAAAAATGGTTGTGTTAATGTGCGCCAATTAGAAACAACCAAAAAATAATAAAAATGTTTAAAAACAATGAGTTAACAATAAACATCGAAGCAATCAATGTCGCACTGTCAAAAGTCGAAAATGCGAACAAAATTCAGCTTAATACGTTGAAGGGTTATGTGAGCAGCGAACCAGAGCAGGCCGTGCTTGCGTTTCGCTCTTTGAATGAAGTGGAATCGATCGACGACAAGCTTAAGAAGATCATGTCAGAGTTGCCGCATTTAAGTGGTGAAGCTCAGCATCTACTGGAAACATCGATCCTATTACAGTAGTCGCCAAGAAAGATAAGTCTCAACTACGGATGAGCTAAGACTTATCTTTTAGCTTTCTTGTGTTTGTCTAGCACCTACTTCTAGCTCTATTAGATAATGCCTAAAGCGTTATCGACTTCGCCATGCCCGCTTCTGCGTGTCCTGGAATATTGCAGGCAAATTCTACATGATTGTCTCCATGGAAATGCCAAAGCATCTGCTTCGCTTTGCCCGGTTTCACCGTCACTGTGCTGCCAGAATCATGGTGGTGGTTGCCCATCTTCTTCATCATTTCACGATGCTCTAACTGCTCCGCGGCAGAACCAATAGAGAATTCGTGGTCTATCTTGCCTGTGTTCATCACCACAAACTGAACTACATCATTGGGCTCAATATCGACCTTGTTTTTAAAGGTGATTTTCATGTCATCACTCAATAAAACATGAACCACTTTATCGGGTTTCGCGCCTGTTGCTGGCATACCCACTTCAGACATGCCTTCCATATCCATCATTCCGTCCATGTTCATCATCATTGAATGGTCCATCTTCCCACCCTTCATCATGCTGTGATTCATCTTTGAATGATCCATTTCTCCACTCTTCATCATCGAGTGGTCCATACTTGAGTGTTCCATGTTTGAATGGTCACTAGTTGAATGGTTCATAGCAGCAAAAGCTGTTGCAGTAGTCAGTGTTAGGGCGATAGCAATCAGTGTCTTTTTCATGGTCGTTCCTTAGGTTTATTCTGTTTGTTTTGTGAGTTTCACATGTTCATGTGGTGCGCCCTTACCTACTTCTATTTCGCAAGTAAGGGCTTTATAGTCAGTACGTTATTTACTTGTCTCGCTTTGGCTGCGGGTAATCTCACGCTGCTTCCAAAGCTTAAAAATTGCGGGCAGCACCAATAGAGTAAGCAGCAGTGCAGACGCCATTCCGCCTATCATCGGCGCTGCGATTCGTTGCATCACTTCAGAGCCAGTGCCTTCTCCGTACATAATTGGAATTAGGCCAATGATCACCGTAAGAACCGTCATCATCACTGGACGTACACGAAGCCCTGCCCCTTCACGAATGGCATCTGTGAGATCAGCTTGTTGAAGTGTTTGTTGGTTCTGCTCTGCATCGAGCTTTTTGTAGTGCCACGCTTGGTTGAGATACACCAACATGATCACACCTATCTCAACCGCAACACCCGCTAGCGCGATGAAGCCAACTCCAACCGCAATAGAGAAGTTGTAATTGAGGTAGTGCATCAACCATAGGCCTCCGACCATGGCTAAAGGCAATGTCAGCATGATCATCATCACTTCACCGACACGGCGGAAGCTCAGATACAGCAGCAACATAATGATGGCGATGGTAATTGGAACAACGACACTCAAGCGGTCTTTTGCGCGCTCCATGTATTCATATTGACCCGACCAAGCGAGCGAGTAACCTGCAGGCAATACAATTTGCTCGGCAACTACTTGCTGCGCTTCTGCCACGTAAGAACCAAGGTCACGACCATCAATATCCACGAATACCCAACCGTTAGGACGCGCGTTCTCTGTTTTGATCATTGGTGGACCATCTTCATAACGAATGTCAGCGACATCAGACAAAGCAATACGAGCACCGTTTGGCGTAACGAGTGGTAAGTTCTGTAACTTCACTACAGAGTCACGGTAATCTTGCGGGTATCTAACGTTGATTGGGTAACGCTCCAGTCCTTCAACGGTTTCACCGACATTCATCCCACCAACTGCAGTCGAAATAACCTGCTGCACTTCTTTAATGCTTAACCCGTAACGAGCAGCAGAGCGGCGCTTAATGTCTATCGTGACATAACGACCACCAGCCACACGTTCGGCATACACAGAGGCCGTGCCACTTACACCGTTCAAGGTAGGCTCAAGCTGAGAACCGATATCCTCAATAACACTCAGCTCTGGCCCTGCTATCTTGATTCCGATTGGCGTTTTAATACCGGTCGCTAACATGTCGATACGAGTCTTGATTGGCATAACCCATGCGTTAGTCAAACCCGGGAACTGAATCAGATCATCGAACTCTTTACGCAGTGACTCACTAGTGACACCGTCACGCCATTCATCTCGCGGTTTAAGCTGAATAACCGTTTCAATCATAGTCAATGGTGCAGGATCGGTTGCCGTTTCCGCACGTCCAATCTTGCCCCATGTGGTTTCAACCTCTGGAATGGTTTTGATCAGCTTGTTGGTTTGCTGCAGCAATTCACGCGCCTTACCTATCGAGATCCCCGGATAAGTAGTCGGCATGTACATCAAGTCACCTTCATCCAAAGGTGGAATGAACTCGCTGCCAAGCTTACTGGTTGGGTAATACGCAGAAGCCATCAAACCCAGTGCAATCACAATCATCACTTTTGGATACTTGAGGCTTAAGTTGAGCAATGGTTTATACATCGCGACTAAACTGCGGTTCACTGGGTTCTTGTGTTCAGGTAACACGTTGCCACGAATGAAGTAACCCATTAGCACCGGAACAAGTGTGATAGCCAAGCCTGCAGCGGCCGCCATTGCATACGTTTTAGTAAACGCGAGTGGCGAGAACATCTTGCCCTCTTGGCCTTCTAATGCGAATACAGGAACAAAGCTTAAGGTAATGATAATCAGCGAGAAGAACAGCGGCACACCCACTTCTTCTGCCGCTTTGCCAATTACTTGCCAACGGTTTTTATCGGTCAGAGGCGTTCGCTCAATATGTTTGTGAACGTTCTCTATCATTACGATTGCACCATCGACCATGGCACCAATCGCAATCGCGATACCGCCGAGAGACATGATATTGGCGTTAATACCCTGCCAATGTATCACGATAAACGCGCCTAAAATACCGACAGGCAAGCTAAGCGCGATAACCAGTGATGAACGAATATGGAACAAGAACAATGCACACACGATCGCAACCACGATGAACTCTTCAGCCAGCTTCTTCCATAGGTTTTCAACCGCAGAATCAATCAAGGTTGAACGGTCATAAGTCGCGACAATTTCAACACCGTCTGGTAATCCCGCTTGCAGCTCTGCGAGTTTACTCTTAACAGAATCAATCACTTCACTGGCATTCTCACCAAAGCGCATCACGATAACGCCACCAACGGCTTCGCCTTCACCATTCAGCTCAGAGATACCACGACGCATCTGCGGGCCAAGGTTAATGTCAGCAATATCACCCAATAACAGCGGTGTGCCTTTATCGGTCACTTTTAGTGGCAGTGAT
This sequence comes from Vibrio sp. ED004, assembly GCF_023206395.1. Lineage (NCBI taxonomy): Bacteria > Pseudomonadati > Pseudomonadota > Gammaproteobacteria > Vibrionales > Vibrionaceae > Vibrio > Vibrio sp. ED004. Next base: position 932,471 of record NZ_CP066150.1, on the reverse strand, counting down.
TGAATATCTTCAATGCTTGTGAGGTAACCCGTTGTACGAACCATGTGCTCCGCTTCAGCAATCTCAACTACTGAGGCACCCGTTTCTTGGTTACCATCTTGGATCGCCTTGTTGACTTTCTGAAGCGTTAGGTCATAAGCACGTAATTTGGCTGGATCTATTTGCACTTGATACTGCTTAACCATGCCGCCTACCGTTGCGACTTCAGACACACCCTCAACGGTTTGCAGCTCATACTTCAAGAACCAGTCTTGCAGGCTACGAAGATCCGCTAAGTCGTGCTTACCGGTTTTATCTTGCAGTACATAGCTGTAAACCCAGCCCACACCGGTTGCATCTGGCCCTAATGTTGGCTTAGCACTTGATGGCAAGTTAGGCGCGACTTGGCTCAGATATTCCAACACGCGAGAACGTGCCCAATACATATCAGTATCATCATTGAAGATAATATAGACGTAGGAATCGCCAAAGAACGAGTAACCACGAACCGTTTCAGCACCCGGCACGGCTAACATCGCAGTGGTGAGTGGATACGTTACTTGGTCTTCAACCACTTGCGGCGCTTGACCCGGATAGCTGGTTTTGATGATCACCTGCACATCAGACAGATCAGGAATCGCATCGACGGGCGTATTTTTAACGCTGTATAACCCGCCAAACACGATTGCGAGGGTCGCGACCAGAACCAAAAATCGGTTACTGATGGACCAACGAATAATTGCATTGATCATAATGTGCCCTCACCCGCTTTCCAATCCCACTCGGGTACTGGCTTGTGGCTCACCGTGATCATTCCGAAATCCGGCATTAGCATGGTGATGTCGCCCTTCACCCACACTTCACCCGCCATTTGATGCTCGCTGACCTTGTAATCAACAACTTCATACTGACCTGATTCCGTTTTCATCATTTCAAAATCAACCACTTGTCCGCGCTTAAGCTGGCTGATGTCCAAACCTTCAACAAAGGTGAAGTTCATCACCATGCCCGGCCAATCCCATTCAGGAACAGGTTGGTGATTGATGGTTGCCATACGGCTGTCTTGCATTACATCTGCAATTTCACCTTTTGCCCAAGCTGTATCTACTTGATCTTCCACACCATTGATTCGGGATAAATCAGCTGATTGGCTAGATTCAGAATCCAGCATGAAGTGAGCTGAAGTCACAATGTGTTCACCTTGTGTGAGCCCTTGCAACACTTCGATCTTGTCACCCGCTTCACGACCCACTTCAATGCGAGCTGAACGGTATTTACCTTCGCCTTCAGACAACACAACACGAGTCATGCCACCAGAGTGGATAACCGATGATCGAGGAATGGTAAGAACTTGATCATCACTGATTGGTTTCAGAGCGATATTGGCGAACATGTTCGGTTTGAGCTCGCCATTAGGGTTAGAGAACTTCAAACGAACGCGTAAGGTTCTAGTTTTAGGGTCAAGAATCGGGTACACGTAATCCACATTGCCCTGCCATTCTTTACCCGGAATCGCATCAAGTGTCATCTCTGCATTACTGCCAGACGAGATCCAGTGTGCTTGGCGCTCAAACACTTCTGCGTCAACCCAGACTTCATCTAACGGCCCTGCACTGATTACCGCTTGTGCAGGTGAAAGGTAACCACCTTCACGAATGTTAAGGCTTGCGATAACGCCATCTGCAGGTGCTTTGATTTCAATGGTTTGTGAAGCTTTGCCCTGTCGAGTAATCGAGCGAATCTGCGCTTTATCAACGCCTAACGTAACCAAGCGTTCGGTCGATCCTTTGATCAATCCTTTGCGACCTGTTTTATATGCACTCAGCAGCTCTTCTTGTGCCTTAACCAGCTCTGGAGAGTAAAGCGTGAACAGCACATCGCCTTTATTTACTTTCTCACCAACCGCGTTGATATACAGCTTCTCCACCCAGCCCGCAGCGCGGACGTTGGTTTGCCACAATGTACTTTCATCGAACGCCACATAACCGACCGTTTCAATACGTGGCGACAAAGCTTCCAACCCTACCTTTGCTGTTTTAACGCCAAGGTTGTTTTCCACAGAAGCGTCGATAAACACGGTTCCGGCTTTGTCTGAGCCACCACTTAAGTCATCGGCATAAACAGGAATCAGATCCATGCCCATCGGAGATTTACCCGGCTTGTCACGCTGATAATTTGGATCCATTGGTGCAACCCAATAAAGTGGATCATCACTTTCGTCAGCTTGAGGTTCTACTTCCTCCAAGCCTGCCATCGCTGACATGTTATGCGCTGATCCAACGACAAAATGATTTGCACCAAAACCCAATGCACCACCGACCAACAAAGCGATAGTCGCTACTTTTACTGTATTCATTGTCTATTCCTTTATTGATTGGCTGTTGTTTCGAGTTACGGAGGGGTTGAGTTGCGGTTGATTAACTTGATAGCCAAAAGCACTGACCAGAGATGCAAGCTTGCTATTTACGATGTTGAGATCGGTAATCAAACGCTGTTGTTCTAACTTCAGGGCGAGTTCATCTGCAGTTGCAGAGATCACATCGTTAAATTGTGCAGTGTTGTTTTGATAGCCTCGCTCCACAGCGCTGATTCGTGCCGTCGTCTGAGGTAATAAGGAATTTTGGTAACGTTCTAAACGTTGGGTGAGGTTCGCCTTATCCACCAATAACGCATTCACTTGCGCGTTCATTTGGGAAAGTAAGGTGTCTTTTTGGGATTTAGCCGCGCCAACTTGGTACTGAGCCGCAGACAAATTCTTATCTTGTCGGTTGCCCGTAAACAGAGGGATATCGACCGTTAGATAAGCACTCACAAGATCAGAAGCAGGTTCGCCCGCCATGTTGTTCGCTTGTCGATGGGCATACATCACTTCCACACCAAACTGCGGCGTATAAGCTTGCTCAGCCAGTTCTACTTGAGTTTGATTAGACGAGATAGTCGCGTCCGTGATCTTAACGAGCGGATGCTCCATCAACAGTTGATAGTGCTTGGTTGAATCATTGTTGGTCGCTAACTTACTTTCTAATAGCGACCAATCAATTTGATTAGTCGCATGAAGCCTTCCTTGAGGATCAAGGGTCTGAGAATCAAGAACCTGAGAGCTAATCGCTTGAGTCCCTAGCCAATCTGATCCTAACCACTCAGACAGTTGAGAGATGAGACGGCGTTGAACTTGTTGGTTGGCTTGCAGTTTTTCATCAAGCTTACTGACTTGAAGCTGAGCATTAAGTAAATCTTGCGCTTCGCTTTTACCTATCGAGTAATTAGTTTGTACATAATTCTCTAGCTCAACCAACAAACGTCGGTTTTCACGCATCACACCTTCTGCGACTTGCTGATAGCCCAGTTCAAGCCATAACTGCGTCATGCTATTGGCAACGGTAAGTTCACGAGCCTGAACTTGAAGCGCTAATCCATCCGCTTGCTGACCCGCCTTTTTCTGCTGAAGATCGAGCGTATCGCCACGCTCGAATTGCTGCATCAGACCGACCGAGATATTGGTCATCGGGTCTTCATCAAACTGAAAACTATCGACTGGTAAGCCACTGAACCCGACTTTGAGTTTCGGATCCATCAGGGTAGCGCTCGCAATACCGGTTTCACGCATCGCTTGAGACTGAGCAAAGTACTGTTTGCGATTGCTGTCTTGGCTCAATGCTATCTCAATCAATGTATTGAGTTGTTGTGTTGAGCTCTGTTGATCAGCGTGTGTTGAATCAGGAGCAGCAGCCAAAGCACTGGCTGAAATCAAAGCAGCACTCGAAACAAAAGCAGCAGCGACCACAGCACTCGCGTTTATTCCAAACACGGAGGTTGTTGGTTTTATATTCACAATGAATGTCCATATCTAGCGTTAAATGACGCATATAAAAGATTGGCGTATCAGACTTATAACTCTGATATCGCTATGTTTTTAGATATAGATTTATGCGGTGGGTGGGCGTAACAAAGATTGAGCGCGTGCGACTTTCTGCCCAATAATGACAGATTGAAAACGAGCTAAGGAAGAGACAAAGGGATTGGCGGCTTGAACAGCCTGAATTGGATAAGAAGTAGCAGAGCACACTGAGGCACAGCAATCGGCACTCGAACAATGGTTACCCATCATGTGGCCGCCGTCTTCGCTCATTGAAGACATATCGCATTGAGCCATCAAGTCATGGCCACTCATATTAGAGTGTTCAGCGTGAGGATTTTCACTCGTCACATGACATCCTGCCATTGAATCATTAACCGACGTATAGCTGTGGTAACAAGCCGATTTGCTCAAGCTCATTTCCATCATCATTACTTCAGTCATCATGGCTGATGAGCTTGAGGCATAGCTAGACATCAACATCGCGATGGTGCTGAAAACAGTAATCCAAGTTGTTCGGAGTGTGTTTGTCATAGCTAACCTTTAAATTTATAGAGTAACTATAAAGGTTACCCTTAGGGTAAGGTCAATGATGAAGGGTAAATATTTGATAAAAATAGCAGTGACTGCTGCATAGATGAACAAAAGGAGCACTCCACAACCAATAGAGTGCTCCTTCCATTGGGTACGATTAAGTATTCAACGACTTATGAGTATCATATTCAGCCATCGCATTCTTAAGTGCCGTTAAATCAGAACCACACAAGTGCTTCCTCAATGCTTCAAATTTCTCTTCTGGCCAGTCGTATATATTCATCGAGATCAACTCTTCGATAACAGCCTTATCGAAGCGATGTTTAACGACTTTTGCAGGCGAGCCAGCCACAATGCTATATGGCTTAACGTCTTTGGTTACCACGCTGTTCGCGGCAACAACCGCACCTTCTCCAATGGTTACGCCCGGCATGATCATGGATCGCATGCCTAGCCAAGCGCCATCTTTGATATGAGTGTCACCTTTGCCAATGTAGGCTTCTTCGATCACATCCATAAATGGATACAAAGAGAACCAATCAACGCGGTGGGTATGGTTGCCACCCATTAGAATCACGACCTCTGCACCTATGCAGACGTAATCACCGATGCAGAGCACATCAATTTCCCAACGCGGCTCCCACTGACGGCTAACTTCGTCACCATGCAAATAGCGGACGACAGAACGCTCAAACCCGTTATCCCAGTAATCGCTGTAATAACTGTGTTTACCCTTAATATGAATATTGGGATTAGTGACAACTTCATGGAGCAATTCGAATTTAGACCAATGCTTACTTTGCATTTCTACCTCTGATTAACTTATTCGTTTTAATATCAAAAAATCGACAATGTTGATCTAAGGTGCACAAACGAGTTCCCCATCAACATAGAAGCTAAGTGGGGTGAATAGTCAGTATCACGCTTAAATCACAGCAATGTCGCTAAAACGAAAAGGCGTCAGTGGATTCGAGGTTGCTTTAAGAGAGGAAGTAATTTCACGTGGTGCTCAGTATAGTAACGATAACTCGGTTGGAAGATTTACAGGTAAATTGTATCTGTTTAATCGCACTAATTTGACAGAGATATGTGATTAATAAGGTTTCAAATATCGGTTCATGGATGTCCATAAAAGACATGAGCCTGCAATATTACACAGGCTCAGGCTTGGATCTGGATTCAGCGACTACATGCGCGCCAGCTGTACTTTTCTGTCTTTGTTTACCACACAGAAGTTACCGCGCTTAGTACGACACTTAGAACATCTCTCACACTCTACTGGGCTTCGGTCACCCTCTTTCCAACGCTTCACTAGATGCGGTTCAGAAAGTAGTGGACGTGAAAGCGCGAAGTATTCAATGCCCGTATTGTTCGCGATAGCTTCAATGGCATCAAAATCGGTTAAGCCGCCTACCGTGATAACAGGAATGTCGACATCTTGGCTAATTGCATGGCCGTATTCATGGAAGTAGCCTTCCGCTTGAATGGTAAAACCATCGTGAGACTCGCCAATCATGGTGTCGGCTTTGCCGTGAATGTTGCCAGAAACCACAATGCCATCAACGCCTACTTCTTCGAGCTTTTTACAAACTAAGCGTGTTTCATCAAAGGTCACGCCACCCTCAAAGAATTCAGAGGCTGTTAGTTTAACCAAGATAGGGAAATCATCACCCACCAACTTGCGTGTTGCTGTGTAAATCTCAAGCAAGAATCTCATGCGATTTTCTAAGCTACCGCCGTATTCATCTTCACGCTGGTTGTAGTAAGGGCTTAAGAACTGGTTGATCAAGTACGTGTGTGCCGCATGAATCTCAACACCATCAAAACCCGACTGTTTAGCTCTTAGTGACGCTTTGGCAAAAGCATCAACAATGTAATCAATTTCCTCTTTGGTCATCGCTTTACCCAGTGTTTGAGTCCCTTTTTCAGGAACCTCACTCGGTGCAAAGATCACTCGCTCGCCAAGGTCATGCATGGTTTTGGTGCCGCCATAAGCCAATTGCATCACGATTTTAGAATCGTTGTCATGGACCAGTTGAGTCAGCTTTTTATACTCCTCGATAAACGAGTCGTTATACATGCCCATCATGCCAGCATTTGGCTTTTCTTCTTCAACGATGTTCGCGTAACCCGTCACGATCAAGCCAACCTCACCTTGAGCTAGCTCTTCATAGATAGCGTAAAGTTTATCTGTCATATGGCCATCTTCAGTCGCCATATTTTCCCACGTTGCACTTCTCATAAAGCGGTTTTTAAGCGTCATGGTGCCAATGCGGGTTTCTGCAAACAAAGTACTCAAATCTATTCCTCACTCAATCGTGTTACGCAAGTGCCCATCTAACGGGGCTGATTGACGCGGATACTACAGAGAATATGACAAGCAAAACTTAATCTAGATTAAGAGAGCGGCACTCTCACACAGAAACAGGCAATAAATGGATTCAAAAGAGAGGAGATAGAAACAATAGGAAGCAAACAAAAAGCCGTTCAGTCAGGCTAAACGGCTTTAGAAGTTTATGACAAGGTAGATATACCTCTGACTAACGCTTTAAAGGAGTTAGCCGTATTTAACCGTAGGGTCGATACATTGGTACACTTGGCCGATACTCGCTTCGTTCGCCAATAAGGTTTCGATGAGGCGTGCTACTTCTTGTCGGTAAATCACACCATGCACTTCCACTTGTTGAGAAAGCTCACCATTACCAGTCACCTCGCCATCGAGTAAGCCACCTGGGCGAAGAATCGTGTAATCAAGCGAGCTCGACATTAACCAAGCTTCCGCCAAGGATTTTTCGCGAACTGCAGCGCCGACCCCTTTTCTAGAGCGTTCTGATAGGTACTGCCATGAATCACCACAACCTAAAGACGTCACCAGCACAAAGCGTTTGATTTCATTCGTTTCCAGAGCATCAATCACATATCGGTGACCAATGTAATCGACAGGAACATCCGCTCTAAAACTGCCCATACTTGAAACAACCAACGCCGATTTCGGCAACTCAGCAACCGTTTTTGCCACTTGTTGCTTGTCGGTCGCATCGCAGCTAAGTGAAGTTACGCCAAGAATTGCCAAGCGCGGGTTCTTCTCTGGGTTTCTAGCAATCGCAATCACTTCAAAACCTTGTTGATGAAAGTGCTCGACCATTGCTGCACCCAAACCGCTACCTGCTCCCCATACTACGACTGTACTCATAAATACCTCAAAAAAATCATGTTGTTCCTAATATTAATGACACAATCTAATCGGTTCTTTCGCTCAGATCAATAAATGCGAATAAGTCTCAATATTAAATGTAAGCATCTATCATAATTCATTGATTAACTTAAAAGCACGCCTACTTATCACAATTGAACATTGCTTGATTGAATTGCCCTAACTTGTCTACTAAAGTAATTTTAATACAATGACTTAGTATCGGTAGCTATGAAAAAAGAACGTATCCAGTATTCTTTCGACGTGTGGTTGTTTATCCCAGATGAAGACAAACTCATCATGGATAACGAAGACGTGATTATCGACAACCGTTTGTCCAAGCTACTGGACTTCTTTTGCCAGAATCCAAAAATAGTGTTCTCGCGAGATGAGTTAATTAATGAGGTTTGGAACGGCTCGATCTTAACGGATCAAGTAATCACTCAAGCGATTTTTGAGCTTCGAAAAACGTTGAAGTCAGCAGAACGCCACTCGATGGGCTATATCACCACTGTACCGAAACGAGGGTATAAGTTTGATGTCGAGGTGCAAAAGACCGTATTAGTTCCACCACCTATTGTGACCAATACCGTTTCACTCGCTGATACTGTCAGCTCTGACGAAACAGCCTCTCAAGAGCCAGCTACGCAACTTCATCCTGAAGACTCAGCTTCGTCCACACAAAGTGACAAGACCGTTTCATACGAGCAAACCGCACATGAACAAGCTGCAGAGCTAACGCCAGAAGTTACACCCAACCACTCGTCCGATAATGCCCCGTTAAAACAGCAACTAGTCCCGAAAAGTGGTGACAATTACGCAGCCTATTCATCTACTAATCCCTCAGAGAAAAACGCTAACAAATCATCCCGTTTGGGCATTGCGATAAGCGCTCTGGTAATAGGAACAATCGGCATCGCGCTTGGTGTGTCTTGGTGGGGTTCATCTTCATCAACAGACGCTAGTAATGGCGTATCCGTTAATAATATGACCGAGCTATTTGACTCTGAGAATCAATCTACAGAGATTGTTGGCAAGTCAAATCAAGCAACGAATCACCAAGTGATTGAAGATCATAAAGCGCACGCTTCTGTTCATTACTTATCACTCGAACCACGCTACATCTATGTGCGAATTGATGAAAGTTTGAAAAATGATGCCTTTAAGCGCGGCATCGTTCATAAGCTGATGAGTTATCTTACGACTTATCGAGATTTTCGCCTCATCGTTGACGAAACCTTAGTGCCAAACTCCGCGAACGTGGTCAGTTTTAAAAGCAAAGTTGATGGCGACAGAGAGTATCTGGATATTACCTATTTCAACCGTATCTCCAACTTCAAGCATTTAGGGCGTGATTACCTGATTGATGCCTCTTCACTGCACAGCACAATGCGCACCATGCTCGATGACCTCTTGGATTCATTCAATATCGACATTCAGAAGTCCATCTTAAAACAACAAATATCAGAGCTGCCAAAACAGGAAGAGTCGCTGCAACTGGCGCTTGAATCGCTGGGGCTGACCTTCATGACTCTCGACAGAACGGATACTTTGAAAAAGATCATCGCCGCCAACGAGCTTGACCCTGACAATCATTTTGTCATGTCGAGCCGATATTTGTATGAGCTTGCGGACATCTTTTTATTGAAGTCTTCAAAAAAGGAAAAGCTGGTTCAAAAGCTTAACGATCGATTCGGTAAGAAGCTTCTTTTAGCAGAGAATAATCCAACCTCTTATCGCATATACGATGCATTGGCTGCCTACTCGCTCACCCAAGATAACCCGAACGCCGCTGAGCGTTACATGACCTTAATACCGAGAAGTGAATACAACGTCATGTCGATGATTATCTTAGCAAAATTGGAAGAGTCGAAAGGCAACCCTGCGGCTGCTGAAGAGTACTATTATGAAACCATTTTAGAATCCGGTTATCCGGTCGTTCTGAAAGTCGCGCAGACCTTGTTTTTCAATAGCAACATCTCTGAAATTGAATCCAAAGTCGAGATAGCAAAATAGCCTAAACACCGCCACTCAACGCCATACTGCGGCGGTGCTTTTATCTCGCTAGACTCCGACTCCAAGAAATAACGCCAAAGAAGACGTTCTATAAGGCGTTGGTCAGCAGAATACCTAAGCCGATTCGCTCGCTGTTATAGTCATAATCAATCAAGCTTTCACCATAGCCTTTGTAATATTGAACGTACCCTTTCAAGCGACCAAACAATGGGAAACTGAGCGAAGTTTGAACGCCACCATAACCCGTTTGAAAGTTGTAACGCCCAAGTGCTGCTAACTCAAACTCATCCCACTTGTAAGCGCCCGACAGTTCGTAATGCCCGAGATAGTCTTGAATGTCGGGGTTATCGTCACTGCTGTTTGACTCTGGTATGCGATACCAAGGCTGAAAGTACACCGCAAAGTCATCTTCTATGTAACCCAACCCTGCATAAACACGGTTCCAACTGCGGCTCAATTCAGCGGTTCGACCATTCGATTCATGTTCAAGCCCGAAACGAGAAAACCATACTCCTTCTGTCGACTCTATATCTAAAGGCGTCTCATAGAACACTTCTGGGCGATAGTTTGTCTCTCTAAAAGGAGCCGAGATATCGGACGAATACGCCTGCCAGAATGATTTCAAGGTAAAACCGAAATAGATTTTATCTTCTTGGTTAAACACTCCATCATCAACAATGGGGATCTTCAAACTCAACTGCAGTTTTATCTCTTCGTCACTGAGGTCATCCGCTTTACCACCAAATCGATCATCGCCATAAGGTTGAGTATTCACACTTGTCATATGGGTGACGGGCAAAATGTAATTCAGTCGATATGGCGTAATCACAAATGGGTTATCTTCTGTTGAGTATTCCAACTTCAAGCGTGAGATCTTTTGCTCGGGTGACATTTCAGTCGTGCCAGCCTTTGCATTGTTCTCATTGCCCTTAGTCTTCACCTCGGCGTTGGAATCACCGACCTCAGAACTGCACTGTTGCTTTAACCATTCAATGCTTTGTTGATTGGTCGCGTTAGCCAGTGAATCCAGAATACATTGATCGTAGCGGCTAACACTGGCAAGCGCAGAAGCACTTAAGCTACAGCCGAGCATAAACACAGCGAGCTGACGATAGGTTCTACTATCGCCGCTTTTGTTGAAGATCCTTTCCACAAGCTTAACCTTGCTTCTTGTTTAAGTAAGTTACTTCAAAAGCAAAATCGACAGCCTGTTTGGTAATCTGCTCAATATTTTTATCCAGCATTTCGATGGTGATTGCTGACTTTTCGTTCTCTAGTGCGCCATTGTCATTGACCACGAAGATACGGCGGCCAACCAACTCAGCCGAATCATGGTCCTTTAGGTCGACGCTTGCCAATACTCGAATTGATCGGTCTCGTGTTCCCGCAGCGTATTTGACCGCACCGATAATAGAACCAAAAGGGATGAACTCTGTTAAACGCATATCTTCTGGGATGTCATCAATGCCATACAAGGCAACGCTAATATCGAGCACTTGGTTATCCAACATCACGTTTTCATAGCCTTGTAGTTTATGCTTCAACTTGTCGTTCATACTGCTAAGGATCCGCGCCTTAAATTGCTCTTGAACCTCTTTCGATACTGGCATTTTTGATCTCTACGCTATTGAATTTGAACTGATTAAAATGATGAGAAGCGCTGTCTTTTGCAATCCACGACATACCTGCCATGTCGTCATCAAACTGACTATCTACAAAGTAATGCTCTGAATCGACGCTTTTGATTTCTTCTTTGTTCGGGACTGAACTTGCGCAGCCAACAGTGAATAACGCAAGTAGTGGATATAAGTAATGTAGTTTCATGTGAACCTCTAATTTCCTGAATTTTGAATGCACGAATCCCTAAGCGGTCAGGCTCATAAATGGGATTCGTGTTGATTAAATTTTCGTATTAATGATGTTTTTTTAATGAACCTTAGTAATAATTAGCTCTTCACGTTGCTCAAGCTTCTTGTTCCTGAACGGTATGATCCGCCGCTAAATCGTTGGAACTACGAACAGCGTAAACAGCGTGCCCACAGACATACCCACCGTAATCACCAAGCCAATTGAGAATCGACTTTGAGCCCCTGCACCACTTGCAATTAGCAGCGGTACAACACCTACTACCATAGCGGCAGTTGTCATCAATACAGGGCGCATTCGCACGGTCGCCGAACGGATTGCGGCTTCGCGGCGGCTGCATTTCAACTCTTGTTGCATCTGGTTGGCGAATTCAACAATCAAAATACCGTGCTTACTGATGAGTCCGATTAAGGTCACCAACCCGACTTCTGTGTAGATGTTGAGCGTATCAATGCCCAAGTACAGTGGCATTAAGGCACCAAAGATCGACAGCGGCACACTGGTTAATACCACCAGCGGATCGCGCAAACTTTCGAACTGCGCTGCCAATACTAAGTAGATAATCACCAAAGCTAAGAAGAACGTCGTGACTAATGATGACCCTTCTTGCAAGAACTGACGTAGCTGCCCAGAAGTATCCGTGCTGTATGATTTAGGCAATATCTGTGCTGCACCCTCTTCCATCACTTGGTAAGCCTCGCCAATACTGATACCCGGCATCATCTTCGCTTCGATCATGGCACTGTTCAGCTGCTGGAACTGATCCACTTTTGATGGCTGTACCGATTGGCTAATCTCGATTAAAGATGCCAGTGGAACCATTTCCCCTGTATTCGAGCGTACGTGGTAATTCTTCAGATCATCCCAAGAGTTACGATTCTCGTTCGGCACTTGCGTAATCACTTGATAACTGCGTTGATCCATCGAGAAATAGTTCACGAAGCCTTCACTGATAAAGCGAGACAGCACAGTACCAACATCTTGAGCACTCACATTCATCTGCGCTGCTTTATCACGGTCAATTTGAATCTCAACCTGCGGTTTATTGAAGTTGAGGTCGTTCTGCACGTAGATAAACTTGCCGCTCTTCTGTGCGTATTCTTTTAGCTTTTCAGCGTACTGATAAAGGTCTTGATACGAGCCAGTTGGCGTCTTCAATACCATTTGGAACGGCAAGCCTTGCGGTGTGCCAGGTAGATCCGGTGGAGAGAAGGTATACACCTGCAAACCTGGTAATACCGAGCTCTCTTTTTCGAAGCGTTGCATCACCTCTTTTGCCGTTGCTTCGCGAGAATCCCAATCTTTCAATACACCCAAGCCAAAGAACGCATTGTTGTTCATGTAGCCGTTATCCAGCATGGTCATTTCTACTTCGTCATTTTTACCGATGGCGTCGATAAGAGCCGGAGTAAAATGACGAATGTAATCGGTGTTGGCTTGGGCAGGCCCTTGTCCCATCACAATCATTACGCCTTGATCTTCTTCCGGCGCTAATTCAGAAGCGGTATTCATAAACATGAACACCAAGCTGATAAGCAATGTCCCGACCACTGGCCAGATATAAACTCGGTTATTAAGCACATGTTCAAGCACCTTGCGGTAACGCTCAGTGACACCCGCAATAACCACATCAATCTTCTTAACCAGTTTCCCATCCAATACCGACTTATTAAGCAGTTTTGAACACATCATTGGCGTTAGCGTCAGCGCGATAAAGCCTGAAATCAGAACAGAGCCCGCCAAGGTGAAAGCAAACTCAGTAAACAACTTACCGGTTAAACCACCCATGAAACCAATCGGTGCATAAACCGCAGCCAAGGTAATGGTCATCGCAATCACAGAGCCTGCAATTTCACGCGCACTGTTAATCGCTGCTTTAATTGGGCTAGTGCCATCCTCTAGGTGTCGGAACGTGTTTTCTACGACCACAATCGCATCGTCCACCACCAAAGAGATCGCGAGCGCCATCGCCAATAACGTCAGCAAGTTAATACTGAAACCCATGCTCAACATGAAGAACATCGAGCCAATCAGCGACAATGGGATGGTCACCAACGGGATCAACATCGCACGCATAGAGCCAAGGAACGCAAAGATAACAATCACCACGATCAGTGCCGCTTCCATCAACGTTTTTGCTACTTCATCAATCGATGTTTCAATGAACTTGGTTGAGTCATACACCACATCCGCTTTAATACCGTCAGGTAAGCCAGCTTCTATCTGAGGAAGCAACTCGTAAATGCCCTCAACCACGGTTAACGGGTTCGATGTCGCGGTATTGCTGATCGCCGTTGAAACAGTCGTTAAGCCATTAAATTCAACGTCTGAATCATAAGTCGCTGCGCCTAGCTCGACTGTGGCAACATCTTTCAAATGCACCAGTTGTCCGTCATGGGCTTTAAGCGACATGTTTTTAAAGTCTTCTACAGAGCTAGAATCGGTATGAGCATTGATATCGACTTCGATATACGGGTTTTGTAACTTACCCGCTGCGCTCACAATATTGTTTGCTCGCAGTGCATTTTGTACATCGGTCGCGGTTAAACCATAAGACGCCAGCTTTTGAGGCTTAAGCCAGATACGCATCGCGAAATCTTGTTGGCCTAACATATCGACTTTAGACACACCCTCTACCGTTGAGAATGTTGGCTTCACCACTCGGCTCACATAATCCGACACCTGCTCGGTTTTCAGCGTATCACTTGAGAAAGAGACATATAAGATCGGCGATTGAGACGTCGACTTAAGAATGCTCGGATCCAATACCCCTGAAGGCAGTTTGTATTTCACTTGCTGCACCAGAGACAAAATCTCCGTCAGTGCGCCATCTGATGGGTATCCCAGCTTCAAATACACCGTAATCACAGATTTACCCAAGGCACTGTCTGATGTCATGTAGTCAATGCCCGCGGTTTGGGCGATTTCAGCCTGTAGAGGTTGGGTAACGTAACCTTGTACGCTCGACGCACTGGCACCGGGATAACTGGTGGTAATGGTGATAACACCCGTTTCAATTTCTGGGTATTGGCGCACCTGCAATGAGGTAAAAGCTTTAAGCCCCAATACCAACAACACGAGGCTTAATACCGTCGCCAGCACCGGGCGTTTGATGAATACATCAGTAAATGTCATGGGAGAATCCTATTTACTTGGCTGAGTAGGAGTAACAAGCGGTCGTTGATTGTTCACCAAAACCAAACCGCCATTTTTGAGCTGATGTTGATTCGACGTCACCACCACATCCCCTTCTTTCAAACCAGAAAGGACACCGACATAGCCACCCTGTTTCGGGCCAATTTCCACAGTGCGTTGCACCACTTTGTATTCGTAAAATGGTGTCTCTGATTTTTCAGAATCTTGGCTGTTTGAACTTGTGCTCGTTGAACTTGCACTTCCTGAATTCGTGCTCACTTGTTTCGTTGAAGTATCTAGAACAAACACAGTATCGCCAGACAAGGTGTAGCTGATCGCCACTGATGGCACACTGATCACCGTGTTTGAATCGGAAGTGGTTAGTGTTGCATCCACATACATGCCAGATTCCAACGGCACGGATTCAGTCGTCACTGCTCGCAGTTCGATATTGTGCGTGTTCGCGTCTGAGCTAGGTTCAATCGCGGTAATCGTCGCGTGATACTCAGCATCGTTCGCTGCGTCAGATTTAAACTGGAGAACCTGCCCTACTTGCACACTGTGAAGATAAAGCTCCGAAATAGAGAAATCGACATACTGTTGAGAGCTATCTTCAAGGTCAACAATCGCTGTGCTTGAGTTGATAAAATCACCGACATCCACTTTTCTAATTCCAACATGGCCAGAGAAAGGTGCTTTAACTTTCATATATTCAACCTGAGTAGAGATGTATTCTAGCTTTGCTGATTCAGCATTAAATTGCGCAGCAAGTTTATCTACCGAATTCTGAGAGACACTATGATTATTCAGCAGCTTTCGATTTCGCTTCAATTCTGTTCTCGCTAACTCAACCTTTGCTAGCTGGCTTTTATAGTTCGCTTTTAATAAAGCATCATCTAACTTAATAAGAACATCGCCTTTGTTAACAAATTGACCCGATTTAAAAAGCACTTCTTTTATTTGACCAGACATTTGACTTTTCACATCAACTGATTGGTTAGCATGAATATTACCAATAACATTTAAATGTTCATTCCAAACGTCTTCTTTTACTGACTCCGTTGTTACAGAGATTGCTGGCAATTTAAAGCTTGCTACTTTCTCTTTTATTATTTCGCTTTTCACATAATGAAAGTCAAATACAAAAGACAATAATATAAATAAAGCTGACCCGAAAATTACGCCTTTATACTTACTCATGTGTTCACCTTGTTTTTGAAGTCCGGGGATTCTAGCTATCGGGAACACCAATAAATCAAACTGATATAACATCGAAGCCAATCTATATAAAATAAAAATAAAATCAATAAATACAGTGACTTGATAAAGATCTATCAAGCAAAAATCATTTCATGGCTTTATGTCGATTTTATTTTAACATGATTTATATCCTTCACCGATAGATATAATTCTCATCGTTCCTTAAACAACTAACTGAGATTAATATGTCTAATCAAACACACCATACGAAAGTCGCTATTAAAGAAAAAATGAAACGTGTATATGGAGAGGAAATCGAACATAAACACAATAAGGACCATTTAGAATATAGAGCACATCAGCCCTCTCATTCTGGTCAGCCACACGGTGGTGAACCTGAAGGCCATAAGCATTTAGTGAATCATCACCCAGATGGTCATCATAATAAGCACCACAAAGACAAAACTCATGCTCATAAAAAATCGTCTCGCTTACACCATAAGACAAGTAATTCTTAAGTTCGCATAATCACAGATAGACAGAACATTCTGTCATTCAACATCAATATATTATTAGTTATGAAATATCAGTGGTATTTCATTAAAGGTTTATCATGTCATTTATTATTGAACAATTAAGAGACTATCCATTTATAGCTCTATTCCTATCATTGGGACTCGGTTACTTAATCGGTAAAATTAAAATCGGTAAGTTTGAATTAGGCGGGATCGCAGGCTCACTTTTGGTCGCCGTTGGGCTTGGCCAAATCGGCGGAATTGCAATTTCCAATGAAGTGAAAAGCATCTTCTTTGCTTTATTTATTTTCATGGTGGGTTACAACGGCGGACCGCAGTTCTTCTCGTCATTCCGCCTTTCATCACTAACACGTCTATTCGCCTCATTCGTAATGACGTTTGTTGGACTGATTACCGTTGTGGTACTCGCAAAATGGGCTGGCCTCGATAAAGGTTTAGCGGCAGGTCTTGCGGCGGGTGGTTTAACACAATCAGCCATCATTGGTACTGCGGGTAACGCGATTGATCAGCTCAACCTTGCACCCGATGTTACCTCTACGCTGAAAACCAATGTGGCGGTGGGTTACTCGATCACATACATCTTCGGCTCTCTTGGCCCTATCTTGATGATGTCCCTAATCCCAATGGTAATGGGTTGGAACATCACCAAAGAAGCGAAAAAGCTCGCAGAACAAATGGGCTCTGGCAGCAAGCAACTTAATGAAGGTGAGTTCTCAGCATTAAATCGAGTATCTTCTCGCGCTTATCAAGTCACCGCCAACTCTATGTTTGTCGGCAAAAGTGTCGCTGAGCTAGAAGAAGCATTCGATTCTGACCTAACAATAGAAGCTATCTATCGCCCAGGTGAAGAGTCAGAAACAACGTTAGACATTGCAAAGAACCCTATCCTAGCCGCGAATGACAAAGTTTATCTGACAGGCCTCACGCAAGCCTTTCCGAAAGTGACGTCACTCGGTGTCGAGCTTGGCGAGTTTAGCGACGAAACCAACGTTATTCATACGCAGAAAAAAATCGTACTCACCAACAAAAAGTTAGCGGGCGTAACTCTGCGCAAGCTTCACGATGAAACCAACGCACGTATTCGTCGTGGTGTTTACATCACTCAGTTGTCTCGCATGGGTCATGACATCTCGACATTACCAGAGACAGAACTGCACCTCGGTGACGAAATCACGCTTGTCGGCCAGAAAGACGATCTCGCCAAAGTCGAGAAGAAAATAGGCTACAACAGCCCACTTCCAAGTGTGACTGACTTTGTGACGATGTCATTTGGCATGGTTTTGGGTTATCTGATCGGTGAGATTGGCTTCTCGATTGGCGGTTCTCATATCGCCTTGGGTTCTGGCTTAGGTTGTTTGGTGTCTTGCTTGCTTGTTGGTTACCTGAGAATGCGCACTCCACGCTTAGGAAGCATTAACCATGGCGCTGCCAACTTTATGCAGACGTTTGGCCTTGCTGTGTTCGTTGCGGTGGTTGGTATCAATGCTGGTGCTCCTGCCCTTACGGCAATCAAACAAAATGGCGTGACGCTATTACTGCTCGGCGTGCTGGTGACCATGATTCCACAAATACTGACGTTCCTATTCAACTACTACGTGTTGAAAATCAAGAACCCGGTAGAAGCCCTAGCCGTTGTCGCAGGTAGCCGCAGTGCTAACCCAGCCTTCGCATCGCTGCTAGAAAAAACACAGAACAGCACACCCGTACCAAGCTTCACAATGACTTACGCGGTTGCCAATATCTTCCTCACCTTGTGGGGGCCAATCATCGTCAACCTAATTACCAAGATTTCCTAGGGCAGCCGCTCCTTGAAGAGCACAACTACTCCTCGAAGAGAATTCCCGCTTGTTCAAGAGCACGCCTCTTGAGCAAGCACCCAATATCTAATTAACGCATTTACGAATCAAAAATTTAAAGAGAACAGACCATGAAACGCACTGATGAACAACGCCTAGAAACACTAAGCCCATTTGAAGTAAAAAACACACTGATCGACTTAGCTCAACATTCACATGAAAAAACGATGATCAACGCGGGTCGCGGCAATCCAAACTGGGTAGCAACAGCGCCACGTGAAGCCTTCTTCCAACTCGGTATGTTTGCACTGGAAGAGTCAAAAGCAACCTTCTCTGGCTACCAAGGCTTTGGCGGCATGGGCGAAAAAGAAGACATTAGCCTACGTTTCCTCCAATTTTGTGAGAAACACGAAGAGCAAGAAGGCGTTCAATTCCTTATCGAAGCCTTCCAATTCATTACCGATCAATATCAGGTAGACAGCGATGAGCTGATTTATGAGTGGGTTGGCGGCATTCTAGGTAATAACTACCCTGTTCCCGACCGTATGCTGAAGTATTCAGAGTTGATTGCTCGCAAATACATTGAGCAAGAAATGGCGGGCTCTCAACCCGTTCCTGCTGGAAAATTTGACTTGTTTGCCGTTGAAGGGGGCACCGCAGCCATGGTGTATATCTTCAATACCTTGAAGAGTAACCGCTTGTTAAACAAAGGCGACACGATTGCGATTGGCGCCCCGATTTTCACGCCTTACATCGAGATGCCAGAGCTTGAAGATTATTCGCTAAACAAAGTGGAAATCATGGCAACAGAGGAATCAGCGTGGCAGATCCCTGATTCTGAATTAGAGAAGTTAAATGATCCAAGCGTGAAAGCGTTCTTCTTGGTGAACCCAAGTAACCCGGCGTCGGTAAGACTGAGTGATGAGACACTCTACAAAATCGCAGAAATTGCTAACCGTCGTCCTGAGTTAATTCTGCTGACTGATGACGTATACGGCACCTTTGCGGATAACTTCACTTCATTAGCGATGCTTGCTCCGAAGAACACGATTCTGGTGTATTCATACTCTAAGTACTTCGGTGCAACTGGCTGGCGTTTAGGGGTTATCGGTGTGCATGAAGACAACAACTTCGACCGCATGATCGGCGATCTACCAGAAGAAACCAGAACTACGTTGTCGACTCGATACCAAGGCATTGCCCTAGAGCCAAGTAAAATTAAATTCATTGATCGCTTGGTCGCAGACAGCCGTGCTGTAGCACTGAACCACACTGCTGGTCTTTCTACTCCTCAACAAATTCAGATGACGATGTTCTCGTTGTTGTCTTTAATGCAAGGTGGTGAAGAGTATAAGCGCTTAGCTAAACAGATTGTGCGTCGCCGTTACCATACATTGATGCAGAAAAACTTGGCAGCTCCAATCATTGCCGAGGGCGATCAAACCGGCGCGTTTTACTATGTAGAGATTGATCTGAAAGAAATTGCTCAAACGATTCATAGCGAGGGTTTCTTCTCTTGGTTAGAAGAAAAGTATGAGCCTCTGGATTTCTTGGTTCGTCTTGCTGAGGAGCATGGAGTAATTGTCATGCCGGGCGCAGGGTTTGATGCTCCAACATGGTCGCTACGTGTGTCACTTGCGAACTTAGAAGAAGAGCAATACGCCAACATCACTCAAGCGATGAATGCGGTCATGCAAAGCTACGTAGAGCGCTACCAAGCGACTTGCTAACTCCGAACAGCAGCTAAAAATCTCATAGAGAAATGATAAACGCTGAGTGTAAATTCACCGACTTAGGCCGGCCTACACTCAGCTTTTTATTTATAGGAAATGGATTGAAGTTTAGTTGAACTCGTAGGTATAAGACGCGCCGACACTGTTGTTCTCGCCGAAATCATCTTCAGTAAAAATAGTGAAGAAATTGAACGACTGAGCGTCACTCAATTTGTAGCTCGCGCCGACGCCTGTCCAATAACCTGAATAATCATCAGAGCCCATTGAACCGCCACCAAAACCCATGATTGACCACTCCTCGGTTATCGTTTTTAGACCAAACGCACCAATGTAACCGCCATGCGTAGAACTTGGCATCAACACATAATCAGAGCCTACATTCTGATCGTCAAACACCGCCACTTCACCATCGTTATAGCTGTACCCAGCCATCGGGAAGATTTGCCAACCGAACGGTTCAATATCAAAATAGCTCAGAGGAACAAATGTCCCAATACTGTAGTTATTCTTATAAGCATCGTTGTCGTATTCAGAGCGGCTAAAGTTGAAATTGACGATGCCCAAAGGCAATAGCCATGAACCACCCACTCGTCACTCTTCGCCATCAGCATTGACACGAGCGTTGATCATTCGTGCTTCATCAAGCCCGATAGAGCCCGAAAACTTTAGCTCTTCGTTATAAGCAATGCCCGCTTTGGTTACGATCTTAGTCGGATCATCTGGATGCTTCTCTTCAGCCAAAGCACCTGTTGAGCCTAGTATTACCGAACTAACGATTAATAGATTACGTAATGTCATTAGAAGGTCGCGCTAACACCAATAAAGTGGATACGACCATCGAATGAACCATCAACCATTAATCGATTCATATCAACTGAACCTAAATCTGCGTATTCATAGAAGACGTCAATTAAGATGTCGTCCCAGTAGGTAGATGCACCCACTGAGTAGCGATACTGCTCGCCTACAGGAAGGTCAACCCACTGCATTGAAGGGTCGTCTTGTGGGGAAGTTTCGTAAGAGAAGCCAGCTTTTAAGCGCCAATCAGAGTTAAGTTGGTAGTCCGCACCTATCGCGAACTTCCACACATCGTCCCAATTACGTTTAATTGGGATCCCGTCTCTATCTGTCACTCCAAAATCTAATACTGTCTCATCCCATTCGCTCCAGCGGTGGAATTGAATGCTAGCCAAGAGATCAAGTTGAGAGTTCAATGCATAACTTGCGCTTAAATCAACGATCTCAGGCAGTGCGAGATCTGTCGACAGTGAGTTAACACTCCCCAAGCCCTTAACGTCGTTATTAAACTCGTGCTCCAATTTAGAACGATAACTCGCACCCAACTTGAGTTTTTCTGTCGGAGTGTACATAACACCAAGGTTATAGCCATAAGCCCAATCAGTGTCTTGTTTTGCTGTAAATCCAGATGTTGTCTGTTGGAAAGCACCCCAGCTAAATTGAACACCTGCACCGACAGACCATTGATCGTTCAATTTGTAGCTCAGTGATGGGTTCACTTGCATCGCAGTGAGGGTGATATCTTCTAGAAGTCCAGCTCCCGCCCACTCACTACCGTAATCAAGGCTAGAACCCCCTACTGCACCCAGCGCAATACCAAGGTGTAACTTGTCAGTCACTTGGTGTGCATGAAAGGCACCGAATGAAGGCATAATAGAATGAGCTTTACCATCTTGCTTATCACCGTTGTCTTGATATTTCATCTCAAGATCAAACGCCATGGTGTTGATTGTGGTTTTGCTTTCGCCCATGTGAGACATGGTGGCAGGGTTCGTCCACATCGCAGCAGCAGATCGCGTGTAAACACCGTCACCAGCGCCAGTAGTACCCGCGTTAGCAACAACGGCCTCTTGTAAAAACAAACCACTTGCGAAAGCATTCAAACTTGTAAATATTGCGGTGGCAGCTAGAGAGTAGGTAAAAGTTTTGTTCATCAGAGTGCTCATTCAGCCTTAGACATTAAATTGCGCTAAGGTTACCGCAAAGCCCGATAAACAAAGGGAATATCGATTATTCCTGTACAAATACTATTTAAACTTCCTAGCCACATAAGTGCGTGGTTTGTCACTGTGGATTTCACGCTGAGCGGCTATCGCTCGGTTCTTACCTAGGGCAACTTTAATCTGATACCAAGTCTCATAAAACAAGGCGATACCGGGGCTAGACCACCAAGTTTTGTTATAAAGCTTCTTATTGGCAGCGACCACATCTGGCGATCGATTCGCACACTCCAGTGCCAAAGCATAAGCTTCCGCGTACGGATCTTCGGCTATTTTTGTGACCAGCCCATATTCCTTTGCGGTTTCACTGTCGATCACTTTGGCGGTCATCGCCATTTCTAGGGTGTGATCTTTTCGCATCAACTCTTTGAAGGCAATCGCGCCGCCCATGTCAGGAATTAGCCCCCACTTAGCTTCTAAGATAGAAAAGTTGGCGTCTGGACTGGCGATTCTAAAGTCACCACCACTGACGAGTTGAAGACCACCTCCCCAGCAACGTCCGTGAATCGCAAAAATCACGGGGCATGGAATATGTCGCCACCCTAAAGAAAAGCGCTGGGCAGCGTTTGGTAATGTCGGTAGCCATTTGAACAGAAGCTTCATCGCGCCTGATTTGCTGGTCAGCAAAGACTTCACATCAAGCCCTGAACAAAAGTCTGTCCCACTGCCTTTTACGATCACCGCTCGAATCTCAGTGTTCTTTTTCAACTGACTGACCATGTTGTTCACCCCTTGAAACATCGCCATATCAATAGCATTCAATTTGTCAGGACGATTCAGTACAACTGTCGCGATCTGGTTTTCATCAATAGAGCATGTAAGGCGTTCAAGTTCAGGCATTTGGCTATCCAATTAAGTGGTCAGACCTTTAGCGTAGCCATCTTAATCACATATGCAAAATTAACGCTTTAGAAGCGAGATCTGTGTTGGCTAACACTTGGTCTCGAAAACACAAAGCCCAAGAAAAAAGGCAGTGGTTAATAATTCCAATCACTGCCTTTCATACTTGTTTCGGTGAGCAAAGAACTTAGCGCTTAACTTGGTAGCCGTTAACTCACGCTCTTCGAGATTTCAATAACAAGAAGATGAAGTAACTACCACCAATAATGGAAACTAGTGTGCCTGCCGCAAGCTGTGCAGGGAACACCACCACTTGCCCTAGCCAGTCGGCAAATAACATCAGTGCTGCACCAATCAAAAACGATAAGATGATCTGCTCACGAACCAAACGAGCACCAACCATGGCCGCAATATGTGGAGCCAATAGACCAACAAAGGCGACCGGTCCCATGGTGGTTGTCACCATCGAACATAACACCGCGACAATACACAACAGAGCCACATAGGCTATGTTGATGTTCAACCCTCTAGCGCTAGCAAACTGACGGCCAGTCGCAATTAACGTCACCCAACGACTCAACAGTAAAGCAACGCTAATACAAACGGTGATCACGATAGCCATGGTCGTTGCCGCATCAGGTTCAACACGATACGTAGAGCCTGCTAACCACGCCAATAAGGTGTATTTCCCCTCACCAACTCGTGTTAAGGAAAACTGCACTAAAGCCTCTAACACTGCGGTCAGCGAGATACCGGTCAGAATTAGGATAGACGGAGCAAACTGATGCTTTTTACCAAGGAACAGCAACAAACAGAGTGCAATCGCACTGCCCAAAAACGCAACCCAAGGGCTTAGCGAATGAATCGAGTACCCCATAAACAGGCTACTGAAAATCAGCGCTAACACCGCACCCGCCGATACACCAAGAATGTCTGGGCTTGCAAGTGGGTTATAAACCAACCTTTGTAAAATTACACCCGCCACTGCCAAACCACCACCAGCAAATATTGCAGTTAACATTCTAGGCCAGCGAATAGACCACTCAAATGCATCTGGGACAATGAAGTAACCCATATCTGCAGAAGGTTGTGACAATGTGCTTAACGCCAATAAACCGAAGATCATCGCGCCCAACAAGAAATAAGCCAAAGGTGAAATAGACTTTGGCCCTTTAGGCATCGAGAAGAAGAGCTGATCTTGAGCTGACATCTGCTTTCGAGCAATAATGATCAAAGCTGGAGCGCCGATCACCGCGGTTGCTGTTCCTGTAGGAATCATATCCAAAGACCACTGTGCCAAGAAAATCGCCAAACTGTCGGTCACACAAAGCAATAGCGCACCTAATACACAGCTTGCGATGAGTTCAGATTTCGCCTTTAAAAAGCCCAAATGTCTCGCGATGTTTGGTGCAATCAAACCAATAAAGCTGATCACACCCACCGAGGTAATCGACACGGAAACCAGCCAAACCCCAATCGCCATCAGTACAAAGAAGGTCGTACCGATGTTAAGACCACGCGCCGCAGCCCCTTCTGTACCAATTGAAAGCAGAGTCAAAACTCTTGGAGCCAACAGGAAAATAGCAAAGATTGGCAGTAACTTAGGCATCAGCCAAAGCACTTGTTCCCAACCGTTCTGTCCAAGATCGCCAGCCCCCCAAACAAACAAGTTCTGCGCATATTGATCGTTAAGTAAAATAATTGCAGTTGCAAATGCGCCTAGCAGTAAGTTAACCGCCATGCCCGCCAAAACAATTGGTAAACCGCTCATGTTTTTGATGCCAACAATAGAGACAATCAGCCCCATAGCAAGCAGCGCGCCTATCAGCGCAAACCAAACCGAATATTGAGCAACCAACATTGGCGCGACCACGTTCAGAATGACCAGACCAAGCCACGCCCCTGATGATGTACCGAGTGTAAGCGGAGACATCATGCGGTTTTGCGTTAACTGTTGGAACAGACTACCGATAGTGCCGAGTGTTCCACCAACCAGAATCGCCATCACTAAACGAGGTAAGTTGACATAGATTAATGCCATCAACTCGAATGAATCATCGACCATTTTATTGAATGTAACGATGTCACTGATCTGTGAGACTTGTTGGAACAACTCACCGATAGGGCCAAATTCAGACTGGCCTAACCATAAATGAATAAGGGCGGCGATAAATAACAACGCCCCCATCATCAAACCACTAGATTTCATTACTGCTCCGCTAACGTCAACAACGATTGCGCCATCGCTTCTGCGTTATACAAAATCGACATAGCACCGCCGTAGCTCCAACTTGCTGCTACAGGGCTAAATTGACCATTGCGAACGAAAGGCATGCTCTTCCAAACCGGAGAGCGATCTAACTTGTCTTGATATGGGAAAGGTTCAAAGTACAGCGCAATACCACCCTTGACGTTCTTAAGCTCGGTCATACGCTTTTGACTGATGCCCCACTGACTCGCAGGAAGGTCCATCGCATTTTCAAAGCCTAGCTGCTCAAGCGCATATTGCGGAATAGAGTTATCACCGTAGATGTAAACCGAAGTCGTGCTCGCAAAACGGAAAGACGTGACTTTTGGCTTGTCGCCCGGATACGCTTTATCTAGCTCAGATTTTAAAACCTCAAGGCGCTCATCCATCGCAGCCAGTTTCTTGTTCGCTTGCTCTTCTTTACCAAGCAACTGGCCTATCTTCTTAAAGTTCTCGATAGCCGCCGCCGCATTATTGTGCTGTTCACTATACGTTTGGTAGTAAAGTACTGGCGCGATTTCAGAGAGTCGCTCCTGAAGATCTTTCTGAGGTGAAGCAATAAGAATCACATCTGGGTTTAACTTCTTGAGTGCAGAAAAGTTAGGTTCAGTTCGAGTGCCAATGTCCGCCACGCCTTCTGGAATCGCCGGTTGAACAACCCAATCGCTATACCCAGCAATATCTGGCACCGCAACTGGAGTTACGCCGAGTTCAATCACTTGCTCTGCAATATCCCAGTTAAGCGCCGCCACTCTAACAGGTTGAGCTTCAAGGGTTTTAATCCCCTCACTGTCTTCGACTTGGAAATCCGCCATCGCGTTAAACGATAAAGCACTCGCTAACATCGTTAGAACGAGTTTTATATTCAAATTTTTTACTTTAGAAAAATGAGAAGCTATTGGTTTTAAGCTCATATTTTTGCCTACTTAATCTAAATTCGATATTTCTACAAACGACAAAAGCAGCCCAGAAAAGGCTGCTTTAAAATTGGGAACACTAACTTAGTTAGAATTCATAGTTTACGCTTAGCTCTACAGACTGCTCAGCACCGAACCAACAGTTCGATTGGTTATAACAGGTGTAGTACTCTTCATTGAATAGGTTGTTCACTAGCAAGTTCGCGGTTGCACCAGATAACGTGTCACTAGCAGCCCCTAAGTCATAACCAACAGACAAATCAACAACCGTGTAAGATGGTACTTTACCTTGCTTATTCTCCGCATCCATTTGCATTTCGCCCATGTAACGAGCTCCTGCACTCCAACGCGTACCGGCTAGAGCACCACTGTAAACATAATAATTACTCCAGATATTTGCTGCGTGTGTCGGTACGTAGATCGGTGTCGTTCCTTCTAAATCAGGATTCACATCCTCCGTCACTTCCATATCGACATAGGTGTAGCTCGCATTAACGTCCCAATCTTCCGTTACAAACCATCGGCCTTCGACTTCTACACCTTGAGAACGCACTTCACCTAACTGAATCTTAGATCGATATGTTGGATCCGACGGATCGGCAGCAATTGAGTCTTTCTTAGTGATGTGAAAGTATGATGCGGTAAGTTGTTGCGCCATATCAGCAGAAAGATATTTCACGCCTACTTCGACTTGCTCACCCAACTGAGGCTTCAACGAGTTACCGTTGATATCAGTACCTGCTGCAGGCTCAAAGCTCGTTGCGTAACTTACAAATGGAGAGATGCCATTATCTAACTCATACAAAGCACCTAAGCGGTAAGAGAACTGGTTATGATCCGCTTTTTCTGTGCCATCGCTTGTTGGATAAATGCTCGTTTTCTCATCACTTGCTTTAAACATGTCGTAACGTCCACCAGCTAATAAAACTAGCGCGTCATAGCGAACTTGATCTTGGAAATATAGTCCTAACTGCTCGGTAGTAATGTCGTGGGACTCACGGTAATTATCTTGAAGCTGACTTTTATCCAAAAGGTCGTTATTTGGATTGTATGCGTTGAAATCACCGAAACTACTGTTCGCATCAAACTCTTTATACAAAGAGTCACCTGTTAGTTTCAAGTAATCAACACCAAACAATAAGTTATGTTCTAAGCCTGCTACTTCAACGCGACCAGACACCTGGTTATCAATAACAAAACTCTGGGATTCTTCATCCGTGCTATATACGTTTCTTTGTAATTGACCAGTCGACGGATTAAAAGCACCATCTAGATGGTATGTATTTTCTTGATACAACGAAGCATCTGAATAACGGGCGTTCTGAAGGAAAGTCCAATTATCGTTGATTTGGTGATTGATCTTATAGCCTAACATTAAGACTTCACGTTCAAAGGTACTCCAATTCTTGTCGCCCATGGACACAGATGGATCACTTGCCTTCAGCACTTCTAATGGCATAGCAGAGTTAGTACCCATTGAAGGATCGTTCTGATAGTAAAGGTTGAAGTTAATAAGTGTTCTATCAGATACTTGCCAATCTAGTGAAGGAGCAATCACATAGCGTTCTTCTTCGGCGTGATCTACTTGGCTGTCTTGTTTACGAGCAAGTGCTACCAAGCGATAAGAAAAATCACTGTCACCTAATTGACCTGTCGTATCAATTGACGCTTCCATAAGGTTTCTTGAACCTGTAGATACACCAACTTTCGTAGACCCATCTTCTTGCGGTGTCTTTGCAATCATGTTGACCATACCACCTGGTGGCATCGCTCCATACAACACAGATGTAGGGCCTTTAAACACTTCAACCTGTTGGATCGCAATTGGATCTATCTGAGGTTGTAGGTTCCAACCTGTTAGGAACGGAAGCACCAAACCATCATAATAGCTTTGGTTATTACTAAAGCCACGAATAGAGAACGTATCGTACATGGTTACGGATGCGCCCTTCTGTTCGGTTACAACACCCGGCGCATATCTAAGCGCTTGGTTGAGAGACTTCACACCTCGTTGCTCTAACTGTTCTTCATCAATAACGGTAATACCTTGAGGCGTTTCTTCTGGCTCAAGTGCCGACTTAGTCGCGGTATTACGATAGGCTTTACCCATAATCGTAACAGTTTCTACATTCGAATCTGCTGCTGTAGCTGTCTCTTCCGCCAAGGCTTGCGCTGAAAATGCAGTGAGCAACGCTACTGCAAGTGATGAATACTTAAAACGAGTGTGAGTGGTCATGATTCCCTCGGTACCAATGCTTAATATAAATAATAATAAATCTCATTTGCATTGTATGTATCTATGAATGGGATAATTAACAATTTGGTGCAAACTCACAAAGAACTTGGCCTATTTTTAATGGAATTAGGTCAATTGCTGATTAAAAGCACAATTGACCCTATTTTAGATGAGGTTTAACGAAAGGGTGGAACGAAGGTATGGTTAGGATTTAGTAATAGGAACCCAGTATTCCATGACAGCATCTGTAGCACGAGCTTGATAGGCTAATGGGTATACTTCAAGCTCATAACCGTCAACACCTCGATAACCAGAACTCGGCAGCCAGTTAAGTACAAACCAACTCAGTGTGTGTCTAAGGTTCTCAATCGGACCACAGTGTTTAACCACAGCATAGGTTTGCTTTGGAATGGTTAATACGTCTAACTTATCAGAGATAATGCTCGGCAATTGAGGAATTGAAATCTCGTCATTCAGTTCTACTCCGGCCCAATAATGAATATTGGTACCATCAAAGCAAGATTGGGTCAGGTCAATCACACCAATAAACTGAAGTGCGTTATCGTCTGGTAGTGTCACTTCCCCTTCTAAGCGTGACCACAATTGAGGGACTTTCTCTGCAAAGTCTTGTGTCAGTGAAAACAAGCCGCTTATTTCTGAGGTAATACCTTTAACAAGGAATGACTCTCTTTCATCAATGCGTACCTCAACAAAACTGAGTGGACCGTTATCAGCAGCGCTTACCGTCTCAGAGACTTGTATCGGTTTTCTAAGCCCTGCTCTTTTACCCGCTTTTCTATACTGACTAGGACTGGAGCCAAACATCTGTTTAAAAGAACGACTAAAACTAATTTCTGAATTGAATCCGAGTTCAAGCGCGATATCAATCACTCGCTCTTTGCTGTCCAACAGTTCTTCAGCCGCTTGGCTTAGCTTTAGCTCTCTCACGTAGTTTGCCACGGTCAGTCCCGTTTCAGCTTGAAACACCCTTTGCAGCTGCCAGCGAGACCAACAGCTCTGTTTCGCAATATCTTCTAGCGATAGTGTCGAGCTAAGGTTCGCATGGATATAAGCCAATACGCGGCTAATACGGTCAAATGCAGGTGTGTTCATAGTCAAGCTTTCAAACTCTCGGTAGTGGCAACAACATATTAGATTCAGAAATACTTTTTATCATTTAAAGCGACTTTTATCACTTAAAAATGACTAAGGCATGCTCAATTTATAAATATCTTATATGACGTGTTCTCCGCGGATATGCTCCATTTTGTATGGTTATCCTCGAAAAGGTTCGCTATGATAACGAAATTGATTCTCATTTAATGGTTTAAGATGCTTTCCCAGCTGCACAACATCATCACTCGTCGGAGAGCCCCTTCTCTACACCAAAAAATATTCGCTTACTCTAAACAAGTCACGCCTTATTTAAGCGGCAGTTATGGTTCTCTGAGCAGCAGAACCATCGCGATGACGAATGATAAGAGCCATATCGAGATCAAACGTGTTTACGACGGCTTAGCGGAAAATCACACAGAAGCAGGTAAAGCTTATTGGTTGACTCGGACTTGGGATCTCGTCTGCTGGCAGCCCATCTATGTGACCTTCGTGTCTATCTACGGCCTTCACTCGCTGCCTGATATCAAGAATATCGGTCAGTTTAGGTACAAAGAGTTCGTCACAGGGTATCGCTTCTTTAATGGTGATCATCAACACGGCTCACCTGAAGAATTGATACCTAAAGCGGGCGAAGCCATACTTGCACTTACTGAGTTTTATCGCAGCCAAATAAGTGAATGGACACGCATCCGCCCTGGTTTTACTAACCATTTGTTGGCGGATCTACTGTTAAGCAGTTTGATCAAATTGCAGCAACATGAACCGAGCCTGACCAACGACTACATCACTGCACAAGCTAAGCTTTGGTTAGACGCATGCCAATTACCTGAAAGTCACTTAGACAGCCTCAAGGTCGATGCCGATTCTGGGATGCTTAAACTGATTAGAGTAAGCTGCTGCCTAGTCTACAAATGCAACTCTAGGAAGTATTGCGACGATTGCCCTAGACACCCAGACAACAAGAAAACCGCTTAATTTCACCCTCTATTTTTAGAGACCAGTAAAGCGGCTTTTATTGAGCAACTTTATTGGTCTAAAAACAGGACTGACATGTTTCAGCTTTCAAACATCAAAATCGTTCGTGATGAGCGAACCATTCTCGCAATTAATGAGCTTTCAATTCCGACGAATGAGCTTACCGTGGTTCTTGGTCACAATGGCTCTGGTAAATCCACTCTTGTTAACTTGCTTTCAGGACAGATGTCGCCAGACTACGGTACTGTTGAATTAGACAATGCGTCTCTTTCTTCATTAAAAAGCAAAGACTTAGCCAAGAAGATTGCGTATTTGCCGCAAAAGCTCCCTGCTTCGGCTGGCTTAACGGTGCAAGAACTGGTTCGTTTAGGGCGTTTTCCTTGGCGAGGTGCGTTAGGTCGTTGGAACTCTGAAGACAAATCCATCATCCAACAAGCGATGGAGAGAACGGGCGTCGCCGAATTTTCACAAGCATTAGCCGACGATTTGTCCGGTGGTGAACGCCAGCGTGCGTGGGTCTCGATGTTGCTTGCTCAGCAGTCTCCGGTATTGATCCTCGACGAGCCAACATCAGCATTGGATGTTCATCACCAATTCCAACTGATGGGTTTACTGTCTGAACTGAACAAAAAGGAAGACGTTGGCGTTATCGTGATTCTGCACGACTTGAACCTTGCACTGCGCTACGCGACACACATCGTTGCTCTGAAGAAAGGCCAAATTGCATTTGAAGGCAGCGCCGATAAGTTACTTGATGAACAGGCACTGTCTGCACTGTATGAGTCCCCTATCCGACTGATCGACCATCCGGTTCCAGCTAAAACAGCGGCAAGCGAGAAAGTCGCCGTCGTCTGCGAATAGCCAATATTCTGGCAACTTAAAACCAAACGCTGAACATTAAAAAGGCCATTGAAATTCATCACTTCAATGGCCTTTTCTGTTTAAATTCGCTAACTAATCTTAACTCACTAGCTAAGTTGAGAATCCCTGGCTTCTTGGCTACTAAAGCCACGCAGAATGTTAAACAGCGTAATCACGGTGAATAACGCAATGACCAGTGATAAATGCCACGCCTCTCCTAATCCAAGCTTAACCAGTCCCATACTGACAATCGAAGACACGACCATCTGACCGCCGCCCGACATCGCAGCAGCCGCGCCTGCATTCTTCTTGTAAGGCAGCATTACCAAAGCTTGAGCACAAGGCAGTGCAATACCATTACCCAATATCATCAAGAACTGGCCTATCATTAGATACAAAGGCTCAAGTGGGCAGAAGAAAAGCCACAACGCAGCAGAGATGTGTAACACAGGCGTGCATAACAGTGTTTTCTTATTGCCTAATATTGGGCGGATACGGTTACACAAGCTAGTTCCGCCAAGCATGCCCAATGCAGGAATCACCGCCCACATCGCGTATTCGTCGGACGTCATACCGATCTGGTTCTGCATGATAAATGGCATCACCGACACAGTGGTGATCATCAAACTAAAGTTAAGCCAGCCAATGCTCGCAAAACTCATAAAGTAGCGAGAAGTGAGTAGCTCTTTGTATTGCAACGCCATTTTCTTCGGCGAAGGAATCGCAGAGAATTGAGTAACGGTTTCTTTGAATTTGAACGCCAAGACCACCCAAGCCAATGAGACATACCCAAGTAGCGAGATGAATACCATACTCCAGCCAAAGTGGAAGTTGATAAACCCACCGATAACGGGCGCAATCAGGGGAGTAATAGACGCCACCATGGCGATATAGGACATCGCCAATGGTAAGTCAGCTCCGCTGAACCTATCCCTTGTGGAAGCGCGAGCAAGCACGGCACAGCAGCCTGTACCTAAGCCTTGCAGAAATCGCCCCAACACCATGCTGGTAAACGAATGACTGAAGAAGATGATCATCAACAGACCAAGCATGGCGAGCAACAAGCCACTCAACAGAACCTTTTTACGTCCTAAAGCGTCTGAGATTGGGCCATAGATAAACTGAGACGGACCAAAACCCAACAAATACACGCTCACCAGAAGCTGAGCTTGCTCTAGCGAGACATCAAAGTCTTTGGCGATCCAAGGTAATGAAGGAAACACCAAACCCATACTGAGTTGGCCAATACTGATAACCAAACACGCCAGTAAAATCGACTTAAAATCGAATCGACGACTCATGATGCTGCACGCGGGGTTAAAAAGAGACTTGGGTCATCAACCTGACAACATGAAGGTGCATAAAGTAGTGAGCATGTTGCAGGTGTGGTATTCATGGTTCTCCGAAAGGAATCAATTAGAGTTTGGCAGGGTAAACATACGTGAGCTTGTATAATCATACAATACTGACTGAACTAAATATGTGAATAGTGACTTTTCACACTCCTTAACTTTCCGCCTGTCGTTCAAACACGCTAGACTAACACTAGTTCGTAATAATGAAGGGACTTCAATGAACACTCATCACCGCATTCTCTCCTCTGCACTTGCAATCATCGCATCAGGCTTCATCACTTCAACCCCAGCGTTTGCATGGCAAGCTGAGAAGATCACAGACGGTCTCGTAATCCCATGGGGGCTAGCTTATGTCGATGACGGTTCTATGCTTCTCACAGAAAAAGCAGGCGTCATTAAACACATTGATTTGAAGTCAGGAGAGCAAAATACACTGTTCAGGCTGCCTAATGTATGGGCAAAAGGTCAAGGTGGCCTGTTGGATATCACGCTATCCCCTTTTGAAGAAGACAAGTTCTATGTTACCTACAGTAAAGACGTCGATGGCGAAGGCGTAACCACACTCGCTTCTGCTACATACAAAAATGATGAAGTGTCCAATTGGCAAGATGTGTTTGTTTCTAAGTCGAAAACTGACACAGGTCGTCACTTTGGGAGCCGCATTACCTTTGACGATAGTCATCTGTACTTTTCCATTGGCGACCGTGGTGACCGAGACAATGGTCAAAATACCTTAACCCATGCAGGCTCGATATTGCGGCTAAATGCTGACGGGAGCGCACCAAGCGACAACCCTTTCACAAATAACGACAAGGTTCTCAATGAGATTTGGAGCTTCGGTCACCGCAACCCACAAGGGCTTTTCTATGATTTTCCAAGTCAAAAGCTTTGGTCTATTGAACACGGTCCGCGTGGCGGTGATGAAATTAACCTAATAAAAGCGGGAGCCAACTACGGATGGCCAGTTACTTCGCACGGCAAAGAGTATTGGGGCCCTATCAGCGTTGGTGATTCGGAAACCAAAGAAGGCATCGAAGCGCCCAAAAAGGTCTATATTCCCTCAATCGCACCGGGAAGTTTGATCGTCTACCAAGGTGAAAAATACCCAGAACTGCAAGGTAAATTGTTGGCAGGGGCACTTAAACTTACCCATATCAATATTGTCACAGTCAACGAGCAAGGTAAGGCAATAAAAGAAGAGCGCATTCTAGAAGACTTAGGGGAAAGGATTAGAGACATCGAAACCTCACCAAGCGGCGACATCTTCTTTAGTACAGATAATGGCAACCTTTATCGCCTGAAAAAATAGCCTGACTCTCTTTAGAATAGAGACACGATACTGACAAAAAAATTTATAAATAAAAGCCGTTACAACTGGGCTCAAAGTCCAATTAACGGCTTACTCACTGCAAAATAAAATGTACCAAAACAGTGCAACGACTCTAATTTTGTCATCAAACATACCTATGTTTTTCACAAAAACGACAAGAAATCACCATACAACTGTAACTCCATGATATTTAAGGAATGCAAAGTTTGACTACCCCCAAGTTTCTGCAACCTTTCCCTATGTATTCGATTGACTATCCCCTGATTTGATTTAGACTCGTTTCCGGCTAGAAAGAAAGTTCTTTGTATATAAACATTTCGTTGGATTACTAGTAACCCCGTTGTGTTGTACGCAATAGCAATAAACTTTTCCGCGCTATCAGTGCCACAATTGGCTCAAAATAAAAATTTAATTTTAGGATATCATCATGTCTAACACAGTTACTGGTACAGTAAAGTGGTTCAACGAAACTAAAGGCTTCGGCTTCATTCAACAAGAAAACGGCCCAGACGTATTCGCACACTTCTCTGCTATCACAGGCGACGGTTTCAAAACTCTTGCTGAAGGCCAAAAAGTTGAGTTCGTAGTATCTCAAGGTCAAAAAGGCCCACAAGCTGACAGCATCAAAGTACTTTAATTTAGTATTTTAAAGCTTTCTAAAAATAGCCAGCCTCTGCTGGCTATTTTTTTACCCGCTATTCAGAGATTTAAGGTAATATTCCCCTTCACTATTTCTACCTAAGACACCTCCTCAATGGCTCTTAAACCGACAATCTACAAGTTTCGTATCTCTTTAACCGATATGAATCGCGACTATTACGACTCTTTTAATCTAACGGTTGCACAACATCCGTCTGAAACAGAACAGCGAATGATGGCTCGTATCATGGCTTTTTGTATCAATGCCTCTCCTGAACTTGAGTTCACTAAAGGGTTGTCTAGCATTGAAGAACCAGATTTATGGCAGAAGTCTTTAGATGACCAGATCCTAGAATGGGTTGATGTGGGCGAACCGGATCCAGAACGAGTTAAGAAAGCGACTCGTCTATCTAAATCTGTGCGCGTATTCAGCTTCAACACTAAATCAAACGTTTGGTGGGAACAGAACAAAGGTAAGTTCGGTTACCTAAAAGCTCAAATCGTTCGTTTAGACAACGACGGTATCGAGCAATTAGCCGCAATGACACAACGTACAATGGATCTTTCAGTGATGCTGACGGGTAACTCGGCGTTCGTAAATAGCGACACGCAATCAGCTGAAGTCACGTGGGAAGAGCTACAGAGTAATGACTGAGCTACCAACTAACAGTCAGCAGAAACTTGAAGCAAACCAGCAAGCCAAAACCAAACTTCACGTTTGTTTGAAAGAGTCTGGTTTAGACTCAGTAACTGTGATTGCGACAGGTTTTGAGAAAGAGCTAGCGTCTTTTATTGACGAAAACCATGCCCTGTTTAAACACGCTTGTGAGAATAAGCCTGATAACTCGGCGCGTCAGACACTGTTAGGCTTGTTAACCAAAGAGCATATCGACGCTAGCTATCGCTTTGAGAGCAATAAAGATGCTAGCGAAGCGATGCAAAGTATATTCGATAACACAGTAGGCAGTGAGCACGGCGACAAGTTTCAAAACTCTAGCTCCCAGCAGTTAAAGTTAGTGACGCATTTATGGTTGTTCATTCAAGGTCGACTTGGAATGGATTACAGCCTAGCCAATGATCACGCTGCAGCAACCGCCAAACTGCTGTCTCGCTTATCAAGAAGCACAGATGATGAAATCCGTGTTGAGTTCATGGCGAGCTTCTATGATGGTTTGAACATCTACCAAGCAGAGAATAAGCCGTCTGGTTTCATTCATAGCTTAAAGCGTTTGTTTAACCTATCGTAAGCACTCCACCAGCTGCTGTATCCAAGTTGCGCTTTACACCCTGTAGAGCGCATCTATTTCCAACCACCGTTTTCACTATCAATTCAGAGCATAAAGCAGATTCCCTATTACGCTCGTGCCTCGCTTTAGGGAATGACGAACGTGTGTGCTCCAAATTTATTGAGTGTGCTTCACCTAGACACTTACACAGATAAACCAATGATCACTAATATTCTTAAGATGCTCCGGTGTAAGCTCGCCGAAACACTTCTGCATTAACACGCCAATAACCGCCGTCATCCTCGAGAAGGAGGAGCTACTGAGTCGGGGAGCTCATACAAAGTCAGAAAACCGCGCAGACAAACAGATTCCCTACTCGCTCATTCTTCACTCTAGGGAATGACGACATTCTCAGTCATTGTAATTAACTTTACTACAAGTACAAAAAAGCCCCGCGAGTGCGAGGCTTAGAATCTTGGTTGCCGATTTACTGAGGCTAAATCGTACTTATCGCATCATAGGCGATTAACGTAGGCCGTGTAAAAACTCGTGACGCGTTGCTGGGTTAGATTTGAAAATACCGCCCAAAGCCGTCGTTGTCGTTTCACTGGTTGCATCCATCACGCCGCGTGATTTAACACAGTAGTGAACCGCATCCATAGTAACTGCAACATCTTCTGTTTCAAGCAAGGTTTGCAAAGCGACAAGGATCTGTTGAGTCATACGCTCTTGAACTTGTGGACGCTGTGCAAAGAAGCGCACGATACGGTTGATCTTAGACAGACCAATGATCTTGCCACGAGGGATATAAGCGACAGCAGTCTTACCATCAATCGTCACTAGGTGGTGCTCACAAGTACTGGTCACGGTAATGTCTTTTACACGTACCATTTCGTGAACGCCCATCTTGTTTTCAATTACGGTAATTTTAGGGAAATTAGCGTAATCCAAACCAGAGAAAATCTCATCCACATACATTTTTGCAATACGGTGTGGTGTTTCTTCCAGACTATCGTCCGTAAGATCAAGTTCGAGTAGAGTGAGAATCTCACGCATATGGTGTTCGATTCGTTCCTTTTTCTCTTCTCGGCTAACCTGGTTTGGACTCATTGGTGTCTCTAAACCACGGCTTGCTAGCGCATCTTTAACCAACTTCGCTGATTCGCTAAGACCTGACATTGAACTTCCTCTTTTATTACCCCTTCTGGATGGCAAACAAGGATACTCGGAATTTTGAATAAATACACCCATATTTTAAGGGAGGTCATTATTTACGGGGCTTAAACTGTGCTAGAGTGGATAGAATTTCGTTGGCAAATCAGGTGTTCTGATCATTCTTCAACCACCATGGCCAACCACAAAATCAAAACAATAACGATCAAAGGATTTCAATTATGGGCTGTTGCGACGCTCCGGGCTTAATGCCAATTGAAGAAGCACTAGATAAGCTGCTGTCACCAATCAAACCTATTCAAACGACTCTAACTCTGCCATTGGCCGATGCATTAGGCTACGTTCTTGCTGAAGACATACTCTCCCCTATTTTTGTACCTCCTTTTGATAACTCAGCAATGGACGGTTACGCGCTGCGTTTAGCGGACCTAGAGAACGGTAAAGTACTACCATTGGCGGGCAAGTCTTTTGCGGGTCAGCCATTTGAAGGTGAATGGCCAAGTAATACCTGTATTCGCATTATGACTGGCGCAAAAATCCCAGAAGGTTGTGATGCCGTCATCATGCAAGAAAATACTCGCGAGACGGATGCGGGCATTGAGATTCAGCAAGACGACATCAAACTGAATAACAACATTCGCCCTACTGGTGATGACATCAAACAAGGTGACATCGTTCTTAGCCGTGGCGAACGTTTAACACCTCGCGACATTCCAATGATCGCTTCACTCGGTGTGAGCCATGTGACTGTTGTACACAAACCTAAAATCGCTTTCTTCTCTACTGGCGATGAGCTAAAACCGCTAGGTCAGCCTCTTGAAGATGGTCAGATCTACGACAGCAACCGCTACGGTATCAAACCGCTGATTGAAGCATTTGGTTGCGAAGCGATTGACCTAGGCATTATTCCTGATTGCCCTGCAACGCTTAAAGAGACCTTTGTAAAAGCTCAGGAGTTGGCAGACGTTGTCGTGACTTCTGGCGGCGTAAGTGTAGGCGAAGCTGATTACACCAAAGACATTCTTGAAGAACTTGGCGAAATCGGCTTTTGGAAACTAGCAATCAAACCGGGTAAGCCATTCGCTTTTGGTGAGTTAGACAACGCTTGGTTCTGTGGCCTTCCGGGTAACCCAGTTTCTGCAATGATGACTATGTACGTGTTGGTTCAACCTATGCTGGCTAAACTGGCAGGTCATACAGCGTGGACAGCGCCAGAATCTATTCCAGCGACAACTAAGTCGGCATTCAAAAAAGGCCCAGGCCGTACGGATTACCAACGTGGCATCTACTCGATTGAAAACGGTCAATTTGTAGTAGAAACAACGGGTAACCAAAGCTCAGGTGCTTTCCGCTCGATGAGCCTAGCCAATTGCTTTGTGGTACTAGAGCGCGAACGTGGTCGTGTAGAAGTCGGCGAAACAGTTCAAATTCAACTGTTTAACTCTACGCTTTACTAACGAGGCTTGCTGATGGAAATACTTTCTGACGCAGAGATGCTTCGCTACAACCGCCAGATCATCCTTAAACAGTTTGATTTTGAGGGCCAAGAAGCGCTGAAACAAAGCTCAATACTGGTGTTAGGTGCAGGAGGCTTAGGCTGCGCTTCTGCCCAATATCTTGCGACAGCAGGCATTGGTAAGCTAACGTTAATCGATGATGATGTTGTTGAGCTTTCAAACCTGCAGCGACAAGTGCTTCACACCGATGCTGATATTGGTAAGAAGAAGGTCGATTCAGCCGCAGAGTCGCTACAGGTATTGAACCCTCACCTTAAAGTTGAGACCGTCGATCACAGGCTTGATGACGAGACACTAGCGAAGCTCATTGAAGCGCATTCGTTAGTGCTTGATGCCAGTGACAATGTTGAAACGCGCAATCAACTTAACCGCTTATGCTACGCATCTAAAACGCCATTGGTTTCTGGTGCTGCGATTCGTATGGAAGGTCAGATTAGCGTATTCACCTATCAAGACGAAAATGCACCGTGTTACCAATGCTTAAGCGCTCTGTTCGGCAATGCGGCACTAAGTTGTGTCGAAGCCGGTGTGATGGCTCCTGTTGTCGGCATGGTGGGCGCTGCTCAAGCTCTAGAAGCCATTAAGGTGATTGCTAAATTTGGACAGCCAAAACAAGGTAAGCTTCTGATTCTCGATGCCATGTCACACAGCTGGCGTGAAATGAATTTAATGAACATGCCTAACTGTTCGGTGTGTGGATAGACTAAACCATATCCCCCTATCGAGAACCTAAGCCTTGACGATAAGTCAGGGCTTTTTATGTCTGAAGTTTAGCTTCTACTCAGGGTTATCAAATTGAAATAGTTATTAAGAGATTAGTTTCATTTGAATTCTCATTTTGAGAAAACAACAAAAACTTGAATTATCAAAAATAAAAAGCATTAAAATCAATAATTTAAAAATGGCACATTACTTGATTAAGTATCTAGACCTTCCATCACAAGGATGTAGATATGAGAATTACAACGTTAAGTTTGCTATTAAGTGCGCCACTGGTCGCCAACGCAGCGCCATTCGATACTTGCCCTAGTAAGGCATACCTTTTTCAATCCACTCCAGTTCAAGTCTGGGGAGTCAACCTCGTTACTGGTTCAACTACCCTACTAGAAGACGATACGGGGATGAACGCTAACATCAACGGTGTCGGTTTTGACTTCGAAGACAGATACATCTACGGATATGACACCACAAACAAACGCCTAGTACGTCTTGGGCAAGACTTCTAAGCAGAAGTCATCAATACCAGCGGATTACCAACCGACCATACCTTCTATGTCGGCGATGTCTACGACCATGTTTACTACCTGTACCGCACCGGTAAGGGGCTGTTCACGGTTGATCTATCCCCTCTCGATTCAGATCCTAATGCAACCGTAACGGTCAACAAAATCGCAGGCAGCCCAGCAACGGTGAAATTAACTGATTTTGCCTTCCACCCAAGTGATGGCTCTTTATATGGTATCGACAACAACTCTGGTGGCTTGTACAGCTTTAATCCTACAACGGGTGCAGAAACCTACATCGGTGATACTGGAGAAACAGGTACGTTCGGTGCAGGTTATTTCGATGTAAACGGCTATTACTACGTATCTCGAAATCAAGACGGTAAGATCTACCGTATCAACCTATCTCCAGACAATGCGGCCAATATCGCTGCCGGGATTGTTCCAGCCGTTGAGTTTGTCTCAAACGGCCCTGCTTCCAATCAAAATGATGGTGCTCGTTGTGCCAATGCTCCTGTTGTTGATGAAGACTCAAACATCGACTTCGGTGACGCACCAAACAGCTACCTTACTCTATTAGCAAGCAATGGCCCTCGACATGAACTGGATGGCATCACTTGGTTAGGTACAGACGCACCCGACGCAGACCTTGATGGCTACGTAACACCGCAATCTGATGAAAGTGTTGGCATTGATGATGAATGGGCAAACGGTGGTATCGGTTTTGTTACCGCACTTGAAGCCGGACTCGATTCAAAAGTTGTGATTGAAGCTTCAACAACCGGTTACCTTTCAGCTTGGATTGATTGGAACCAAGATGGCAGCTTCGATGGCGCTAATGAGCAAGTATTTACCGACTACCAATTGGATGCGGGTGAGAATGACCTGTTCCTTAATGTTGATATCAACGCACTAACAGGGACAACTTGGGCTCGTTTCAGATTCAGTCAACAAACCAACCTGAGCTACTTTGGTGGTTCAACATCTGGCGAGGTAGTTGATATTCAAGTCGATGTTCTTAATGACGGTGCCACAGCTCGTTACTTCCCAAGCGCTTCGGGTTACGCAACCTTGGCGTATGAAGACAACTGGCCGTATAAAGCCGACTACGACATGAGTGATGCCGTAATTATGTATCGAATCACAGAAATCCTAAAAGACGGAAAAGTAGTGAAATCCACTATCGACGGTCGCCTAGCTGCTGTTGGTGCAACCTATAGGAATGGTTTCGCTGTTCGCTTACCAAACCTTGCTCCAAGCTCGGTAGACAGCGGTAATTCTTACATGAAACACAATGGCGTCTTTACTGACTTAGACATGGAGGACGGACGTAGTGAAGCGATATTTATTGCCGCCGAAGATTTAACGTCTAAAACAGAGACATCATGTACCTTCTATCGAACCAGTAACTCATGTAAAGACGACGAACAGTTCTCTTTCCAAATAGGAATCAGCTTATCGGGCGATGGTATCAGTACTGATACATGGACAGATATGCCTTACGACCCGTTTATCTTTGCAACACCTGGCTACTATCACGGTGAAAACCTACCTCTGCACCCAGGACGCAGTTGGGAAATTCACCTAACAGACCAAGCACCAACGGAAGCCTTTGATACCGATAACCTCTTTGAAGCTGGATTAGGTGTCGATGACAGTAACCCATCAACAGGTAAATATTTCAAAACGGCAGAGAACCACCCTTGGGCACTGATCATCACGTCAACCGATGAGTGGCAATGGCCTCAAGAGTATGTGGATATTGTTACCGCTTATCCAGAGTTCAAACAATACGCAGAGTCCGGTGGTGACACGAATCAAACGTGGCATGAATCACCTGCAGACAACCAATGCTACGTGCCATAAGGAGAAATGCTATGACTATTCAAAATAAACAATATCGAAAAGCTCATTGCGTTGATTCAAGTCGCAATCTATCGGAGGAAAATCGTATGTCTGCACAAAGCACTTGGAATATGAAGAAATCGTTGGCTGTTATTTTAGCTGTCACTCCACTGGTATTAGTTGGTTGTGGGGGCGGTGGTGGAGGCAGTGCATCTACGCCATCACCAGCAACACCGTCGACTCCCGCTGCGCCTTCAACGCCAGTGACGACAACGCCTTCTCCGGTAACAAGTGCGGCAGCAACACCAACCTATACAATGAGTGATGTGGTTGTGCCCGATGGCTTTGATTACAGCTCAATAGAGCAATTTGATCTCGACATCGACATCAGTAGCATTTCTACCGCTCGCTCATTTGTCACCGTTTATAGTCGTTTTAGCACGCGAGATGACTCTACATTGAAACCGGACTACTCAAGTAAAGTGATTGCAGGCTCGTTAAACAATGGCGTATTTGCCTCTAACTTTACTGCTCCTGTGAACCACGACTCTCTCTTGGTCGAAATTTGGTTTTACGATGGTCAGCCACCATTACAACAAGTGGTATCTAGCACGGATTCTCAAATCGTTTGGTAAAGATCTTAGTTAAGAGTTTTTCATAACTCATTACTGATAATTTTAAAGTGAGCTGAAATGCTCACTTTTTGTTTGGGTTCGAATCTAGAGTGAGTTCATTGTTTCTGATTGACTTGATTCACTTTAACGCCGATCTCACTTATATTTTCAAGATAACCTTCAAAGACTTACTCTCATGAAACAGTTAAAAATAGGTCTATTTATCTTAATGTGTGGTGTGGGCGTACTGTTGGCTCTTACCTATTTCCCTTTGACCTCTGAGACAGGACAACGTATTCAAGCCAAAGTGATTTCCAATACTCTCACTCAGTCACTAGACGGGCACCGACGTTACCTCACCGTTCAGACAGAAGATAATCAAGTATTTCGCGTTTCCATTGCACCTACCACAGACTGCCCTATTGATTCTGTGGTCGCGCTTGATACATTAAACAATCAAATAACCGGGCAAAGCAGTTATCAGTTCATCCACTGTAGAACTGCGCCTTAGTCGTCGATATAACCACAGTAATAACTACAACAAGAATGGATATAAGAAGAATGAATCAGCCACTCATTTCACCGGAACAGCTTCAACAACGTTTGCTAGAACAAGACAACATCATCCTCCTAGACGCCAGTATCGAATTTCAGATCCCAAGTGAGTCGGAAAAGATCAAAGGACAAATGATTCCTGGTGCTATTCGTTTTGATTACGACAAAGATTTTTGCAACAAGCATACCTTGCTTCCTCATATGTTCCCTTCCGAAAAACACTTCAACACTCGTGCTCGGGAAATTGGTATCAATCAAGACAGTACAGTTGTGGTTTACGATAACTCAGGAACCTTGGCTTCACCTCGTGCGTGGTGGATGTTTATGGCAATGGGGCACAAAAACGTTTACATCTTAGATGGTGGTCTACCTGCATGGATCGAAGCCGGTTACGCCACAGACACTTCGTACAGAACTCAGGTAACACCGGGTAACTTCGAAGGTCATATTCAAGACAACTACTTCGTAAATGCTCAACAAATCCAAAGTTATTCCGATGCTAAGAGTGCAAACATTCTAGATGCACGTTCACAAGCTCGTTTCGATTCAGAAGTACCAGAGCCACGTGAAGGCTTGCGCAGTGGCCATATTCCAAATTCTATTTGTTTGCCCTTCGCACAAGTATTAAATGCAGGCAAATTGAAATCCCAAGAAGAGCTATCCGACATCTTTTCAATGTTAGCTTTAAACCCCTCTCAACCAATGTTTTTTAGTTGTGGTTCCGGTGTGACAGCCTGCATCATTCTTCTTGCCGCCAAGCTAGCAGGATATTCGAGCGAAATGGGTGTTTACGACGGCTCATGGACTGAATGGGGTGCTAACGAGCAATTACCTATCGCTGTGACCAAAAAGTAATTCAACTTCGCTTACTGCTACTGTTAGAATATACTGCGCATGCATAAAGGGCTTACTGTTAGTGACGACTTAACATCTCACTGAATAAGCTCTTTCTTTGTGGTAACGCTATATTCGTTTGAGGCCAAATCTAGATTAGCACTGTTCTTTTATTAATCTGTATAAATTTGCAAAGCATAAATCGTGAGCAATCATGCACTAATCGTTATTGCTCGTGTGAATATTAATATTTCACTCAAGAATCTTCGTTCGTAGTCGTTACACTATTTAATCATTGATACTTTCATCATTGGCGTTTGTCTCTTTCATTGCATGAATCACACTGACGACCCAATAGTTTGTCACTTGCACTCTGTTAGAAGTAGTAACCAACAAAAGGCATCTCATGGCTCTATTCAAGAAAAATATCTGGTCGCTGTACGCTCTGATCGTACTGCTTACCTTGATACTTTTCGCCGTGTTGGGCGTAACCAAGTGGCAAGCAAACAGAGATGACTTCATTGAGCAACAGCATATCCAAGTTGAGCTGTTTTCTAGCTCTGTAAGCTCGCTTCTCACCAGTCAAGAAGCCCTTCTTGAAGTTGTTGGTCATCAATTGGCTCAACAGTCTGACTTCACTCGTACTGCCGCCATTCAAATTCGTCCAATATTGGGTAAACTGCTTGAGACTCATCCAGCGATTACTGCATTCGGTCTGCTGAACACACAGGGCGACTACTTGTCTGTTAGCTCAAACCTCAAACTGGCAGACCAAGACAACTTACTTGAGCTTCCACAAACTCGAGACTCCTTTCTAGAAGCACTTTCAAGTGACAAGATGGTTCTAGGGCGTACCTATTTTCAAAAGTCTCTAGATAGCCTAGTCATCCCATTAAGAAAATCGATTTCAGTGGACGGTAAGACCATTGATGCCGTAATGACTGCGGGGTTACGCTTAGATAGCACAATAGTATTCGAAAATAATGCACACGCTGGTAGTTACAACACCCTAACCTTGCTAAGACCCGACAATTACCGACAGTTTTATTCGAGCGATATTGAATCGCTCGAAGCTTATCTTGAGCCGGTTGATAATGATGCAGTAACACGCATCATTCATCGTTTTGCACAACAAGTGAACGTCAGTCTCGAAGAAGCGAAAACAGGAAATAACACATACTCTTTCAGCGTCGATGACGACATGTACCACTCATTGGTCAGCGCTAAATACATTCCAGATTACAAACTCTGGGTCGTTGGACGCACAGATCTTACTCACGTTGATAGCATCTTCATCCAAGAGTTTGGCATTCTTTTCGGCGCCTTTATTTTCCTTCAATTTGGTTTCTACATTTTGGTTAAGTCGATTGCCAAGAACGAGCAAAGAACGCGAAGCCAGCTGATCTACCAGCGAATCACGATCCATTAACTTCTCTGCCAAACCGCTTATACATGCGTCGAAATATTGATAAATGGATTGAAGATGAGTCTGAGCAATTCTCACTGCTGTTTATCGATATCGATAACTTTAAATGTGTTAATGATACTCACGGGCACGACTTCGGTGACAAGGTACTCAAACAGATTGCGTTACGTTTGATGCGATTCC
Organism: Vibrio sp. ED004; assembly: GCF_023206395.1. Classification (NCBI taxonomy): domain Bacteria; kingdom Pseudomonadati; phylum Pseudomonadota; class Gammaproteobacteria; order Vibrionales; family Vibrionaceae; genus Vibrio; species Vibrio sp. ED004. The sequence continues at coordinate 887,496 of NZ_CP066150.1, read as the reverse complement.
GCTCACGACTCAGCTTGTTGGTACGTGAATCGAGCGACGAGTTTCTATTCTTAACGCCGTTAACGAACGAATCTGAGATTAAACGACTCGCCGAGCGAATTATTGAAGTGCTTTCTCAACCTTATGAAGTCGAACACTCTCAGTTCTTACTAGGTTGCAGCATCGGTATTGCGCGCTTCCCTGAACACGGGAAAGATTTGGATAGCTTGCTCCGTTCTGCCGATATTTCGATGTACAAAGCGAAGCAACAACAGAACTCGTACAGCATTTTCACCACGGCGATGCAAGACGCTCACCTCTACAAAATGAGAGTAGAACAGAGGCTACGTATCGCTATCGAGAAGCAGACGCTGTTCATGGCTTTTCAACCTTTAGTGCGTACCGATAAGAGCACTCATGGTGTCGAAGCACTTGTGCGCTGGATTGATGACGAGTTAGGTTTTGTCCCGCCCGATGTGTTTATTCCAGTCGCAGAAAGTACGGGCTTAATGCAAAAACTCGGTACGTTTATTATTGAATCGAGCATTATGCAGATCGCTCATTTGCATCGAACGACAGAACAGAAGATCGGGCTGTCGATTAACATATCTGTACGTCAGTTTTCACATAAGTCGTTCTCTGACCACTTGTTCGCTACGCTTGAGAAGTATCAGTTCTCTCCAAGCTGTTTAACACTAGAGATTACCGAAAGCTTGTTCATTGAAGATGTGGCTATAGTGAAACCACTGTTTGAAGCGCTTAAAGAAAACGATATTAAGATCTCTCTGGATGACTTCGGTACTGGCTACTCATCGTTGAGCATGTTGAAAGCACTCCCTATCGACGAACTTAAGATTGATAAGAGTTTCATTGAGAACATAGCTATAGACCAGCAGTCACTGACTATGGTGCAAAACATTATCGCAATCGGTAAAAACTTCGGCATGGTGGTATTGGCAGAAGGCGTAGAATCAAACGAGCACTTCTCGATTCTAAAGGCTTGTGGATGTGATTTAATGCAAGGCTATTACTTCTCACGCCCTATCCCTTACGATGAACTGAGTGAGTATCTAGCACCAACTCAGGTTGAGACAATAGAACAACCAGAACCGACGGCATAACTGTCAGTTAATCTCACCCAGCTCGCGAATAACGCGATGAATCAAAAAAGGGAGCCCAAATGGGCTCCCTTTCGTTTCTCAATAGCATTCATACTTTAGCAGTTTTCGTCTAACTCAGCGTGCTTCATCTGCTCATCCAAGTTAAGTACTGTCAAAGCATTGCTTACACTGGTTGCTATAACATCGACTACGCCGGTTCTTAATGCACCTAATAAAGCTAACGGTTTACTGTTCTCGGCGGCGATGGCGATCACTTCTGCTATTGGTCGAAATTCTTCTAAACCTAAGCCTATGACTCGGTCACTCATTACTGTGTTTGCTGCTTTGCCGTGTACATCAAAAAAGTCGTAACCTGCAAAGTCACCGACCACACCTTGTAGTAATCGAGACTGAACAACCTCGCCTGCAGTAAACCAACCTAGGTCGACCATGTAGCTGTTTTCACTCATGTCACCGATACCGACTAAAGCAACGTCTGCTTTTCGAGCTAAATCGAGTGTTTGCTTAACGGTGCTGTTTTCCATGAACGCGGTTTTTTGCGCTTTGTTTTCTGCATAAGCAGGCGCGTATAAGGTCTCAGAAGAGCCGCCGTATTTTTTGGCTAGCTGCCTACATATATGGTCGGCATTAAACATACCGCCTCTTGGGTGAATACCGCCGATACCACACACGAATTTACAGTCACGTGGCGTAATTACGCCAGTGTGGTGAGCAACAGACGATACGTTTCGCCCTTGTCCTACTGTCACCACCATGCCGTTTTTCAAGGTACTGGTTAAATAGTTAGACACTAAACCTGCAACTTGGAGTCGCTGCTTCTCTTCGTTCGGTTGGTCTAGTGCCACAAGTGCACGTTTCACACCAAAGCGTTCAATCAAGCGTTGCTCGATCTTCGCACTAAAGACAGGGTGGTATTTCACCGTGATCTCCACAATACCCTCATCTCGGGCTTGTTTGAGCATTCGACCAACCTTTGCACGAGAGATAGAGTACTTTTTGGAGATCTCTTCTTGTGTCGCGCCATCCTGATAATAAGCAACTGCCACTTCAGTGAGGAGATCAGTGTTTTCTTCGGAAACATCTTGGATATTCTTACTCATATACCACGCAACCTATATTTAACAATTATTTTACCTGCTTTGAGAACAAATATTCGAGGCATCAGCAAGTGATACACAAGTTTACACTGTGAACATATGTAACGACAAGGAACATTTGTTCACGGTGATAGCCTTGGTTTTATTGTTGATGAATTCACCTCACTCTGCCCGTTAAACGTTTGCTTGCATACCCCATGATTACTAGAGCGAAATATATTTGACTGAAGTCACCATACAGGACTATTTACCGTTGACTTTGGTGCTAGATCGGATAAATATGGCTACATCATTTACTCATCGAGCGATCAAATGTTCTGTGCAAATGTTCGTTCGGAGAAAAATTTAAATTAATGTAAGTTTGGCTCACTGGTACAACCATTGAGAACTTCATTAGTTAGCTTGCAAATGCCCACACCTCTCCCATTAACGAGGTGTTATGCGATACATAGGATGATCAAAATGAGCAATAAATTAGAGCAACTTCGTAAACTAACAACTGTTGTAGCTGACACTGGCGATATCGAAGCTATCAGCAAGTACACTCCTGAAGATGCAACAACTAACCCATCTCTAATTCTTAAAGCTGCTCAAATTGCTGAGTACGCACCTCTAATCGATGCTTCTATCGAATACGCTAAAGCGCAAAGCGATGACAAAGCACAGCAAGTTCAAGACACTTGCGACATGCTTAACGTAAACATCGGTAAAGAAATCCTGAAAGTTGTACCTGGCCGTATCTCTACTGAAGTAGATGCTCGTCTTTCTTACGACATGGAAGGCAGCGTTGCTAAAGCTCGTCAACTTATCAAAATGTACAATGACGCTGGCATCACTAACGACCGCATCCTTATCAAACTGGCTTCTACTTGGGAAGGCATCCGTGCTGCTGAAATCCTAGAGAAAGAAGGCATCAACTGTAACCTAACGCTTCTATTCTCTTTCGCTCAAGCTCGTGCTTGTGCTGAAGCTGGCGTATTCCTAATCTCTCCTTTTGTAGGTCGCATCATGGACTGGTACAAAGCGAAAGAAGGTCGTGATTTCGAGGCTTCAGAAGATCCAGGCGTAATCTCTGTTTCTGATATCTACAACTACTACAAAGACCACGGTTACAAAACTGTTGTTATGGGCGCAAGCTTCCGTAACATCGGCGAGATCCTTGAACTTGCTGGTTGTGACCGTCTAACTATCGCACCTCAACTTCTAGCTGACCTAGAAGCAGCAGAAGGCGAAGTAGTAGAGAAGCTAATCGACTCTAACGGTACTAAAGAGCGTCCAGCAGCGATGACTCACGCTGAGTTCCTATGGGACCACAACCAAGACGCAATGGCTGTAGAGAAGCTGGCTGAAGGCATCCGCAACTTCGCCGTTGACCAAGGCAAACTAGAAGACATGATCGCAGCTAAGCTGTAATCATTCTTACCAAATTCAAATAGGGGAACGTTCAGTTCCCCTACTTTTATCAATTTTGTTTTTCTTAATTTTTATTCGGAAGTTCTTATGAATCGCAAACATCTAGCTAACGCTATTCGTGCTCTAAGCATGGACGGCGTACAACAAGCAAACTCTGGTCACCCAGGCGCACCTATGGGTATGGCTGACATCGCTGAAGTACTTTGGCGTTCTCACCTAAACCACAACCCAGCAAACCCAGAGTGGGCTGACCGCGACCGTTTTATCCTGTCTAACGGCCACGGTTCAATGCTGATTTACTCTCTGCTTCACCTAGCAGGTTACGAGCTTTCAATTGAAGACCTTAAGAACTTCCGTCAACTGCACTCTAAGACGCCTGGTCACCCAGAGTACGGGTACGCACCTGGTATCGAGACGACTACAGGTCCTCTAGGTCAAGGCATCACCAACGCTGTTGGTATGGCGATGGCTGAGAAAGCACTGGCGGCACAGTTCAACAAAGAAGGCCACGACATCGTAGACCACTACACTTATGCATTCATGGGTGATGGCTGTCTGATGGAAGGTATCTCTCACGAAGCATGTTCTCTAGCGGGTACGCTAGGTCTTGGTAAGCTGGTTGCTTTCTGGGATGACAACGGCATCTCTATCGATGGCGAAGTTGAAGGTTGGTTCTCTGACGATACACCTAAGCGTTTTGAAGCTTACGGCTGGCACGTAATCCCAGCAGTTGATGGTCACGATGCTGACGCTATCAACGCGGCTATCGAAGCAGCTAAAGCAGATCCTCGTCCGACTCTAATCTGTACTAAAACAGTAATCGGCTTTGGTTCTCCAAACAAAGCAGGTACGCACGACTGTCACGGTGCACCATTAGGCGCTGACGAAATCGCAGCAACTCGTAAGCAACTAGGTTGGGAGCACGGTCCTTTTGAAATTCCGTCGGAAGTTTACTCAGAGTGGGATGCGAAAGAAGCAGGCGCAGCTAAGGAAGCAGCGTGGAACGAGAAACTTGCAGCTTATGAAGCAGCATACCCTGAGCTGGCAGCTGAATTCAAACGCCGCGTAAACGGTGATCTTCCTGCTGAATGGGAAGAGAAAGCATCGGCAATCATCGCTGATCTTCAAGCTAACCCAGCAAACATCGCATCACGTAAAGCATCTCAAAACGCACTAGAAGCGTTCGGTGCTATGCTACCTGAATTCATGGGCGGCTCTGCTGACCTTGCGCCTTCTAACCTGACTATGTGGTCTGGTTCTAAGTCGCTTGAAGCAAACGACTTCTCTGGTAACTACATCCACTACGGTGTACGTGAATTCGGTATGACGGCTATCATGAACGGTATCGCTCTGCACGGTGGTTTCGTACCATACGGCGCAACGTTCCTAATGTTCATGGAATACGCTCGTAACGCAATGCGTATGGCAGCTCTGATGAAAACTCAGAACATCCAAGTTTACACGCACGATTCTATCGGCCTAGGCGAAGATGGTCCTACTCACCAACCGGTTGAGCAGATCGCTTCTCTACGTCTAACTCCAAACATGAGCACATGGCGTCCATGTGACCAAGTTGAATCTGCAGTTGCTTGGAAACTGGCAATCGAACGTAAAGATGGTCCTTCTGCGCTTATCTTCTCTCGTCAAAACCTTGCACAGCAAGACCGTGACGCTGAGCAAGTAGCTAACATCGCTAAGGGTGGTTACATCCTGAAAGATTGCGAAGGCAAACCAGAGCTTATCCTTATCGCAACTGGTTCTGAAGTAGAGCTAGCGGTTAGCGCTGCTGCTGAACTAACAGCTGAAGGCAAGAAAGTACGCGTAGTATCTATGCCTGCTACTGACGCATTCGACAAGCAAGACGCAGAATACCGCGAGTCTGTACTTCCATCTGACGTTACAGCACGTATCGCAGTAGAAGCTGGTATCGCTGACTTCTGGTACAAGTACGTTGGCTTCGGTGGCAAGATCATCGGCATGACAACGTTCGGCGAATCTGCACCAGCAGGCGAACTATTCAAGATGTTCGGTTTCACTACTGAAAACGTAGTAAACACAGCGAAAGAGCTTCTTGCTTAATCTTGATTAAATTGTCCCGCCCTTAAATGGGTGATGCATACTGAAAGCCCCGCATGAAAATACGGGGCTTAATTATATGGTCCGCCTCACTCTCAAGCCCTTAAGCTTAGAGTAGGCTCTCAGAATGAGGTGAACCATATGTCTTCTATTCATATTTTAGGTATCGACCTAGGTAAACACTGCTTCCATGCTATCGCACATAACCGTTGTGGGGTGGAGGTGCTTCGTCGTAAATTTAATCGCAATCAACTCTTAATCTTTCTTAGTAAAATAGAACCAACAACTATTGCTTTCGAAGCTTGTGGCGGTGCTCATTGGCTTGCTCGAAAGTGTGGTGAGCTTGGTCATCAACCCCGACTTATTCCTCCTCAGTATGTAAAGCCTTATGTCAAAGGCAATAAAAACGATTTCATCGATGCTTCAGCGATCGCAGAGGCTGCGAGTCGACCGACCATGAGATTTGTGGCTGTAAAAGTGAAGAGGCTCAAGTCATCGCAGCGATTCATCGAGTCAGAGATAGTTATATCAAGGAGAGAACCGCCACTATGTCGCGGATCGGCGCGATCTTACTTGAGTTTGGCCTTAGCTTTCCCAAAGGGCATGCAAAGATGAAGTCTCTGTTTCAATGGTTAGCAGAACAAACAGTATCACTACCAAAAGCTTGCTATGTGAATTGATATCTATCCATGAACACTACAAGTACCTCAATGAACAAATCAAAACCCAAGATATCAAACTTCAAACTATTGTTGATAATAACGAAAGTGCTCAATTATTAAAAACTATCCCTGGAATTGGCGATCTTACCTCCACATTGTGTATTGCTGATGTAAGCTCTCCGAGTAACTTCACCAATGGCCGCGAGATGGCGGCTTGGTTGGGACTTGTACCAAGGCAATTCTCAACGGGAGGAAATACCAAGCTACTTGGTATGAGTAAACGAGGAAATAAGCACCTCAGAACTCTGTTTATCCATGGCGCAAGAGCTGTACTCTCTAGGCCAGAGACGACAGGGAAAGTGTTTGGAGAGTGGCTTGTGAACCTACGAGCCACCAAACCATTTAATGTAGTGGTAGTTGCATTAGCCAACAAGCTAGTGAGGATAGCTTGGGCGGTGTTATACCACCGCCAAGCTTTTAAGGCTGTTTAGCTATAACCAAGTTTGCAACGCCAATGAACGTGATGACAAAAACGGTCAATCGGCCAGATTAAGAACCTGACACAAAAAATAGCAATCAATGCTTTGGGCTTTTTAAGGATAATCTGGCGCGGATATCATCGTGGAGCTGGGAAGCTAGTGCTCCCAACAAGGACCCCGAATACATTAGCGCAAACCAACTCCGTTATTACTTAATTGTAGTTGCAATAACGGGGCGGACCATACATTTTTGTATATGTTGTTTGTTGTCTGTTGTCTGTTGTCTGTTAGAGATGAAAGACTAGAAACTAAACCGCGCGCCGACTCGAACCGTGTTTTGCTTTAGGTTTTTGCTATAGGTGTAGTCATAACCAGCATCAACGGCAAGCCACGAGATAATATTAACCGAGCTCACAACCCCTAAGCTATTTAAACCATGTTCATAGGTATCTGTATAACTGTAAAACGGTTGCAGCGACCAACGTTCGTTAATCGAAACCACAGCGCCCGCTTCACCGATAAATCCTTCATCGTAGTTTTTGTTGGTTTCCCTGTTACATGGGTCAAGAATACTGTCATTACGACACGAAGAACGTCTCTTAGGTTTCACCCAATTAACGCCTCCAGATGCGTACAGTTCAACCTGTTGAGTGACCGAATGGTACCAGCCCAATTGAATCGACAGATCGGACAAAGTCGTTGAAGATCGTGTCGTCTTTGAAGAGTCGAAACCAACAAACAGAGAATCCGTTACTGCATAATTCCCTCCGAAATAGCCGCCGTAAAGCTGCTTACTGCCTGAATTGTTGTAAGAACCTTCAAAGTAATCTTGAAAGCCATCATCACTAACTCGTGTGTTCTGATATCCCGTATAGAGATAGTGAGACCCCTTTGAAGCTAAGCTTGGGAAGCTCATAAAACTGAAACAAAAAACGGTAAAAATAAGGGGGCGCATCTCAGTAACTCAAAGTTTGATTGGAATAGTAGAAGTGTAACCCATTCGTAATTGAACGGTGTTTTATTTTTGTTTCAAAGATTTTCAAAACGAAGCGTTGAGCTACAAAAAAGCCCTGCTAATTTCGCAAGGCTTTCTCTTATTTCTCATTCTAATTATCTTTGAGAGCTATTTTTCTTCAAAACGCTTCGCTAGTTGATAGAACTCGTTCACTTGCTCTTTCAGCTCTGTTGAATGGTCTTTAACAGAATGCGTCGCAACCAGGTTTTGCTCGGCCGTTGAAGCGATAGATTGCATATGAAGGTTTACATCACTCGATAGCTGACGCTGTTTATGCGCAGAGCTTTCTACCGACTGCATCAACTCGTTCATCGATTGCATCAGGTTCTCAACTTCCGATAAACGTTCTGAACTTACCTTTGCTACATCGCCACACGCGTCTGTCTGCTCTCTGTTAGCCAGAATATCTTTTTGCCAGCCCTCAATCGTTGCGAGCATGGTATCAATGCTCTCTTTGATTTGAACCGTCGCCTTAGATGTTCGACCGGATAACGCACGGACTTCATCAGCAACCACTGCGAAGCCTCGACCTTGCTCACCCGCTCTCGCCGCCTCTATCGCAGCGTTCAATGCCAACAGGTTGGTTTGTTCGGCAATACCGCCGATCTCTTCCATGATCTTGCTGACACTCTGTGCTTGGTCGCTCAACTGGTACGTCGTGTGTGTGGCTTTCTCGGCCTGTGAAGCTAGGTTTTCAAGGTTGCGGTGAGTTTGGTTAATACTCTCTTTAGCACCCGCACAGGTTTGTAGAGTCACATCAACAATCTGATGCGCTTCTTCAGTACGAGAAGAGACCTCATTCGCCGTGACTTCAACCTCTTCCGTTGCTTCACGAACTTGTAGAATGTCTTTGGTTTGTTGATCTAACGCTTCTGATACTTCAAACGAAGTAGCATTCAGATTATCGGCTAAGTCTTGCAGTGGTTTCGCAGAATCGGTCATACGGCCGAGTACCGTGCGAATTCGAGCAGACAACAGCTTTAAGTGGAAATCGGCCACTGAGAATTTACTGTTACCTGAATAAACCAACCGGCTCACACTATCGAATTTCGACTGCAGTTTTTTCAGCTGTAAAGGAGTATCAATCAGCTCTTGTCGGAAAAGCAGAGCTAATGCAGAAACAGGCAGCAAGCTAAGAAGCCATTGGGATACTTGCCCTACTTCGACAAGGTTTGAAATCAGAGGCGCAGCCAGAGAGCCCAATAAGACAGCATAGCGAACACTGTCACTGATCTGTAATGACCATTGGCGACCAGACTTCTCAGCCTTCAATAAACCTTGGTAGGCCTTATCTGCAATCTGCACCCACTCATTCTTCGGTTTAACACGAACAGACTGATAGCCACTCACCTTGCCGCTCTCGTAGATTGGGGTAACGTAAGCATCAACCCAGTAATATCCACCAGATTTAGTCTTATTTTTTACGATCCCGCGCCACGCCTTACCTTGCTTAAGGTTTACCCACATATCGGCAAACGCCGCTTTAGGCATATCACCATGCCTCACAATATTGTGGTGTTGCCCTAGCAATTCTTGCTGGCTGTATTCTGCGATACGACAAAAAGCATCATTACTGTAAGTAATCACGCCCTTAAGGTCGGTCGTCGAGACAAGTTGTTCGTTTTCGCTGAGAAGCGTTTCACGAGATTGAGAAGATGAGCTGACAGTCATTATATTAACTTTTGTTAATTATTATTTTAGGCGAGGAATATATACAATTATTAAAGTTATGACAAAATGTGAACATCACATTTTGTGTAAATGCCTGCTATTTAAACAAAAATAAGCCAGTGACCTCACAAACCTCAATGCATCACATATCTTCAAGCTAGCGTTTATGACTCATCTAAGTTCACTGCGGTACTAAACTTCACCGTTCTCATTGATACAGAGGTGTGGAACTTTCGAATGTTTAAGTCTTTACGCAACACTCGCTCCACAAAATCTTCATAGGCTTGAATGTCTTTGACCGTAACAATCAACATAAAGTCAAAGCTGCCGGAAATCTGGTAACACTGAGTCACTTCCGCAGCCTTTGAAATAGAGTGGCGAAATATCTGATAGATGTCCCCTCGATCTCGCTCCATTTCCACAGACACAACCAAAGTCATCTTACTGCCAGTAAGCTCAGGATTGATGATAGACACATCACCCACAATCACGCCCTCTTCTCTCAGGCGCTTCACTCGCTTCAAGCAAGCAGGCGGTGATAAGCCAACAATCTCAGCCAGCGCTTGATTAGGAATTCGGTTATTCTTTTGAAGCTCTACCAGTATGCTTCGATCTATACGGTCTATTTCCATAATTTCTTAGAACCATAGTTTTGTGACTTATAATTTCTAATACTACGATAATTAAAAAATCTAACGCAACTTTACAAAGCCATTTCAAAATTACGATCACAACAATCGCGATAAGATCTTCTCATACAACACAATCGAATAATGGTCGTAACAATGAAATTCACTTATCAATTTTTTAAAGAACTCTTTAAAGAGATTTTCGATGTCACCTCGACGCTTTTTCGAATCATGATTCCAATCATTATCGTGATAAAAGTGATCGAAGAGCTCGGCGGTATCGTGATTCTTAGCGAATGGTTAAGCCCTATAATGGAAAGCGTTGGCTTACCAAAAGAGATGGGCTTGGTATGGGCAACCACCATACTCACTAACATCTATGCTGGGTTAATCATTCTCATCAGTTCCGATGTTCCCCTTACTGTCGCTCAAGCCTCCGTATTAGGCAGCATGATGCTTCTCGCCCATTCACTGCCAATTGAAGGTGCGATAGCCAAAAAAGCAGGCGTGAGTTGGTTGGCAACGTTATCAGTCAGAGTCGGCGGCAGCTTGGTATTAGCATGGCTGCTGAACCTCAGTTATCAATATGGTGACTTACTCAACTACCCCGCGACTGTGCTTTGGCAACCGGAAGTATCAACGGATACCAGTTACCTCACCTGGGCCTTGGATCAGATTAAGAGTTTTGCGGTTATCTTCATGGTGATCTCAGCGCTATTACTGCTACTCAAGATCTTAAAGCTTGTTGGAATTGAAAAACTGATGGCAGTCATGTTGAGACCATTCTTGAGGTTGTTGGGAATCAGCAAAGACGCGACCAACCTAACCATCATAGGGATTACTCTTGGCCTTTCGTTTGGGGGCGGATTATTAATCAATGAAGCGAAAAAGGGACACATCTCCGCAAGAGACGTATTCACAGCGATCATGTTGCTCAACCTACTCCACAGCCTGATAGAGGATACTTTGTTGATCCTACTGATAGGAGCCGATTTCTACACCATATTCTGGGGAAGGCTCGTATTCTCAGTGCTCGTTATCGCTCTGATATCTAACGTCATCAAGCGTATAAACCCAAGTGTTTGTGAGCGATACTTTTATCGCGATGTATCCCAATCTTAGAAGCGATAAACACTCGCTTACCTGCTACCAAAGAGCCTCAACTTGGGCTCTTTTCTCTCTTCCATCACCCCGTATCGCTGTTCAAATGTCAAATCCCCTTTCGTGAAGCACTTTAAATCATGCTTGAACAACTAATTGATACTATTTCTCGTGAAAATAATTTGAGAGTGATTATTTACTAAACACTCAATTATTACGTGCATTTATTAAACATCAAATATAGAACATCGCGTTAGTTAATTAATCTCCGATACCTTATATAAAGCGCTCTCCAGCATAGTAACCATAAGCCTAACATTGTTATTAATTATCAATACTATCAACTATTAATGCGTACAAATTCACTAAATAGCTGACAATAAAATAAATAGCCGATCTTATTTGATATTAACTCTTAATGTTGAAACCGGAACGGATAATGATTTGTGATAATTATCAGTTTGATTGGTTAATTTTATAAATATATTTTGTTACATAATCAAAACTGATGGCTTGATATAAAAATGTCACACAAAACAATGACTTTAATGGTTCTAATTTTCTCCTCACTGTCACAGGCTTCCACCATTGAGAATGATGAACTGTTACTCAAGTCATTGATTGAACGAGGCGTTATTTGTTCTGGCTTAACCTACGAGGACAACCACGAAGCTTTACGTACCTATCTCAACGCAAAGCAAGTGAAAGGCAATCAGTTTGATTTAAAAAATCAGCGAGAAATAGAAAGTACCTATGAATCTGGTAATACAAACGAGATAGAAAGAAAAAGCAAGTTAACTAATAAACGTCAGATACCTAAAACACCAAAAGAGTGTATTAAGCCAAACTCGGACAACCATTCTGAATAAGGCGAGTTGATTCTGATATCGACATGGAAATACAAAAAGGAAATGTAATGAAGATAATGAGAAAAACATTGCTAGCTTCAGCAATGCTTACTCTATTTAGCGTCAGTAGTTATGCTAAAACGCCGATTGATTTAGGTGTTGTTAATGAAGACAAACTGATTGAAATGCTAGTAAGACAAGGCTTAGTCGATCAAGATGCAAGCGATGTTGCAAAACACGATGCTCTTGACCGTTACTTAAAAAATAAGATCAATTCCGGTTTTAAAGGTGATGCTCAATTCGGTAAAAAAGCGTTAGAGCAACGAGCGAAAATACTCAAAGCCATCGAAAAAGGGTCTGGCGTTAAAAAAGCGAGCGTCTTTGCTTTGGAAGTCGGCACCAAGCGTACCGATAAAGTGCTCGCGCTATTGGTTGATTTCCCGGATTTGAACTGGGATGACAACAGGCTAACCGAAGCGCACACGCAAATGCTCTACGAGAGCTACAACCCAGAACATTATCAAGAATTGTTGTTTTCAAACTCGGGTTACACAGGGCCAAATGGCGAAAACCTAATCTCGATGCGTCAGTATTACCAAAGCGAATCGGGTGACAGTTACAGCGTTGCGGGCCAAGCTGCGGGTTGGTATCGCGCCTCTAAGCCTGCATCATTCTATGGTGGCAACTCCCCGACTACCGACAATGACTTGAACGCACAAGAACTGGTTCGCGAAGCGCTCAATCAATTGGCTCAAGATCCGAGCATCAACTTAGCCGATTACGACATCGAAGATCGTTACGATTATGACGGCGACGGAAATTTCCGCGAACCCGATGGCGTGATTGATCACTTAATGGTATTCCACGCATCCGTAGGCGAAGAAGCCGGTGGTGGCGTGTTGGGCCCTGATGCAATCTGGTCTCACCGATTCAACCTTGGTCGCACACATGTGCTAGAAGGCACCTCAAGTTCACTTCCAGATCGCTTTAACGGCCAATACGCAGCATTTGATTACACGATTCAACCGATCGATGCGGCAGCGGGTGTTTGTGCTCACGAATATGGCCATGATTTAGGTCTGCCAGACGAGTACGACACGCAATACACAGGTAAAGGTGAGCCCGTGTCTTACTGGTCTATCATGTCTTCTGGCAGTTGGGCTGGTCAAATTGGCGGTACTCAACCAACCGCATTCAGCTCTTGGGCAAAACATTTCCTTCAAAAGTCGATTGGTGGTCGTTGGATTAACGATGATCAAATCTCAATTGACGACCTAGAAGACAATCCACAGGTTTATACGCTGTTCCAAACCACAGATAACAGCCGTCCGAACATGATTAAAGTGGATCTTCCGGAGAAACAGATCGAGGGTTTAAAACCGTTTGCTGGTGAGTACTCTTTCCACTCTCAAAAAGGCGATGATCTGAAAAACAGCATGACTCGTAAGTTGGTGATTCCAGCGGGTGATTCAGCGCTGCTTTCGTTTAAAACTTGGTACGAAATCGAGAAAGATTACGACTTTGCACGCGTGCTCGTGAATGGACAAGCCATCGCAGGCAACATCACCTCAATGGATGACCCATACAACACGGGTCTAGTCCCTGCGATTGGTGGTGAGTCTGGCGGTTGGATTGATGCTGAGTTTGACGTTTCACAATGGACAGGCCAAGAAATAGAGCTTTCGTTTGAGTACATCACAGACGGTGGCTTGGCGATGGAAGGTTTCTATCTGGATAACCTTACTGTGGTTGTCGATGGTGAAGTGACTGAGATAGACGATGGTGAAAGCAACTCCACCTTCGCCCTTAATGGTTACAAGCTGAGTAATGGATTCCATCAAGCTCAGCACTACTACCTACTGCAATGGCGTAGCCACATGGACGTTGATGAAGGCCTAGCTAACATCAAACGCATGGGTCAATTGATGTCATTCGATCCGGGTCTGATCATTTGGTATGTAGACGAATCTCTTACCGATAACTGGGTTGGCAAGCACCCTGGTGAAGGTTGGTTAGGTGTTGTAGACGCAGACCAAAATGCCATGGTATGGGAAAACTCAGGCGAAGTTGCTCAAACTCGCTACCAAGTTCGTGATGCTGCGTTCTCACTCAAAGATCACACGCCAATGCGACTTGTAAACAGTGACAATGACGTACTTGAAGACACCAGTTTGGTGGGCAATGCCAGCTTCTCTGACGACCAAGATTACACATCACCTCAAGCACCCGATTCAGGGCGTATTCTGACTGAATTTGGTTTAGCGGTTGATATTGTGAACCAGAGTGACAACAACGAGTACGGTGTGGTGAGCTTATCTAAAGTAAGCCAACACAACATCACTCCTACTGCGAACTTCGAGCTTAACGTTAATGGCCTGAATGTGTCTGCAAACAACTTCAGTTCTGACCAAGACGGTGAGATTACTCGCTACCTATGGGACTTTGGTAACGGTGCAACAAGCAACGAAATGGCACCAACTTGGTCTTACGAGCAAGCCGGTGATTACACGGTGAGCTTGACGGTTGTCGACGACAAAGGCGCCACTGATTCGTTCAGCTCTGTAGTGGGTGTTGAATCTCCAAACGCCCTACCGGAAGCAAGTGCGAAGTACATCCACTTGGGACGCTGGGTCACCATGTGGTCAACAAGCTCAGACAGCGATGGTCGTATCGTTGATACCGAGTGGACACTTCCAAACGGAAAAGTGAAACGAGGTCGCACATACACTTCTATTTTCCCTTCATACGGAAAGCACGAGGTGACACTTAAGATAATCGATGACCAAGGGGGGATTACGGCTAAGACCATTATGGTCGACCTGTAAGTCGCTCCAACCTCAAGTCATTGAAACAAGTACGTAACCAATAACGTGCGTACTGATAAACCAAGCTTAAGTACTGTTGTCATAGGATAGTAAGCTAAGACAGCAGTTTTAAGAAAACGTCATTATTTAAGCCGTAAGCAAGAGCCCTACCGACATGGTAGGGCTTTTTATTGGTCTGTATTCCAAGGAATCGTTATTTGGTCTCAGCAATAGATATACTGATTCACACTCGATACTCGTTATACAGGCTGCTTTTGAACACGCGATTTACGCGCGCTAAAAGCGAACAACAAGATAACGGCTAACACGAAGGGTAAGACATAGATATTAAGGTTCTGCCACCCTGCTGTTGATTCTAGCCAACCAGAAAGCATCGCTGTGATAGTCACACAACCAAAGACAACAAATTCATTGAATGCTTGAGCCTTGGCTTTGTTTTGCGATTGGTAAGACTGACTAAACAAGCCTGTTGCCGCGATAAACATGAAGTTCCAACCTACACCTAGCACGACCAAAGCCGCTCTGAAGTGCCAGATAGATTCGCCATGAATGTTAATCGCGATACAGACAACAAACAGCACCCCACCCGCTAAGATCATCATTCTTGATCCAAACTTCTCGATAAGCGATCCGGTAAAGAATGCAGGCACAAACATGCCCAATACGTGCCACTCAATCACCCCCGCCGCCTTAGTAAAGTCAAAGCCACAGCCAATCATTGCCAATGGCGTTGCTGTCATCAGGATATTCATTACCGCATAAGCGACCATGGCAGCAAACACTGCGCCAATAAAGTTAGGCGCTTTCACAATCACACTGAGAGGATCGGATTTAGGCGCCTGACTATTAAAAGAGACTTTTGGGAATTGAATGGTTTGTAAGATGAGTAACGCAAGAATGTTCAATCCAATCAAAGAAGCAAAAGCACCAATGTATAAACCATCTTGCGACCATTGTTGCGACATAATCGCCAAATTAGGCCCTAATACGGCAGCAAGAACGCCACCAGCCATTGATATAGAAATCGCACGATGGCGAGCATTTTCATCGCACACCTCGATTGCAGCAAAACGATAAAGCGTGCCAAAACCTATGCCTATCCCAAGAAGGAAAGTGGCGAAACAGAACAGATAGAAGTGTTGTTGAGATAACGCGTAAGTGGCAAAACTCGCCCCTGTAATACCGACCACATTACCAATACTAAATCCTCGCTTTCTCCCTAGTTTTCCTGAAATTAAAGACGCAGGAATCGTGGCTGCCATTAAGCCTAAAAACTGCAGCGCAACAGGCAAAGTAATCATGCTGACACTGGGGGCGATCTGTTTGCCTATCAAGCCAATCACCGAAATTAGTAAGATGTTACCCGTCATCAATAAGGCCTGACACAGTGAAAGCAGCCAAACATTTCTATTCATCTTCGTTCCTAAATATGAGCACAGTTGATCAATAGACCAAAAATTCAACAAAGTCGCAACACTTTGTTACTCATAGCAACTCTACAAAGCGGGCAATAGACCAATATAAGTGTTACCACCATATGACTTTGATTAGCGTTATTTAAAACGCTAGAGTTGAAATTATCATTACTTAAGATAATAATAATTTTCTGTTATTTATAGGCTTTAGCATTTGAAGGTGAGTATGATTAATCCACTTTGGCTCAATACGTTTAAGACTCTGGTTGAAGTGGGTCATTTCACCCAAACCGCAGAAAAGTTGTATATGACACAACCTGGAGTCAGCCAACACATCAAGAAGCTTGAACAAGCTTGTAACTGTGACCTACTCTCTCGAGAAAATAAGAGCTTCGAGCTGACCGAACAAGGTCGGATTATGTATCGCTATGCGCTCAAGCTTGAGAAAGACCAAGAAGATCTTTTTGAGTCTCTGAGTTTTGACAACCCTTATGCTGGACAATGTCACTTATCTTGCTCTGGTTCACTCTCTTTACGTCTGTATCCCAAGCTTCTCGCACTTCAACAGCAACACCAAGAACTCTGCATTAACTTAGAAGCCGCTCCAAACAAAAAGATATTGAATGACCTAATTGAAGGCACAACCGATATCGGCATTGTTAGGCATTCCCCGAACGACAGTTACTACCAAAGCCAAGTGATAGGCAAAGAAGCCTTGTGTCTTATTGTCCATCACAGCCTTGCTGATCTAGAAATTACCCCACAAGTTCTGCACGAGATTGGCCTGATCGCTCACCCAGATTCTGCACACTATCTGTCTTTGTATTTCGACCTTTGCGGAGATAAAGACTTAGCGAACATTAACGTTAATGAAATACCAAGATCTGGCTACGTCAATCAGCTTCACCAGATCTTGTTGCCAGTATCAAAAGGGTTAGGCTTTACTGTATTACCAGCTGGCGCGGTTGAACACTTCCCTGAAAGAGACAAGCTACACGTTGTGCCACCAAAGGTAGAAGTTGAAGAAACGCTGTATTTGGTTCAAAAACGAAACCGAAAACTTCCGCACCGATACGATACGGTTGTTGAACTAATCAAACAGAACGTGAGTGGTTAGCTCGGTATAGATAGATTTAAAGCCTTTAGCTAACTCGTTATTTCGCTGTACGAGCTAAAGGCTTTAATGTTGAAGTGATATTTATAAAAGACAGCTACTCAGAAGCGCCGAGCCTGTCTTTGGCTCGTTCAAAGTCGTAATTATCTAACACACTTCGAACATCTTTGAGAACCGCAGAATGTGGATACTGCACCAGTAACTCAGTCACGTATTGAGTTGCATCGTTATCATAAGCATCCAGCAGAGATAACAACTGAGCCCGCTGTTCTTGAGTGATGCTTAGTGAGTCAGATGTATCAGCTATACTCGCATCAGCTTCTTCAGTCCCTGTAGCATTAGATCCTGAAGCACCAGACACATCAAAGTTACTCTCAACCGCTTTAATCAGTTCGATTAACCCAAGCTCACCTTGTTTAAGATCCTCTTCACCACACGTCTTGTTATGAGCCTTGTGTTCTAAATCGCTGAGTAGTTCGGCCAATCGCAATCCCCCAATCGAAGCCGCCATGCTTTTCAGCGTATGCAGATTTCGTTCTAACGTCACCCATTCAAGTTGCGTTAGGTTATCGAACGTTTCTGCCATAATCTCAGGCGCACCTTGGCAGAACCTATTCAGCACCCTGTCCTGTAATTCAACGTCATGATTGGTGAGCTGTTCAAACCGAAGCTTAGAAAAAATAGGCGAACTTGCGCTACTAGAGCCTAACTCAACCTCTTGGCTTTGGTTCGAATTATCTGTCTGCTGTGATTTAGCAGCTGCATTGGCTGCTAATTTCCCTTCAACCAGTAACTCAGGAACAATGTATTTAGAAATCAAAGAGGTCGCTTTATCAATAATGATCGGCTTATCCAAGAAGTCCGTGACACCCGCCTCCCTTGCTCTTTGTTTGGCATCAGCAAACACGTTGGCCGACATTGCAATAATAGGCACTTCTTTATTAAACTCGCGAATCAAACTTGTCGCTTCAAAGCCATCCATAATCGGCATTTGAAGATCCATAAAGATCATCTCGTAATCATTGTTACGAGCCATCTCTAACCCTTCTCGACCGTTCTGTGCAAGGTCAGCATCTAACTTAGAATTACTGAAGAAAGCCAAAGCAAGGTCTTGGTTGAGTTCATTGTCTTCAACCAGAAGTACCTTTTGCCCTTTGAACTCTATCTGATAATCCAACTGCAGCTCTTGGGCTTTAAACT
Source organism: Vibrio sp. ED004 (assembly GCF_023206395.1). Classification (NCBI taxonomy): domain Bacteria; kingdom Pseudomonadati; phylum Pseudomonadota; class Gammaproteobacteria; order Vibrionales; family Vibrionaceae; genus Vibrio; species Vibrio sp. ED004. The sequence continues at coordinate 868,851 of NZ_CP066150.1, read as the reverse complement.
GCGTTAACTCTTCATGAGTCGCTCTAGGTAATGTCAGCTCGAAAGAGAACTCACTGCCTTGTCCTAGCACACTCTCAACCGTTATTTTGCTTCCCATCGCGTGAACCAATTTCTGGCTGATGTTAAGCCCTAACCCAGTACCGCCAAATCGACGTGTTGTAGTGGTATCCGCTTGGCTAAACGCTTCAAACAGCTTGTGTAGGTTCTCATCTGAGATACCAATACCGGTGTCTGTCACACTCACCTTCATGGTCAAACTGTCTTCGTTTGATCTGACATGAGACACAGTTAACGCCACGCTGCCTTTTGCCGTAAACTTAATCGCATTGCCAATAAGATTGAGCACAACTTGGAACAGCCTGAGTGGATCGCCTCGAAGGGGTGTGTCTAACTCGGGGTCTATCGATATCGACAAGCTTAGTTGTTTCTCTGCTGCCTTCGAGTCCATCAACTCAATCACATCGTGGAAAGTTGTCAGAGAGTTGAATGGGATATTGTCGATAAAGAGCTGACCTGCTTCAATCTTAGAAAAATCGAGAATGTCATTGATGATGCTTAACAGTGAGTGACCTGAGCGGTGAACCTTTTCAACATAGGTTCTTGCTACTGGGTTAACGATCTCTCCCATCGCCAGATAAGACAGGCCGATAATCGCGTTCATTGGCGTTCTAATTTCATGGCTCATGTTAGCCAAGAATTCCGATTTCGCTTGGCTTGCGAGATCCGCTCTCTCCTTCTCCTCGGCCAACTGCTCGTTGAGATACTTCATTTCCGAGATATCGAACGCCCAAAACAGTGTGGCGATCTCGCCATCAAGTTCAAACAGGTAGTAACTCACGAGCGCCACAAAGCGGGTGCCATCTGACTTTCTAAGCACTAACTCTCGGTTTTCCACCTTGCCGTTGAGTTTAAGCTCCTTGTGTACCTCTTCACGTACCGTTAACGAGTCATGAATCGCTGCCACATCAATATCATCAAGCTCTTCGCCTTCTACGACGAACAAGCGCTTTGCTGTGTCGTTGGCATAACGAACCTGCTCCTCAAATACCACCGCAGCGGCAATCGGAGAGCTATTGAGCATATTGTAGAGTTGATTCTGAGCCTTTTTGAGCGCTTCAGTCGCTTCATTAGCAATACTGATCTGCTTCGCTAATTTACGGTTCCAGAAAATAATAAGCAGAAGGATGACCAGCGAGAAAACCGAAATGGTGTAAACCAATTGGTAGTCGACCCTTTCTATCGCTTTAGGTGCCGCCCACTTTGCTGAGATCTTCTGATGTTCTTCTGCGGAAATATTGGTAATTGCCTTATCCAAAATTGAATAGAGCAAATGTTCTGACTTGGTCACATGTAAGGTCGGAGAAAGGAAAAAGTCCAGTCGCCCGATAATACCCACCTCTCGGTGTCCGTATGAATCGATAAGATAGTTGAGAACATCGACGGTATCGATCATGCCATCCAAGCTCTTATCATCCAGCATGGTAAGGCCTGTTGCGGTCGAGTCGACCAACACCCAGTCAACATTCGGATATTTATCGACAATCGCATCAGTGTTGGCGGCATTCCTAAGAATACCGATTTTCCACCCCGTCGCTTCCTCAAGCACTAAGCTACTCACGTCTCGTCTTGATGCGAGAGCCAAACGGCTTGAAAAGAAGCTCTTAACGGGTTTTACATTATCCCCCAACGAGCGATTCTCTTGAGCTGCAGAGACGACATCGACTTCATGATGATCCACCAAGCTTCGAGTCTCTGACCAATTCGCCACATCAACATGGTGAATCCTCAACCCTGTTTTCTGCTCGACCAAGGTTAAGTAGTCATCAATCATCCCGATATATTCATCCTTACTAGACAAGGCTTCATAAGGTAATGAATTGGGGTCGATACCTACTTTTAGTTCGGGATGGTTCTTGATCCATTGACGCTCTTTTTGGCTGAGATTTAGAAGCTCACCAGTCAAGTTGTTTGATTGATAGACACCGGCGATATAACGCTGTGCTCCTTCTCCAAACGATTCAAATTGTTCAATGGAAGGGAAATATACATAATTCCTTTCAACCGAATTTACATCAAAATAAAACGTCATGAAGCCCGCATTAATACTGCCTGTTTGCGTTTTATAGCCAGCACCTTTAGTGACAGATGAGAATGTGGACGTATTTTTTTTACTTAATGAAGAATCTAGCTCTTCGCCTAAATACCAAGATTCAATAGGTCTTTTGTTGTTATCCGCTTGTGCAGAAATCACCCTAAAAGTATGTTCAGCATCGAATATATCGAAGATCCTAGGGAGTTCTTCAAAGCGGTCATTCACAATAAAATAAGCCGATATTTGAGCGATAATGTCGGCCTTTCTCAGCACGGCTGTAAGATCATTCTTAACTTGATTTTCAAGTATTTTCTGAAACTCGTCATCAGTTTGCTTTAGATACTTAATCGCTTCATTGAAGCTGTCTCTTAGCTTAGCTACTCTAAAATCAACATAAATCGGATAGTCGACTTTAAAATCTTCATGTAGTTCGATTTCACGCATCTCAATGAAACGGGTATTCGTGACAAACCACCTCAGTACTCGTTTCTCAACCATTAATAAATCGACGTTTTGTGCGCGTAATTGTGAAAACGCCGATTCAAGGCTCTCATAATCTTCAACACGATCGATATCTAACTTGTCTCTAAGCGTTTCAACGGATTTTTTTATTGGTGAGGTGTCATCAAATAAAAGCGCGCCTACTGAAAGATCTGTCTGAGATTGAAGTTTGAGCTTGCGTCGCACCAGCGACACAGGAACGAACTCGACATCGAGTACGCTATCACTTAAAAAGTGCGCTTCAGGATCATCAAACTGAACACCAGAAACAAACGATATTGAGTTGTTGTTATCGATGGCTTTTCTGGCTGCACTAGGAGGCAAAGTGACAACGTCACCCAATTTATAGCCCATATCGTTCAGTGCACGTTGGATAATGTCGTGTTCGAGGCCTACTGCTGTACTGTCTGGGTACATATACGGAGGATTACCAAAGCCAAATACGCCCTTTAGCGGCACTCGATAAGGCGAACTGTCTAACCACTTTGATAAAATCTTATTCTTTTTGTCGATATCGAAGGTCGCTACCTGCTTGTTGAGTAGCGTCAGTAGCTCTTCCTCATCCGTTCGAACGACCATTGATGCTTCAAGTCTTTTCCAGTGCTCAAGCACGTAATTGATCGTTAAGTCATGAACACCAATATTTTTCGCAAGATCCATGGTCGTAATGGGTTCACCAACAATCCCGTCGACGTCTCCTTCACCTAGGGCGCGCACCGCATCAATAACGTTATCAAAATCGACTCTTTCAATAGAATTCAATTGAACGCCTGCTTTCTGTAAGTCGATGTTCTCATTAACCATCGCTATGCGGCGTTTGTGGGTTTGGTCTAAGTTAGTATCGATGACGTTGTCGATAGGCACAATCACAGCCACTTGATACGGAACATAAGGGGCACTTGCTAAAAAGCGGCCACCTTCGCTTGGATCAAACTGTTGAAAAGGGAACACATCACCTCGCCCATCGAGTAGTGCGGCTTTTGCTTCTACACGTGAATTAACGCTGATGAAGCGAGCATGGACACCGAATCTGTCTTCAAGATCTATTGCCCAATCTTTGATGATGCCAGACACTCTTCCATCATCATCGATGAATGAGTAAGGATAATGGTTAGCCAGTGCGATGAAAGTGATCGTGGGTTTGTTGTCGAGCCAGCGATTTAACTGCGCGTCTGTCACTTCGGCGGCGTTAACACTCCCGTTGAAGCATAGCCCCGCCAATAACCACATCGTAAATAAAACGACTCTGTTTTTTAACTCCAACACGAATGCACAACGTCTAGTGAAGAGATTAATCATCTTTGAATTTTTCTTTAATAGCTAAAATCTGAGGTAAGTTTTCAAACAACAGTTCTACGATTTTCGGGTCAAAATGTTTGCCTTTCTGATCTTCAAACAAACTCAACGCCTCATCGACACTCCACGCCTTTTTGTAAGGTCTTTCTGCGGTGAGAGCATCAAATACATCTGCAACCGCTGCGATACGACCGACTAAAGGAATATCTTCGCCTGCTATCTGATTTGGGTAACCACTGCCGTCCCACTTTTCATGGTGATATTGCGCGACTTGAATGGCCATTTGCATTAATTTGGAATCACTCTGCCTGCCAAGTATCTCGACACCGAATTCAACGTGTTTCTGCATAATCGTCCATTCGTCGGCATCCAACTTGCCCGGCTTAAGTAACACGCTATCAGGAATACCAATCTTACCAATATCGTGCATCGGCGCAGCATCGCGCAAAGTTTCTGCGTCTTCGTCTGTCATGCCCAAGGCTTTGGCTAATATTTCGCAATAATGGCTCATACGCATAACGTGCATGCCCGTCTCATTGTCTTTGAATTCAGCCGCCCTGCCCAAGATATTCAGAGTCTCTAACTTGCCAAGATTGATCTCTCGGGTTTTCTCTTTGACTTGGCTGAACAAGGCGCGTTGTTGGTCATACAACGCAATATGGGTCTTCACACGTTGAAGAGCGATTTCAGGGGTAATAGGTTTGGTTAAATAATCAACAGCACCTAAAGACAGCCCTTTCACTTCGGCTTCAGGATCCATTTTGGCAGTAACAAATATAATCGGTATATGCGCGGTATTCGGCTGAGCTTTTAGCTGACTGCATACCTCGTAGCCGTCGATGTCGGGCATCATGATATCGAGAAGGATTAGGTCAGGCTGTGGCACCATCTTCGCTATCTTGATGCCAATGGTACCGTTAATGGCTACCTTTACTTGGTAGGTATCTTTGAGTATTGCAGTTAACACATCCAAGTTACTTGGCGTGTCATCTACTACTAACACTATTGGTTTACGACTCATTGATGCCTCGTATAAAAATCAAACAGTTATAATCATAGTGTAGATGGCTTTTCGCACCACTCAACATGAAAATGACAAATGATTGTTAAAAATGAAGAGTAGATCTTCGAGTGACATCAAACTAACGGTGAGCTCATATGCATGTCAGAAACTCGGCGGACAATGTTTGAACAATTCACAGTTAGGTTCAATTGTTCACCCTGTATGCAACTCACCTTAGAGCAACAGAATAGTTAAGGAGCACCCCTTGAATACGTGGCGTACGTTAACCCTTATTTGATGAACATGGCTGCATTCGTCAAATCAAAATCGGCTTAATTCTGTGAAGTTTTCTTATCAGAATAAACGCATTCAGATAAACCTTTTCTATTTATTTCCATTTGAAATTCGGTTTAATAAAACTGAAATATTCAATTAATAGTCTCCAGTTCGACAACTTAATAAGTCTAGTCATATTTTACTGAGCTTGAATAATCACAAATGTTTTACTTGAACACTAAAACCCCTTTATTCAAACACCGAAATTATTCGAACGAATAATAGATTAACTGGAGATATACCGTGAAATTGATTAAATCTACACTATTGTCGTCTTTATTGGTTGCGGCAACTTTCAACGTTTCTGCGAACACGACGATCAATGGTGCAGGTGCTACCTTCCCTCATCCAATCTACGCAAAGTGGGCTGAGCAATACCAACAAGCAACTGGTATTCAAATCAACTACCAAGCGATTGGTTCGGGCGGTGGCATTCGTCAAATCACAGCTAAAACCGTTGATTTCGGTGCAACAGATGCACCACTAACAATTGATGAACTCAACAAGGAAGAGATGATTCAGTTCCCAATGGTGATGGGCGCAATCGTACCGGTTGTAAACATCCCTGGCATTGAAGCAGGTGAAATGAAACTAACAGGTGAAGTCCTCGCGGATATTTACCTTGGCAAAATTGACAATTGGAACAGTGAAGAAATCGCTGCGTTAAACAGTGATCTTAACCTTCCTTCTCAACCAATTTACGTTGTCCACCGTTCAGATGGTTCTGGCACGACTTTCAACTTTACTGAGTACCTTGCTCAGGTAAACGAAGATTGGAAAAACCAAGTAGGCGTTGGTAAAGACATCACTTGGCCGCGTCAGGCAACAACCATCGGCGGTAATGGTAATGCTGGTGTTGCTAACTTCGTGAGCCGCACTCGTGGCGCGATCGGCTACGTAGAGTATGCATTCGCGAAGCAAAACGACCTTACTCATACACAAATGGACAGTGCAGAAGGTAAATTCTTGCAACCAACGATGGAGACGTTCCAATCTGCGGCTGCAAATGGTGACTGGGCAAGCGCTCCTGGCTACCACCTACTCCTGAACAACCAATCAGGTGCTGATTCTTGGCCAATGACGGCAGCAACTTTTATCTTGATGCATAAAGATCAAAAAGACGCTGCCAAAGCTCAAGAGATCATTAACTTCTTCAACTGGAGTTATGAGAATGGCGCCGGTGCGGCGGAAGAGTTGGATTACATTCCAATGCCTAAAGCCGTGACTAAAATGGTGAATGACACTTGGTCGCAAGAGCTAACTACCGATGGCAAAGCCATTCTTAATTAATCGATGAATTCGTTCATTGAAACTAATATCAACTTTTAATTGAGACCCAATACCGCCAGTTGTGATTTTTATTGAATACATCTTCTTTGAAATAGCTTCTTTAGAAGAGCATCTTATGAATAGCTGCTGGCGGTATTTATCTTACCTATGAATAAAATAATGACTATTAAAAGACTAGATGGTGATTCAATTTTTGAAAAATTGAGTTTCACTTCCTCTATTCTTATTTTTATTGCACTAACTGGCATTATCATTTCTTTAATTGATGGCGGTTGGAAAGCATTTTCTGAATTTGGTCCTGGCTTTGTTTTCAACAATGTCTGGGATCCTATTAACAGTAACTTTGGCGCTGCTTCTGCGATTTACGGCACACTAATTACTTCCTTCATCGCAATATGTATAGCGGTTCCTGTTGCCTTAGGCACTGCAATCTTTTTAGCTGAATTAGCACCCAAGTGGATCAGCAGCCCTGTTAGCAAGGCTATTGAACTGCTAGCAGCAATTCCAAGCATCATCTACGGCATGTGGGGCTTGTTTGTTTTTGTTCCTTGGTTCTCTGAAGGCTTCAAGATGTGGGCGCTAACCAACTTATCAGACATCCCTATTCTTGGTACTTGGTTTAGCGGTCCGCCAATCGGCATCGGCCTACTGAGTGCTGGCATCATCTTATCGTTCATGATCTTACCTATCATGACGGCACTAACCCGTGACGCACTTCGCTCAATACCCGATGTTCTACGAGAAGCGGCTTACGGTGTTGGCGCTACGCCCTTTGAAGTGATCACTAAAGTGTTACTTCCTAAAGTAAAAAGCGCCGTAGCCAGTGCAGGCATTCTAGGTTTAGGACGTGCTCTTGGTGAAACCATGGCAGTGGCATTTGTTATCGGTGGTGCAAACCGAATCGAGACCTCACTGTTTATGCCTGCGAGCTCTATTTCGTCGACTATTGCTCAGCAATTTAATGAAGCGACCAATGAAGTTCACATCTCTTCGTTAATCGCACTTGGGCTAGTGTTATTTGCGATCACTTTCGTTGTTATGGGCGCTGCCCGTTACCTGTTGAAAAGAGGTAAAGCATGAACCTGAGAAAGTTTAAGAATGGCCTGTTCTACGCATTTTGTATTGCTGCAACTGCAACGGGGCTTATTGTGCTATCCAGTATTCTTTACCCCCTCATCGGTGAAGGAATCAAAGGCCTGAAATGGAGCCTCTTCACTGAGCTAACCCCAGCTCCAGGCAGCGAAGGCGGCCTAAAGAACGCGATTTACGGTAGCTTAATTCTAACTGGTATGGGCATCGCGATTGCGGCACCACTCGGTGTGCTTGCAGGTACTTGGTTATCAGAAGCACCGAAAGAGAACAAAACCGCAGAAACACTGCGTTTTCTTAACGGAATGTTGGTGAGTGCACCGTCTATTCTGGTTGGCTTGTTTATCTACGCAGTTATCGTGGTTCCAATGGGCTCTTACTCGGCATGGGCTGGCGCGATTGCATTAGCTATTCTGGCTTTGCCTGTGATCATATCTTCAACTGAAGAGATGTTACGACTGGTGCCACCAGCGCTAAAAGAGGCAGGCAGTGGTTTGGGCGCCCCTAAATGGCGAGTGATCACTAAGCTCAGCTACCGCGCTGCCGGTCCGGGCATCGTGACGGCTATTTTATTGTCTATCGCACGAATCTCAGGTGAGACCGCTCCCCTGCTTTTCACAGCGTTAAACAGCAGCTTCATGACCACAGACATGGGCGCACCCATGGCGAATTTGCCAGTGACGATTTACCAATTTGCGATGAGCCCTTATTCATCGTGGCAAGAATTAGCGTGGGCTGGTGCCCTTCTAATTACCTCATTCATTCTATTTATCAACATCCTAGCGACAAGCTTGCCTAAATACCTGAAAGCGAGAAAAGCATAATGACTGCAATGACTAACTCATTAGTAAACGACAACTCTTTCTCAAAAGGTCTTGATACCCTGTCTACCGAGGCAGCGAATGACCAAGCAATGACTTGTCGCATGCAAATTGAAGACCTGAGCTTCTTCTACAACAAGAATCTACCAGCGTCTTTAAAGAACATCACCATGCCGATTTACAACAACAAGGTAACGGCACTAATCGGTCCATCAGGTTGTGGTAAATCAACGCTATTGCGAACCATGAATCGCATCTACGATTTGTACCGCACTCAGTATGCAGAAGGCGACATCCTACTTGATGATGAAAGCATTCTAGGTTCTATCGACCTCAATGAACTTCGATCAAAGGTAGGAATGGTTTTTCAAAAGCCTACCCCTTTCCCAATGTCTATCTACGAGAACATGGCCTTTGGACTAAAACTTAAAGGTGGCTTCAATAAGGATGAAATCGATACTCAAATAGAGAAGGCGCTCAAGCGTGCACACTTATGGGAAGAAGTGAAAGACAAAATGAATGCCGACGCGATGGGTTTATCCGGCGGACAGCAACAACGTTTGTGTATCGCACGTACCATCGCCCTGCAACCTGAGGTAATCCTAATGGATGAACCGACGTCGGCACTAGACCCAATAGCGACTGCGGCGATTGAGGAGCTCATTACCGAGCTTCGTGAAAAGTACACCATCGTTATCGTGACTCACAACATGCAACAAGCGATGCGTATCTCTGACCACACTGGCTTCATGTATCTTGGCGAGTTAATCGAGTTTGGTGAAACTGAACAGATATTCAAAGCGCCGAAACACGACCGAACCCAACGTTATATTTCGGGTGACTTCGGTTAATCGAGCTTTCACTATGAAGAGGCGTTAGCAAAAGATCCGATAACTCGAAACAAAAAGAGCTCCTGATGTAGGAGCTCTTTTCACTTTTATAGTCAGATACTAATAAGTCTAACGACCTGAATAGTACATACAGATTCGAACACCATCGAACTCGCGAATCTCAAATGGGATCTCGTAGATCGATTCCATCACTGATTTTTCAACCACTTCCGAAACCTTACCCGATTTAACCACTTGGCCTTTCTTCATCGCGACAATGTTATCTGAGTAACAAGAAGCAAAGTTGATGTCGTGAATAACGATCACTACTGCTTTATTAAACTCATGCGCTAAACGACGCAGCGTCTGCATGATCTCTACAGAGTGCTTAATATCTAGGTTGTTCAGAGGCTCATCTAGGAACACATAGTCTGTATCTTGCGCCACAACCATGGCGATGAACGCCATTTGACGCTGACCGCCACTCAACTCATCAAGGTATTTGTTTTGAATATCGGTAATACCAAGGTGCTCTAACGCAGTATCAACGATCTTATGATCTTCGTCTTTTAAGCGACCTTGTGAATGTGGGAAACGACCAAAACACACCAATTCGCGAATCGTAAATCGCATATTGATGTTGTTCGACTGTCTTAATACCGCAAGGTGCTTAGCCAGCTCTTTGGTATCCCACTCAGCCAGTAACTTATCGCCAATGATCACTTCACCGGCATCACTCTCTGTTAAGCGACTCGCCATTGAAAGCAGCGTACTTTTGCCCGCACCATTTGGGCCAATAATAGAAGTCACTTCCCCTTTCGGGAACATAGCGCTGGCATCATCCACCACGAGTGATTTGCCATACTTCTTACTTAAACCTGTTAATTTAATCACTACTTACTACCTTTACTGAATTCTGGTGCGTAACAACAAGAACATAAAATACAAACCGCCGACCAAGTTAATGATCACACTCACTGTGGTTTCAAACGACATCACTTTTTCGATGAACCATTGGCCAGAAACGAGTAACACCACTGCCAATAAGCTGCTAGCAATGATAAGAGTGCGGTGCTGATAAGAGCTGAATATCTGACGAGCCAAACTCACGGTGATTAAACCAAAGAAAAGCACTGGGCCAACCAAGGCTGTAGAAACTGCCACCATTACCGACACAATCACCAAGGTAATCTGAGTCAGTCGCTTGGTGTTCACGCCTAAGCTTGTCGCGTTATCGACACCAAGCCAAAGCACATCGAGCTTAGGCGCCAACACCCATAATCCCAATAAGCTCAAACCTAACGGAGCAAGGCTGAGGTAAACCAGTTCACCTTTCACGTTATTGAAACTTGCGAACATCACATTCTGCAGCACCGCAAACTCGTTCGGATCAATCAACATCGCCAAGAAGTTAGACAAACTCGAGAATACGCTGCCACACACGATACCAATCAGCAGCAGTGTGAATACGTTGTTTCTCTTGCTCTTAAAGTAGAAGTGAAACAGAGCAAAAGAGAACAAGATCATCACAGTCACAGACATCGAGAAGTTTGCGATGGAATCAATTACCCAGAAGCTCGTACTGCCAAATACAAACAGAAGCACCGTTTGAACCAGCATGTATAAGCTATCAAAACCCAAGATGGACGGGGTTAAAATTCGATTATTAGTGATGGTTTGGAAAACCAATGACGATGCAGAGATCGCCACCGCAGCCAACACGATCGACAACAGTTTTGGTAGTCGCAAAGACAGGAAGAACTCGTAGTTATCCCACGTAAGTCCCTGCCCCACAAAAACCGCGGTCATACCCAAAGACGCGATAGCCAGAATCGCAATTTTTACTGAATCACGCATTCGACTTGTCTCTCATGATTAGGTAGATAAAAATCAAGCCACCAAAGATGCTGATTACCATTGAGATTGGAATCTCGTAAGGGAAGATGACGATTCTCGCTAACAAGTCACAAGCCAACACCAAGATCACGCCCCAGTAGGCCGTCCAAGGTAGAATCTTCTTCATGTTATCGCCCATCATCAGCGACACAACATTCGGCACGATAAGGCCAAGGAATGGAATAACACCAACAATCATCACCACAGAAGAAGCACAGATAGCGACAAGAGCCACGCCAATGAAAACGATCTTCTGGTAATTCAAACCGATGTTTTTCGCGAAGCTCTCACCGATGCTCGCCGCACCGAACTGGCTCGCGAAGTAATAAGCCAACACACAAGCAGGCACTGCGAGATAAAGAATTTCATAGCTGCCTTGCAAGACACTCGCAAAGTTCGCCATCGTCCATGCCGACATGGTTTGTACTAAGTCGTGTTTGTAGGCGATAAATGTTGTTAGCGCGGAAACCACGTTGCCATACATGATACCAATCAAAGGCACCAATACCGCATTCTTAAACTTGAGGTGTTGTAGGAAGCGAACCAATAGCATGGTGCCGAACACAGCAAACGCGAAGATGAAACCTAAGTAGCTCCATTGAGCGGCATTACCTAGCACTAGAATACCAACGATGTAACCCAACATGGCACAGTCGATCGTTCCCATCGTTGAAGGCGCGGCAAACTTGTTCTGAACGATTTGCTGCATGATCAAGCCAGAGACACTTAAACCGGCGCCGGCCAGTACAATCGCGAACAATCGAGGGATTCGACTAACAATATAAATAGAGTTGGCGTGTTGGTTGCCATTGAAGAAGTCGCTAAAACTGATTTCAGCGACCCCAATCATCAATGACGCAACGCATAACACAACAAGAAATACAGCAGCTGCAATGGGTTTCAACATAGAAATAATACTAAAGGTAGGTCTCGGATAGCCCGTATGAAAAGTGAAAAAGGGCTTATAAGAACGTTCTTATAAGCCCGAAAATCTAATTATTGGTTACTGTTGAATGGTACGTTCAATGTCACCCAACATTCTGTGAATCGCTGTCACACCGCCACCAGCTAGGTACCAAGCACTCGAGTCAAGGTAAACGATGTTGCCTTGTTGCGCTGCTGGTGTTGCTGCTACCAATGGGTTATCAAACAGTTGTGGTGCACGACCTTCTGACTTACCGATCGCTTTCTCGCGGTCTAGGATGTAAAGCACTTCAGGTTTTGCATCTGCAATGTATTCGAAAGAGATGAGGTTACCGTGTGTACCTTTAATTGGCGCTACTGTTGCACTCTTTGATTCAACGTAACCGAAGTCGTCAAAGATGATTGAGAAGCGGCTGCCTTTGTTGAACATCGCAATGTTGTTACCGTTGTTCATCAGCATCATTGCTGTGGTTTCGCCAGACGTTACTTTGTCGTTTACCGCTACAATAGAATCTTGAGTCTCTGTGATGATCGCTTCAACTTCAGCCTGCTTATCAAATAGCTGACCTAGTGCACGCCAGTTTTCTTGAGCGTCAGCCCAGTACTTGTCACCTTCAATAGAGAACATGATCGTCGGAGCAATTTGTGCCAACTTGTCGTAAACCTTAAGCATACGGTTTTCAGCGATGATCACGTCTGGCTTCAACATGTAGATAGCTTCAAAATCAGGTTCGCTCAACGAGCCAGTGTTTGCTGTCGTTTCTTTGTAAGACTCTAGGTAATCAGGCATTAAGCTATGAGGCGCGCCGACTGGCTTCACACCTATTTTGTCTAGCACATCCAAGCTACCAAAACCCAGAACGACGACTCGTTGTGGCACTTCATCAAACTGCGCTGTACCCTTTACGTGTTCAATAGTTACGGTTTCTGCTTGAGCAGTAATCATGAATGATGATGCAAGAACGATAGCAAGCCCGCTCAATAGCTGGCGAACTGAATTGATTGTTTTCTTCATGTTTCTTCCTTTGCCATTGAGACAAACCACCACTCATGACAATGAAAGTCAGATCACTCATAGGTGAGCATGGGGCCTACACAACTGCTAAATAACGATAATTTAAAGTCTGTCATTGATTTGACAACAAACTTGTAACGCAAGTGAGAATTGTTATCAATTATATTTGCAGTAATTAAGGTACACAACAACTTTATTATTCAGAAACGTAAAAGTGATTATTCATGTTTTGCCAAACCACTATCCAAAACGAACATGGCTTAACAGCATTGAAGAACAGAAAGGGTAAATAGTAATCAAATGAAGGAAGAAATGAAGGATGAGTAGGCAAGGGTGACAATTTCAAAGAGTGACATCACCATAAAGTCGCAACATACGAGCTTTGAGCCTTGAAGAGGGCGAGAAATTTACAATGTAAAACGACGATATAACAGCGAGTTAATTGCAAATAACAAAATGAGTAGGCCTAAAGTTCTTGAGGAGGACTTATGTTGGAACAGCATAGCCGGTGGGACTGCTAAAGAAAGAGTAAGTTCGCTACTCATTTCTCTCTTTAACGCTAAAATTATGGTGATATTTAAATCAAAATTATTTCAAATTAATTTTAAAATAGGGTTGTAATTCTAAAAACTAGGCGTATAGTTCGCCACCTGGCTCTAATCTATAGAGCTGTTAATGCTAAAGTAAGTCCAAGTTCCACAAAGACAGTTCTCGATTCCTCGTTACACCATCTCTGCGTCAGCTTTCACCCAGATAGTCATTCAATAGCTTCTCAATTAGATCCCACTACCGTTCTATTCGTCATTTGCTTTCTTTTTAGCGAATTCAAAATAGATCGATCACTTAAATATAAATGTAATAAACACAAGGCACAGTTATGTCACGCAGAACAACAAGACAAACCCATTGGTACCAACTATCACGCGAAAAAACAGTCAATAAACTAAAAGGTAATAAATGCTCAAGATCAAAATAGATTTACACAAAGAAGAACTTTCATGGGTCACCGAGATTCGACAGCTCAATAGCGATATACTCCACCGCCACATATTGCCCAAGCTACAACACAATAGTTATCTCATCGACTTTGAATTTAATGAAAGAGACAGCATCGGAACTATCGTTTCGCGCAACGGAAACACCCTAGGACATTTCACACTCCTATAGCATTTCCCAAAGGCGACAAAAAGAAACATCGCCTAGCTCCAAAGATATAAAAGATGTCACCCTCAATTCGCTCTAGCAGAACAAAATAGAGTAGAAGTAAAACAGATTAGAACCTAGCCCTTTTTGCATTTCACACGCGGCTAACGCTAGCTAGGTTATCGTGCTTCTATTGAAACCAACTTGTATCAAACTCTGAATCACCACTGCGTCATTATCAGTGCATTCATGGACTAATAAGTTAACGGCATCGACCTTAACTTCTGATCCAGCGTATATAAGTGTTCTGCAGCTTGCATGTGTTGAGGGTAATCACTGAACTTCTCACGATTCTCCTCATTCATCTTACATGTCTCATCCATCAGCATTAACTTCCAATACAGCTTTGTTGTATGCAGCATCGCCAGTAAAGGTTTAAACACCTCTTTCTCATAAGCTTGAATCAACTCTTCGATCAATTCGTCACGCTCGTCTTCACTTGCGATTGAACCATTGGTTGCAGCCAACACTTTCTGATATTTCAGGTTGAGTTGCAGTTTATCCATAACCGTTTGGTTATCTTCCGCCAGTTCGACCAGCTTCGATTTAATGATACTCAGCCAATTTCCTTGGCTAAGAGCTGCCTCATCGACACTCGAAAAATCTTCGCGGATTTGACGTTCAACGTCTTTTTGAGCTTTCTTTAAAACGGCACGCACCTTTTGAAAAGGCAACTGGAATTCCTTACTTAGCTCGATAATCAGTTTATGAAAACCACCATTGGGTAGGTGTAAGTTTTCTTTAAACGTCGCCATTGCGGCTTCTTGCTGTTCTGTAAGGTTGCTCATTCTCTTTCCTATTCTTTATAACTCGCGGTGCTGAACCTGAGATCATACCATTATTAGCCACGGTTTTTCGGTTACTTCAGGCGCTATCCCTAGGTAGGCGCTTAAATTCGCTCAACACATTCTCATTCGACTAATTTTTAGACCACATGGCATTAAATGGTAAGTCACGATCGGCGAATATTCGTACATTACGCACTAAGGGTATACAGCCAGACAGGAGTCTTTACTTATATATGCAAAATAACAGCGAGAAGTGAGAGAACACCATTACTTATTCAGAATACAAAGAATCCGATTTACATAAGTGCGTGAGCATTGCTGGTGAAGCAACAGTCTCAATTGCCAAGTTTGTCTTTAAAGCCACCACCCTTTTATTCCGATTTTTCCGTTGGCTTGCCGTGAAGACTTATAACTATGTCATGAAGTAACCGCTGTTATTATCACGACTCTTCCTTTCAAAACATAAAGCGCGCTCTTTTAGGTCGCGCTTTTTTTTGGTTCATCGCGGATTAGCGGGAACTAAAAGTAAATTACCACCTTCTAAAGAAGGTGGCTTTATGTGAGCCCCCTAAAAGGGGGCCTTTGTTTAGTCCAACGCCAATTGCTGCTGCTCCACGCGCTCTTTTTCTCTTGATGTCTTACATAGCGTCGAATGATTTCTTCATTAACCCCTACGCTATCGACAAAATAGCCCCTTTGCCAAAAGTGGTTACCCCAGAGTTTGTTTCTCCTTAAATATGGAAATTTACTAAAGAGTTTTAAAGCTATTTTGCCTTTCAATACGCCCATCAACTTGGATATCGATAACTTAGGCGGAACTTTTACTACCAAGTGCACGTGGTCAACTTGAACGTTTAATTCAACGACTTCACATCCAAGTTGATTACAGTAAACGTTTATACATCGATAAACTTCTTTACCTACATTGTTTTTCAAAATCCTAAATCGATACTTTGGTGTCCACACTATGTGATATTGACATCTCAAAATACGTGGGAAGCTTGATTATATCTGCTCATGTTATTTGTCCTCTTTGACTTCGCTAAAAATCAAGGGAGCATTTAACATGGGTAGAACTACAGGCAAAGCCAAACTGAATGATAACCACCTACTGAAGTAGGTGGTTTAGGGTTGAAAACAAAAAAACGGTAGTAAGTGATATGGTTTAGTCGCCAAACAAAAATCATACACAAACTACCGTTTTCATGCCGAATCATACTTTCCTATCTTCATTCTGGGAAGGCTTTAAAATAGTAAAGTCTCACCAGACAGCATCACTTGTTACACTAACTCTTAAACCTAATTCTGAGGCTAAATGCCTTTGCGGTCTTGAAGCTGAGGCTATCCATGAGTATCAATGGCGTCATGTGAAAGAGGCCATGTTGTTCAATGTTCCTGTTGAGCTTTCCGTTCAAACTCGAAGGATCAAGTGTCGTGACTGCGGCATAAAAACAGAGTTTCTATCTTGGTTAGAGCCTTATGCTCGTATAACGACGCGTCTAAAAAGCTATATAGAACAACTACTGCCTCTTCTTCCCATTAAGCATATCTCCCAGTTAACGAGCGTTCATTGGCACACCATTAAAGAGATAGATAAACGTCGACTTCGCCAAGTGGTACCGTCAGTGAAATGGGAAGGGCTAAGGCAACTCGTCATGGACGAGTTCGCCATCTTTAAAGGGCACCGATATGCCACAGTCATCGCTGATGCTAAGACTCACCAAGTCATTTGGATAGGGTTAGGTCGTAGCCGCAAGGACATACGACCGTTTTTCGAGCAGTTAGGCAAGCATGGTAACAATATCGAAGCGGTCGCAATGGACATGAATACGGCTTTTGACCTTGAAGTTCAAGCGCACTGCCCGAATGCAAAAATCGTTTACGACTTATTCCATGTTGTTGCTAGGTTTCGGTCGTGAGGTGATGGATAGAGTCAGAGTCGACCAAGCTAACAAACTCAAGCAGGATAAAAAAGCGAGGCAATGGGTGAAGCGCTCACGCTGGGTACTGCTGAAAAACAGAGGTAATTTAAATGCACGACAAGATAGCTATCTTACTGAAATATTGAATATCAATAAGGACTTGATGGCCACTTATATACTCGGCTCACAACTCAAAGAGCTTTGGTACTGTAAATCAGAAGCACATGCTAAGGGGCTCTGGGAGGTATGGTGGGCACAAGTGCAAGAGAGTGGAATTAAGCCATTGAAAGAGTTTGCACGAAAACTGAGGCCTTATCTTCACGGTATTATTGCATCGGCAACTTATCCGCTCAACACCTGCACATTGGAAGGGATAAACAACAAAATAAAGTTAATCAAGCGAATGGGGTATGGATATCGAGATACAGACTACTTCTTCTTGAAGATAAAAGCGGCTTTCCCCGGAAAGCCGCGATGAACCTTTTTTTATGCCTGTATTTTCCGTAGTTAAGTTTCCCATAACCAAATCTGATGCTTCAAATGCGTGACCATTTTATATCGCCAATGGCGTTAAATGGTAAAACTGACCATCGAATAAAAACCATACTACACCTGTTCCAACGAAACAGACTTCTAACTTATACAGGTACTAAAATGAAAAAGATTGCACTTAAAATTGTAGGACTAACGGTTTTGGCTTCTGCGCTAACTGGTTGTATCGGCAGTAACGCCGTAACAGGGAAAGTGATGAAATTTAACGTTGAAGTTGTCGATAACCGCTATGCTCGTGCAGGTGTAAACTTCTTATTAGCGCCTGTGTACGGTATTACTACCGCAGCCGACTACGTGGTATTCAACTCACTTGAATTCTGGACGGGTAAAAACCCAATCAGCGGTGCGCCACACGTGTTCGATACAAAAACAGACACACACTTCAAAGTTAATGATGAACTTGACCCAAGCCTAAAAGAGGCGCCTGTCGGTCCAATCTCAAACAACCGTACTATCGAGACTGATGAGATGATCAAGATTGACGAAAACACTATCCAAATGGATATCGTCTATACCAGTGGTGAAACCGCAACGCTGACTGGTATCAAAGAAGGTCAGAACGTGACTTACTACATGGACGGTCAGTTAGTGTCTCAAACGACTATCGCTGAGCTAGAGAAGATACAAGGCTCTGAGGCTTAAGGTTTTTAGCTAGTATTGAGAGTTAAGGTTCGTGCTCATATCGAGCTCAACTCAAAGCTACGTTTGACTTTTAACAGTCTGAAACAGAAGAAGCCCGACGATTGCCGGGCTTCTTTGTATCTGCTCGATTAGGACTGAGATTGCGCAAGTCGAATACTCACCAAGCTCGCTACCATAATCGCCAAGTAAAAACTGCCGATGATCGACTCCATAAACACAAAGAACTGAGCAATAGGCAAAGCAGGTGAAATGTCACCATAGCCCACAGTAGTCAGAGTAATGAAGCTGAAATACATCGCATTGAACAAGTTCGTAAGCCAAATTTGCTCTTCTAAGCCGTTAAATGCATTGGGAAAGATTTCCAAAATCAACAAGTAGATGGTCGACCAAGCAAACCCCAACAACAGATAAATACAGATAGATCCAATGATGTGATTGGGTGTGACTGTTTTCGCTTGTATCACCTGCCTTAACGCCGAGTAAATATGTGAAAACAGAAAGATGGCCAATGCAGTTAGAGTAACAATCGATAGGTTGTAGCCTTCTAAGAAAGAAAACACACCCGACACCGACGCCGTGATCAACAACAAACCATACCAAGAACGATACAAAGAACGCTCTTTATGAATGCCGACAATCGAAACCGCTAAGGTAATAATGATCAAAAATAGAATCGTTTTTTGGCCTTGCGGATAAAACTGCTGCATCACCGCACAACCAAAAAACAACACCAAAAGTGCATAGAATAAGAAGTAGAAGTTGTCGTCTTTCGAGACTGCCTTCATCTATTTCTCCTCTATCTCTGCTTTGTTTTCTTCGGCTTCTTCTTGGTTTTTATCTTCAAGCCCAAGCCACGCCATCATCAGTTCGTAGGTCAAACTCAGAATCACAGCACCAACAAACAAACCGACGATTCCTGACATCGCCATTCCGCCCAACGCACCCAATAAAATAACCAACATTGGAATATGAGAGCCGCGGCTTAGTAGCACAGGCTTCAAGATAGCGTCACTACCACTCACCAAAATACACCACACTAAGAACAAACTTGCCGCCAGAGTCGATTCAACACTGAACATGTAGATAATGGCTGGTAACAGAGCAAGAATCGGTGGAAGTTGGATGATTGCAATTAATAGTACCGCTAGCGCCCAAAACGCAGCAGCAGGCACGCCCGAAATCACCAAACCAACAGCCGACATCATAGATTGAATCACAGCAACACCGATGACACCTTGTACAACACTACGAACGGTCGATTTAGAAAGCTGTACTAGCTCTTCACCTTTGCCGTCCGTTAGGCGCGCCACCAAGTGAGTCACACCCGTTTGGCATTTATCGGCATTACTCATGAACGCACCAGCAATGATGGTTGAGATGATAAATTGCATGAAACCACCGCCCAATGAACCCAGAACTGACGCTGCTTTGGTCGCGAATATCTTCAGCTCTTCCGCATACTTGATGAACACACTTTCTATATTGGATGAAGCATGAACCAAGGCTGCATAAACTTTTTCACCAATCAACGGAATGTCTTGCAAAGATTCTTTCGGTTTAGGCAGAGACAAAGTGCCATCTTGTAGCCCTGTCATTAGATCTGATGCACTGGTGTAAATACCAGATGAAAGCGCAACCAAGGGAATCAGTAGCAACAGCACACCAATAAAGCTCAGTAATGCACTGGCTTTGCCTTTCGACATCCCGGTTTTATTTGAAATCGCCACTGCCACTGGGTATAGCGCAGTCGCAATGATCGCGCCCCACACTACCAACAGAATGAATGGGCGTAGAATTGAAAAACACCAATAGACGAGCATGGCAATGGCTGCAATTTTTATTGCGGCATCAATCGCTTGTTTTGAAAAATCATCGGTTAACTTCATGAGACGTCCTTGTTAGGGCAAAATTAGGGCTGATTTTGTAGAAACTTCCAATTCCTGGTTTCAAGGAAGAGTGAAGCCAAAATCATATAAACTCCAATTAACACTAATTGGAATATACGTATGAATGTGTTGCTGTCGATATCGCCTGAGCTCATCAATGTGCTTCCTACTAGTACCAATAAAGTACTGAATGCAGTGGCGAAAATCGGTGCTTTTTCTGGAACGGTATAGATCTTAGTAGCCATAAGGATGGCGATAAGTCCTATAAATAAAGAATAGAAGACAATATTGGGAACAATAGAAAGGATTGAAAAAGCAGCAATCGCCAACAAGCCTCCAATACCATTACTGATCACAAGAAACGCACTCAGCTTTACAGACTTTTCAGAAGTGATCATTAATGACAACAACGCGATAAACATCATGGTTAGCAAGGCTTCAGATATCTGAAAGATAAAGAAAAAGCACACCACAGGATACGAGATAATCATCGCTCTAAAGGCCGCATACCAACGTTGTTTCTTTTCGAGTGGCGCAGCCGCGAAACCTGAAAACTCCGATTTAGGCTCAGGAAAGAACACATGCACCAAAGCAAAGATCATCACCGAAACTACGCCCGATGTTGCCAAGCCAGATGCCAACAATACCGAAACACCCGGATTATCAATGGCCATGAATGGCAGCATCAACACGGCAATCAGCAGTATGGTGGCGAACAGATTCCACTTTGGATCGACAAACAAGTAGTAGCCCCACAGCATCATCAGCCCTACTAAAACCAATAGCGGGATTGGATAATGTGTAATACCACGAGACAGCAACAAACCGAGCGCCATCGTGGCAACCACCGCCAACAACAGTTCGTAGACGGTTTCTTTGTGCAGATTAGGTTTATCGATTAAGAACTTAGCGGTGAACACTGGCGCAACGAACGCAAGTGGCCAGTTAATCCACGCCGCCAAAAATACAGCCAACGTGACCCCGACGGTATACCGCAGGATCCGTTGCTGTGTTTGTTGGTCGAGTACGGGCTTATCGGACATAAGACAATACGCTAATAAATCGAATCCAAAGCTTGCCTATCGCATTGAAAACAAAGTTATCGCCGCTATAAACAATCACATCAGCCTGACCGCCTACACGTAACATGCCTTGCATGGTGTCACGCTCAAATTCGATAGTGATTGGTAGCATTTGAGTTTGGCGCAACCAGCCCGTTTGTTGGCTAGCTTGAGCAAGTTTACCCGCTTGATCGTTCTGTCCCCAATCAACACCCCAATCGATGCTGCTGACACGCCCTTTGACAATCTGACCCGGAGCAAAATCGAGCGCGACTTCCACTTCATCACCCACCGCAACGTTACCTAAGCTGTTTTCACGATAGTAAGCTTCGATCCAGATGTCTTCCGTGGATACAAACGTCATGATCGCTTGCCCTGCAGAAGCATAGAAACCTTCAGAAAGACTAAAGTTAGACACACCGCCTTGGGTTGGCGCTTTGATAACGGTACGTTCAAGGTTTAATTGAGCCTGTTCCAACGCCAATAACGCCGCCTTCACTTGGCTGTTCTCTTCACCCTCTTTACCCATCTGTTGTTTAGCACGTTCCAAATCCGCTTCAGCGTTAGTCACGCCTGCACGAGAAGTTGCTAATGCAGCTCGAGCCTCATCAGCGTCCGATTTAGACATCACGCCTTTCTCTGCCATTTCCAGCACACGCTTCGCTTGAAGCTGAGTGTTTTGTTTCTCGACCAAAGCAGAAGTTAATTTGGCTTGTGCAGAAGCGATGTTTGCAGTTTGAGCTCCAACATTTTGCCCAGCAATCTCAAGATTTTGCTCGGCTTGTTGCACCGCAATTCGATAATCAGATTCATCGAGAATCGCGAGTGTGTCACCTTGATTAACCAATTGATTCGGCTTAACTAAGATATCAAGCACTTTACCTGACACTTCAGGCTTAATAGGAACGATGTAACCCTTCACGCGGGCATTATCGGTGATGGGTATAATTCGATCAGCAACAATGCTGAACAGCAGCGTGAATGCCACAAACCCAAGCAGGTAGTTGGTTACCTTTCTTACCTTATCTTTGCCATTCTCTGGTTGGCTACTTTCTTCATTGTCGTCTTGCTTGTTCCCTTTAACTTCAGACATGGAACTCCCTTCTCAATAACTAACATCAACAAAATTAATATCTTAAAAATAAACCTGACCATGGAAAACTCAAGTAAATAGGGTTAGATTTACTAAACAAAGTGTCGTAAATGATATGCACGTCCAATTATGTATCAATGCACAAGGATTGATTGATCATGGCCAACAGCTCTTATCAAGTACCCGTTATACAAACCAGTTACGCCAAGATCTTAGTCCAAATTTTTACTGACTATGGATTAGACCTACACAAACTGCTCGAAGACTCGGGCCTACCACCTGATCTTATTGAGTCAGAAAGTGACTTTGTGCCGTCGGAATCCATCAAACGATTGATTTATCTGACCTCATCACAATTGGGCGTTTCTCGATTTACGGATGTACTTGGCCTTGCTTTTAGACGAAGAATCATCCCATACGTCTTGCATCAATTTACCGAGTTCGAAACCATTGGCGACTCGTTAAAACACATCAACACCATCTTCTCTTATGACTCGCCGGGCAGTAGTGTCGACTTTATTCAAGAACATGGGCAAAGTTGGTTTTGTCGAACCGCTCCTGAAGATAGCTCACCTATGTTTCAATGGGGTGAAGTTTTCTCGATCACCTATATCATTGAATTAATAACCATTTTATCTAAGTCCCCTTGGCAACCTACCAAGATTCGTTTGCAAGGACACGACACCGACATCGTCAAAACACTGGTTCCAAGCCATTGCCAACTGTTCATCGACCACAGTTCAACCGCTGTGATGATCCCTGATGAGATCCTACAGCTTCCTATTCGTCTCACCACAAAAGACTTAAGCAATAAGCCCGCAATCATTGAATAGCACACCAGTTTTACTGACAGTGTTTACGAGTTACTTAAGCCTTACATGAAAGAGCAAGACCTCTCACTTGAAGAGGCCGCAGAGCTGCTTAATTTCTCGGTGAGAACCTTTCAACGCAAGCTTAAAAACGAAAACACCACCTATAGAAAGATCAAAGAAAACCTGATGTTTTCAGTAGCCTGTGAGTTGATGGAAGAAGGCCACACGCTGACTTATATCTCTAGCCAACTGGGTTACACCAACATCTCACATTTTTCTAGAGCCTTTAAGCGTGTATCTGGTCTTACGCCAAAGATTTACCAACGGTCAATCTCGGCTTAGACATCGTTAAGTTCGTTAGTTAGATAGATTAACCAAGCACTATCGGAGTTGGGATGCCTGAACTCGAACTACACACCCTATTTCGACCATTCCCTTTGGCACGATAAAGCGCCCTATCCGCACTGCGATAGGTCGCTTCGGCTTGCGCTTGTACTTCAGACACTCCACTGCTCACGGTTAGATTCAAAGTCGTGCCTTTGGTAATCACTTCTTTCAATCGATACATGGCTTCAAACGCATCGGCCAAGTTGGTTTCTGGCATTAGGATGGCAAATTCTTCACCACCAACACGAGCTACAATGTCGGTATCACGGCTGTTGTTTCTCAATAGTTCTGCGACCTCTTTAAGTGCCGCATCACCTTGGTCATGGCCATGGTTATCGTTAATGGATTTAAAATGGTCCAAGTCAATCAACGCGAGACAAGAATGTGTGTAACCATAACGCTCCGCCAGGTTTGAATAGTGGTTTAGATCTTTATCGAAACGGCGTCGGTTCCAACACCCCGTCAGCGAATCTGTTTCCACCAGCACTCTTAATCGACGCTCTAAGATCTTACGTCGGCTAATATCGGTAAAAGTGACCACGTATTTTTCGTTGTGTGGCAGTAACTCGGTAAGCTTTTCGACAACCACGTTGACCGTAAAATGTTCACCAAGTCGGCTGACACCACTCAGCTCCCCTTTCCATCTATGGTTTTGCTTAAGCGAGGTAGCAATGGTCGATATCAAGCCACTGTTATTCATAAAACAGAGATCAGAAATCGGACGAGATTCAACTTGTTCAAAGGCATAACCTGAAACCCGAGAAAACTGTTGATTCACTTGTATGACCCTCAATTGACTATCGAGGACGATAAAACCTGCGACACCATCAATGATCGCTTCCGACAAGTTATTCTTGCTTTGAGCCATTTCATGTCGATAAAGGCGTGCGGTAATAAGAGTGCTAAGTAATAACAACGTACACACCGAAAAAACCATGGCTGGCGTAGAAGCAATACTCAGCAACCACAAGCTAAATGCCATATTGAGGACAAGTGCAGACACCACGTATAGTGGCATTTTTCGGTCATAACTTAACTTGTTCATAGTTTGCTCTGGTGATGGGCGAATGACTATGATGGCTAAGTTTTGATTAAGATATTTACCATTTTACGACACATACAAATTCAAATTATATGGGTACTTTGAAGATCAACAACTTATGCTAATTATTGAGTAAGAAGAGCAAACTACCACCGCTGAGTGAGCTGCCATAATTGAAGTTAATCCCAACACCAAAGTTATCAAAGAAGTAAGAGTCGTAAGGGACATCGAACACCAACCCAGCGCCGAATTCATAGTAATAGTGTGTATCTAAAGGATCCGTTAAATCCCCCGCTATATCGATTCTTCTAAAGTTATAGTGGATCTGAGGGTTGTTTAACGACCAAGCATCGAGCGCAACATTTTGCCTAAACTCTAGTTCATTAATAAATCGCATCCCTTCAGGGTTACCGATATCACCATCGTTCGCTTCACCCCATCCAGTTCCATAGAAATAACGCACTCGAGAAGAGACATTCCAGCTTCCCCACTCTTGCTGCTTTAAATACTTGAGTTTTACCGACGGCTCACCAATCAATACCCACGCTGAGGTATTTAGCGCGTAGCCGTCTAGCTGAGATTGGAATGCTTGAGAGTAGCTGTTGTTGTATTCGTATTTATTGCGGTAATAGAGCAAGTGAGTGCCTAAGCCATACGCGATAGACCAACGTTGGGTTAAATGGTTTTGAACGCCGAAAAAGCCATACAGGCCCAACACTGAGTCTTTATTCGGGTTAACACGACGATCAGAGGTCACGTCTGATGAGATTTCAATATCCTGTTCAGAAAGCGCATAAGACCCTCGCACAGACCAAATAAGGTCAAGATCAGGATCATCGGTGTTAATCACCGAAGAATAAGGAATGGAGCCCACACTCACTTGGCTTCGAGTATCGATGGTTTTATCGGAGCCAAAACCATTGTCGTTCAAATTGATAAATGAATTTGGGTCAAAATCAACAAAGCCAATGGAAACCGCATCACTGTCAGTCAACGCAATAGAAGCCGCGAAGATCTTCTCTAAACGATTTTGAATCGCTTCATTTGAGGCATAGGCCGAGGATGAAAAAAGGCCAGTTAAGATCAGAGCAATGGAAGAGGAATACGGCGATTGGGGTGAAAGCATTAAGTTGACTCCATTCAAACTTATGCTTCAAGTGTAATTGGTAACTTAACTATTTCAATCAGAGAGTTAACGGTGTGGTTGATACTGCTCTCAGTTCCAACTGCAAGAGCGTTGCCAAATCGATGGATCCCCAAAGCTCTTCTACGTCTTGGATTCTAAAATGAATAATCATATGCGCCTCTATCTAAATTGGAGTCTTATCTTGGATCATTCTAAAACCGGGAACTTACCATAATACGCCATACCCAGTTAAATGACTGTTTACAACTCTGATAGGCGAAGTGATTGTTCATAAGAACCAATTAACACTGAATGGCACATAGGAAACCGAAAAGCCTAACTGCTCGATTAACTTTAAGCAGACTGAATGCAAAAAGTGAGCCAATCAAGACTCACTTTTTACATCTACTCTTTACGTTTAAGCTATTAACAAGCAGATAAGTTAGATAAAGACTCTTGCTCTAATACCAAACACCCAAGCGCTGCTTTCATTGGAGAATGCAGGATCCTTTATGTACTGGATGTCAGGCGTTACTTGGAAATGGTCGCCAAACTGCATGTTGTAGTAGATCTCCGCTGTCCATTGTTCTGTGCTACCGCTTATTGCTTTCGCATCAGCTGCAAAAGAATCACCATTCACTTCTGCCCAGTTCAACGCTACGCCTAAATTGTTGGTCGGTTTTCCTAATCCGAAGTAACCCATACCAACGGAAATCGATTTATCGTAAAGGGCAACATCCCCTTCTGAAAAACCACCGCGAACAAACGGCATCATCTGCGAAGTCATGAACTGACTCCATGAGAAATTGACACCCGAGCCACCTTCCGTTGCAAGGCTATTACTATGGCGAGTATCGTCACCAAAGTCCCAGAAAGTCACATGGAAGTTGTCGGTATAGATTTGCTCTTGCGAAGCCGTCCAACCTAATTCCAGAGTAGTAAAGTAAGACGCATCGCTACCAAAAGCGGTATCAAAGCCATCGAAAATATCATCTGACTGGCCATTTGCATCGGCAATGCCACCGACTACGTAAAAATTCTCACCCAGCATATGACCCGCAGAAAGAGCAAGTACGCCATCGTCAGGTAAACCCATCGCACCTGAGCCTGTCGAGAACGCTAAATTCGTAAAACCAGACCAAGGGCTCGCGAGAGCGTAAACATCAACATAATTCGTCACATCCTGCCAACCGACAACGATAGTACCCTTGCCATCATTGATTTTTTGCTTCCAATTTAAATCCGTAACTCGAAAACCTTGGTCACTGAAAGCTGGAGCAATCATACCTACATATCCAATTTGGTCTGAACCTATAAAGCCAAACTCTTTTGGTGAAGTATCACCATAAGCATGCCTATGTTCCACCTTCCATACCAAGCTACCTGAGTTCTCTGTGCCGTTTCCTAGTAGGTGCCATGAACCGTATAGTCGTGCGACGCCTGATGATGCATTAACGCTATCACCACCAACGCCATCTCCAGAAGCAAGGCCTAAAGCAAAGTAATCCGCACCAAATGTAAAACCATCTTGAGCTAACGATTCTCTCCAAGTTTCCTTTTGTGCTTTCTGTTCTGCGATTGTATTTTCAACAGAATCTGGGCCTTCGAAGTTTGCGCCGTGAACCACAGGGCTCATTGAGGTTGCAACCACCATCGCAGCCATACTTACTTTAGAAAATCTTGAATTCATCATGTCACCAGTACTTTTGAAGTTCGTTTTATTTTAGTTATTACTCACATTGAAAATTGTCATTTGATGACACTGGGTGATTTAAATACTTCCAACATGAGATTGGAGCGTGCTTAAGGTTGGTATTGTTCTATACCGTCAGCTTTCATCGCATACACCGACTGTACGTTGGCAGCGCCGTCAGAATAATTCACATTTTCTTGCGATTGATGACCCGTTAACTGTCCTTCAACCCAAACGGGAGTCATTAAACTCACTAATTCAATACCCTCGGGATAATCTATCAATACGAGTTGGTTTGCTGGAGGCGGTGGTGTATGAATACACGCACCTGCAGAAGGCACTAAGAAAAATTTTGTCACCTTAGTTCCATCCATCTCAATCGGCGTGATGTAGCCTGGGATTCGATGCTTGCTCCCCACAACATCATTATTAGGTTTACTACCTAACGCTTCACGTTGCTTCATGATCTGAGCACGAGCAACGAACAATGCTTCTACATCGACGTCTTGCTTTTTAAGTCTTTCAGTAACTTCGGCGATTTCTTGTCGTGCTTTATCACTAGCGACAAAACCATCTTCTGCCTGAGCTTCTTTAAAACGGGCAATGGTCGCCATGTCGAACATCTGATTTCGGTCGAGCTTTTGAAATGGATCTTCTATTAACTCCATACTGGGAACTAGTTCGTCCCAATACGTCACTTTCACTTCGTTAGCCCATGATGAAAACGACAAACAGAACAATACAAACAACGAACAAATTGGCTTCAAAATAACCATGAAACTTTACCTCAAAAAAGCATCGTAAACTAAGTTAGGTAGAAGAGGAGTTCCCCTACCTAACTCTTAAACATCGAACCAAAGATTACATTTCGTTGCGGTATACAACGCCATCTTTCATTACCAATTTGATAGTATCGATAGTCTTGTATTCAGGATCAGCGTCAAACCATTCCTGAGTCGCGCCTATCACTGCCATATCTTCCAACGGGTTACCATCAATCAATAAGATGTCTGCAACCGCTCCATTTTCAATAACGCCTAATTTCCCTTGTGTGGTGCCTCTAGGGCCTGACATCGCCAACATTTCACCAGCCGTTGAAGTCATTTGTTTCAACACTTCAAAGTTGCTACCGAAAGCTTGTGTGCGCCAGTAAATTTCGTAACGACGAGCTCGCTCGGCATCGGAATCTGCACCCACATAGTCTGATGCAAAAACAACCTTCACGTTGTTTTCAAGTAGACGTTTACCGTAGTCGCCATATTGTTCTTGAAGCTGAGCAACCATAGGCAGTTTTTCTGCTGGCATAAGCGGATTCTTCGCTAGATCTGGTGATAGTCCCCACATCTGTGGAACAACATATCCGCCCTCTTTTGCAATTCTCTTCATCGTATCGTCGTTAATAAAAAACCCGTGTTCGAAGGTTTTAACACCACAATCAAGCAAGCGATTTACTGAACGATCATTAAACGTATGTGCGGCAACATAAGTGTTCCAATCTTTAGCGGCTTCAACAATCGCACATGTCTCATCAACCGAGTATTGAGTCGTATCTATTGGGTCAAATCGAGATGAACCACCACCACCAGCCATGATCTTGATTTGAGTAGCGCCATTTCTTAAGTTCAATCGTGTCGCTTTCAACACTTCTGGTACGCCATCGGCAACCGCACCAATTCCCATACGTTCAAAGTTGGAAATGTCACCCACAGAATTCGGAGTAAAACCTGGGTCACCTCTATCTCGGAAATCACCATGACCGGAGGTTTGAGAAATAAATGCACCAGAAGGGTAAATACGTGGGCCGACAACGTTACCCGCCTCAATTTCACGAGTTAGACCGAAGGCTGGGCCGCCCATATCACCAACGGTAGTAAAACCATCATCTAAGTAGCGTTTAGCAACTTGAGTCGCATGAATTGAAATGTCAGTGAGGTCTTTATTAGATTCGATATCACCAAAATTATAGTTAATCATGACATGAGCATGGCCATCGATTAAGCCAGGCATTAACGTTTTACCTTCACCTTCAATGACGGTAGCTTCACCGGCTTCGATTGGGTTTGCCGAGATTTGTTTGATTAAGTTGTCTTCGACTAATACATGATGGTCTTCGTACAATTTGTTTTCCGTACCATTGAACACATCGACGTTAGTAAATAGCGTTGATGCTGCATTTGCAGAAAGAGCAAACGAGCACGAAAGAGCCACAACAGAGAGCTTTAAGCCAGTATTTTTCATTTTTACACCTTGTTATCCATAAATGAGTGGAATCCACTTCCCATAACGATTCCGTAACTACTAATGAGTGTTATGAGGTTTCAAAGGTGTTTTTCATTACCCGCGACACTCGCAAACAACAAGATAAAACAACTCACCAACATTCAATAACTTAGTAGTGATACTGACAGTATTCAATGTTGAAAAATGGCCATTTGGTGACAATGATTAATTATGCGGATCAAGTCCTGCTTACGTAATGATTTCGATACAGTCGTTATTTCGGCTACAACTTCTATTAGCGTTGTTGTAGCCGCTCTTTTCGATACTGTCTTGGTGTCATGTTCATCTGTCGTTTGAAGGCACGTGTAAAATGAGAGGAGTCAGCGTAGCCCATCTTTGTGCCTATTTGAGTAATCGACAAATCCGACTGCGTGAGCAGTTCCAAAACCTGCTCGAGCACCATCTCTTCTATCAAGGTTTTATAGACGACACCTTCGTTTTCTAGTCTGCGTTGGATGGTTCTGACATGAATATTCAGAATTTCAGATGCCAAGCTAATTGGGAGTTTCCCCATCGTGAGATAAGGTTTAATCACAAGTTTGAATGCGCTCAGAAATGAGCTGGGTAGAGGCGTGGTTAGTTCAGGTGTATGGCCGCTCTTTGACAACACGATAGGCGCAAGCATGATTTCTTCAGGGATCTCAAAAGCTGTGACCGGTCTATGCGTATAAAACTGAGCACTGCCCATTTGTGGTAGAGATTGAAAACATTCGAGGTCGCCATTCTGAATTCCGACCTCAGACGGCTTCCAACGACCTTTCGTTAATACTGAAAGTAGCTCGTTAGTAAATTACCACCTTCTAAAGAAGGTGGCTTTATGTGAGCCCCCTAAAAGGGGGCTTTTGTTTAGTCCAACGCCAATTGCTGCTGCTCCACGCGCTCTTTTTTCTCTTGATGTCTTACATAGCGTCGAATGATTTCTTCATTAACCCCTACGCTATCGACAAAATAGCCCCTTTGCCAAAAGTGGTTACCCCAGAGTTTGTTTCTCCTTAAATATGGAAATTTACTAAAGAGTTTTAAAGCTATTTTGCCTTTCAATACGCCCATCAACTTGGATATCGATAACTTAGGCGGAACTTTTACTACCAAGTGCACGTGGTCAACTTGAACGTTTAATTCAACGACTTCACATCCAAGTTGATTACAGTAAACGTTTATACATCGATAAACTTCTTTACCTACATTGTTTTTCAAAATCCTAAATCGATACTTTGGTGTCCACACTATGTGATATTGACATCTCCAAAATACGTGGGAAGCTTGATTATATCTGCTCATGTTATTTGTCCTCTTTGACTTCGCTAAAAATCAAGGGAGCATTTAACATGGGTAGAACTACAGGCAAAGCCAAACTGAATGATAACCACCTACTGAAGTAGGTGGTTTAGGGCTGAAAATAAAAATAACAGAGAACAGTTCAGCGAACTTAAACCAAGGTGCGTTAGTAAATGGCTTCTCGCGAACAAACCACCATTTGCCACCAGACTGCTTGGTATAAAGGTTTGCTCCATTTGAGACCTGCTTTAATTGATCGGAAAATTGGTCGAGTGCACTTTTTAGGGAATCCTGATGACTCAGCTTAGCAACAAACCTAGGAACATAGGTTTGTTTGCAAAAGCTCCACATAAACAGCGCAAACTCTTCTCGTGACGCCGACTCACCCATAATATTGACCACATTTTTAATGGTGGTCTCAGGGAGGTACTCGTAATTATCACTGCTGGTGAGAATGTCATTGGGAATTTTGGCACTGCGTAGCAAGGTATAGATTTCGCCGTCGATATTTTTAAAAAGCTCAGCAAAAAGCTCGACTTCTTTCTTGTCTACAACCGTCATTTGAGGGGTATTAGGCATCCTTTCCTCTTAATCTATTCTTTCACGAACTCAAATTATCACCTTATTTAAGATAGCAGAATAAATGACGAGTAACCTAGGCTTACCAATCGAATGCCTTCGTCAAAGTAACGAATAAACAATCGGTTAGTAGCCAAACTAGCGTCTACTGACTTGGCAGGTTACTGAACGGCCAAATCGGCTCTGCGTACCCAGAATGCTCGAACATGATCGTAAATCAAGTTGAATACAAACGCGTAAATAGTAATAAAAATGGTCACGCCGATATCCATTAAGAACGCCTGCCATATACCCACGTTAAGCAGGTAAGCCATCACAGGGATAGTCGCTATCAACAGACCAGCTTCGAACAACACCACGTGAAAAATACGCAATTTCAGCGAACGCTTGGATTTTTCACCCGTGAAGTAGCGATCAAAAATGCGATTGAAACAGTAGTTCCACATCATCGCGATGGTCGCAACAACTATCATGGTTCCTGATAAGGCATTCACATCGTGATCGGTAAATATCGCCAAGCCTATAATTGAAAGTGTTACGGCCAAGACTTCGAATAACACTGAGTGGAACAATCTTTCTAACGTACTCATACATTCCTCTAAATAATCTAGTATGTGTTGGATTAGCTAGGATTATGTCATCGGAAATAATAAGAGAAAGTTAACAGCCATCACGAATAGTGATAGCCTGAACATTATCACCCCATTTGGTATTGAGCGAGAAGTAGCATGTACAGTTTTGAGCAACTAAAAGTCTTCGTCACAGTGTGTGAAAGTGGCTCTTTTTCATCAGCCGCACGCAAGCTGAAACGCGCTCAATCCGGCGTTAGTCAGTCGAGCGCTAACCTAGAAATTGCCATCGACCAAGAACTGTTTAACCGAGAGAAAAACATCCCCGTTTTGGCCAACACAGGTAAAGCGTTATTGCCTGTCGCCAAGTCGATTCTCGACCAACAAAAGTACTTCGATCAAAAAGTAGAATCACTGACACAAGAAGATGAGCACGAACTGGTCATTGCTGTGGATGAGAGCATCATAGATAAGAATTTCATCAAGATAATCAGTTCACTAGCGGATCAATTTCCAATTACGCACTTCGATATTATTACGACCTCTACCTTCGATGTGGAAGACCTAGTAAGGCGCGGAAAAGCACAGATAGGCATCATCTATGCGGATGGTGAGCTTAAGGTAGATATGGACTTTTTCTTACTTGGCCAAGCACGCTTTCTGACCGTCAGTTCCGCCACACACGAACTCAGCCAGATGCCCGTGGTGCAGGATTCAGACCTAAAACGTTACCGCCAATGCGTGCATCGTAGCTCAAAACAACGAGAGCTGTGGTTCACCTATGGAATTAGCTCAATGCTCTGGTATGCCAATAATCATAAAACAATTATTGATCTCGTTGAGCAAAACGTTGGCTGGGCCAATGTGCCTGAAATGATGGTGATGGAAGGTATTCAGAAAGGTGACTTAGTTGCTCTGCCAGTGGCACATGAGCATGGCGGCTGGATAACCCCTGTCGGTTGTTTAGTATCACGAAGCCACATTAACGGACCTGTGCTAACCAGTTTAATTGAGAAATTAGAAGGATACTCACTGCAATACAATCAATGGCAGGCAAACTAGTTGCACCTTATTCTTCAAAGCTCCCCTATTTTTCAAAACTCCTCTGCTCTTCAAAGCCTCTCTATTTTTGAAAAAGTCGTCAATTCAGAGATTCAATATCGGTAGTGCATTTTTCCGTACTACCGCATTTCTACACGTTTCACCGATAAATATCTTTGTCGTCTGGACAAAACACCCTAGTTGATGTCCCAAAGTGACCTAACTACACTGCGATCCCAACGGGTTTGTCTTTTCAAAAGAATGTAGACAGACCCAAATCGCTCTTTAACACCACTGACCTAACTTCAAATCTCCCACATGAGTGTTGTGCATTGCAGCCACTGATGACAGCTTCAATTAGATCACTTTTTGAATTTAATTCGCCCCAGTTTATGAGCGCTCTTTGAGTGCTTTTCTATATCTAAATGAACCTTTTGGAAAATTTGTCGTGAACGTTTTAAGAAATATTTGCCCTGAGAAAATGGGTAAAGAGCGTAACAAACGAGAGTATGATTTACGCGTACTTAATTGTGTCAGTGAAAGCGAATATGAATCGCGTATGGCTGTTTGGAATAGCCTAGCGTTAACTGCTACTCCGTCTGCGTCGGAAACAAAAGGCTTCATCGATGAGTCTTTCAACAAGCTTCAACAAGACCTGAAAGAAGCTAGCCGTGAGTTGTCGATTAACTACACAGACTTTATTGCGATGGCGCATGAAGAGATCAACTACATTAAGGTGTTTGTTGCTGATAAAACCTCGCAATACGGTTGGTATGCTGCCATCGCTCTGATGATTATCGGCACGGTTGCTCTTTGTATTCAGTAAGATAGGCACATATTTTATTGGCTACTACTGCGAGTGCATTAATGCGCTCTAACTAGAAAACAAATGACTCATTTCATTTGTTTTCTAGCTTCTCTACACTCACTCTCCCATTAGAGATAGCAAATCCTGCGTCGCTTGTTTTGGGCTTTCAGCGTGACATATCGCTGACACCAAGGCCAATCCATGAATACCTGTCTGAACCAACTGCGGAATGTTCGACTCGTTGATTCCACCGATACCCACAATTGGCAACTTCGTTGTTTCCAAAGCCATTTGAATGCCTTCATAACCCCAGTGTTTCTTTAGATTCGTCTTGGTCGGTGTGTCAAAAAGCGCACTGAGCCCAATGTAATCAATCGGTAAACTATCGGCTTCTTGTAGCTGTTGTTCAGTTTCAATCGATAACCCGAGAATCTTATCCGGACCAATCAACTGACGTGCTAACTCTGCAGGCATATCCGATTGACCCAGATGCAAACCATCGGCGTCGACAGCCAATGCAACGTCCACTCGGTCATTGATGATCAGCGGAACACCGGAGCCAGCCAGAATCGACTTAACCGCTTGTGCTCGTTCAATGTAGGCTCTTACGTCCCCATGCTTCTCTCTTACTTGGACCATAGTGACGCCACCCACGACCGCTTGTTCAACCACGAACTTAAGCGTTTCTAAATCTTGTTGGTCATCCGTTACTAAGTAGAGCTTATAAGGGTTCATTTCGTACCTTTGGAGTCGATGTCTAAAATTGGCGTTGCACCATTTTACCGACAAATCACATCATGTGCATGGAAGTTAATACTAAATTAGCTCAATGACACACGCACCATCAGATACGCAACTCGTTGAAAGCGTGCCGAAAAATCTGAATTTTTTAACTAAAGCGTTACTTATTACACAAAGAATTCACTTCAAGCATGCCCAGAACGCTGTTTTATGAAATACTCCACAGTGAAGGAATCAGGTAAATATAGGGATAGTTATGCGCCACCTTTCTATAGCGCTCAAGATCAAGCTGGGTTATGCCATCTGCTTGCTCTTTTTCGTCATTTCAGGCTTTGTGAGTTACAAAGGTATCCAAACCTTGTCGAACGGCTTTAGCCAATACAGTGAGCTCAGCCAAAAAGCGACATTATCAAGCAACATTCAAGTGCACTTTCTTCAGATGCGTTTAGCTTCTGAACGTTACTTAGAGTCATTGGATGAACAGTACGAAACGAATTATCAATCAAGCAAACTTGCGATTGATGATCTGCTCAACAACTTAATCCAATCCACCACCAAAACCGATAGCCTAGCTAGCCTGCAATTAGTGCAAGACAGCGTGGCGGCCTTTGATGTGGCTTATGGGTCAATGAAACAGAGTGAGCTCCTCATTGACCAACTGGTCAACGTTGAGATGGTCAAACGAGAAACCAATGCACTGAAAGCGGCTCAGAGCTTGTTGTATGAGTCATACAATAACAATGATCCAAACGCGAGCTTATACGCGGGCATGTTGATGGAGAACTTCCTCGCCGCCAAGATCACTGTGCTGAGTTACTCAAACAACAACGACCTCAAAACCTATGAAGCCGGTAAAGACATTTTTGAATATGCTCTGCCAGGTATCGAAGGTGATATTGAATCTCTTAAATCATCTCCTTATCAAAGTGAACTGATTGAAGATTTTTCTAACCAACGTGAAGCGTACGCGAAAGGCTTTGAGCAAGTTCATCAACAGATGATTGAGAACACTCAAAGAACCGCGACCCTCGCCTCTATTGGCGACAGCTTAGCGATTTCGGTAGCTGATGCTCAGAGCATTCTAGAGCAACAGAAACAAACGTTAACACCAGAGCTGCAAGCCAGCGAAAAGCGTTCGATTCAGATCATCATTTTGCTAACGGGCGTCGCTTTGGT
The DNA here is from genome assembly GCF_023206395.1 of Vibrio sp. ED004. NCBI lineage: Bacteria > Pseudomonadati > Pseudomonadota > Gammaproteobacteria > Vibrionales > Vibrionaceae > Vibrio > Vibrio sp. ED004. The sequence continues at coordinate 833,079 of NZ_CP066150.1, read as the reverse complement.
TATCGGCATGACAAGTGCCGTGTTAGTGACTCGTTCTATTACCAAAGGCATCGCACAGGTTAAACAGATCACCAATGAGCTTTCTCAAGGTAACCTGAACGTTGAAGTGAACATTGAGAGCAAAAACGAGATTGGCGAACTACTAACAAACATGGAGATCACCATTGAATCTCTGCGCGACATCGTAGGTCAAGTGAACCGCTCTAGTGTGCGTATTGGCGAGATGTCTGAATCACTTAACCAAGTGACTAATAACAGCTCGACCAACGCAACACAGTTGAACAGTGAGATAATGAACATCTCATCCGCGGTTGACCAACTGGCTTCAAGCACATCAGAAATTACTTCAAGTGCTAACCACGCCTCTCAAGTGGCGAACCAAGCGACCGAGAATGTCGCAATGGGTCTGAAAGAAGTCGACAAGACACTGCATGAGATTGGCAGCGCCGATGAAAGCATGCAGGTCAGCAGCCAGAAGGTGACCGACCTACACAAAGAGTCGATGAACATTGGTGCCATTCTTGAAGTAATCAAAGGCGTTTCTGAGCAGACCAACCTGTTGGCATTGAATGCGGCGATTGAAGCTGCGCGTGCAGGTGAACAAGGTCGCGGATTTGCAGTAGTAGCCGATGAAGTAAGAACGCTCGCTAAGCGTACTCAAGACTCTGCTAGCCAGATTGATGAACTCATCACCTCGCTACAGCGTGGCGCTAAAGATGCGTTAGAGTCGATCAAAGAGAGCCACAGCACGGTTTCCGATGCCTCAACTCAGGCACAGCAAGCTTCTCAGAACTTACATGTGATTAATCAACACATCCAAGATCTGAATCAGGCCAACAGCCAAATCGCAGTATCGGTTGATGAGCAGGATCGTCTCACCAAATCACTGGGTGAGAATGCGCAAGGTGCCAATACCATCGCGCAAAGTAACCAAGAGTCAGTGAGCAGCATTTCAGGTGCAGCAAGCGACTTGACCGAGGTTGCCCATCATCTAGAGAGCCAAGTGAATCGATTTAGAACCTAGCTAGCCAGTCTATACACAGCTAGCACAGTTCCAAACCAATAATAAAAAGCCCCAAGCTGAACTGACCCCCAATAGTTGGACACCAATTATTGGGGGTCTTTTTATGTCCAAATATAGCCGAGAGCTAAAATGTATCATTGCTAAGCAATACTTAGATGGCACGTCATCTCTACTTAGCCAAACAATATTCAATTTCGTCAAGACAGGTTCGGTATTGGGCTCAAGTGTTTGCCATCCACGGCACTGCTTCATTTTTACCAACTAAGCATGCTGCTACTGCTCAGACAAAACGAAAAGCATTGAATTTAATGTGGACGAATGAATGGTCTCTCACGCACACTAGCGCAGTATTAAACCTCTCATCCCCTGGGATACTCTCTGTCTGGCTCAAACGATTTAATGAGCTCGGTATCAAGGGGCTCAAAATGCGCCAGAAAGGAAGACCCTCAATGAAACAGCAACCTCAACGTACCACTAAGCCTGATAATGAAATGACACTTGAGGAGCTAAAAGAGGAGTTGGTCTACTTACGAACCGAGAATGCCGTTCTAAAAAGTTGGAAGAGTTGGAGCAGGAAAAACCGTCGAACAAAGAAAAAGCGGTCATAGCTCTAACTCTTAAAGGCCAGTACCCGTTGAAGCACTTACTGCACACTCTACAGCTGGCAAAAAGTGTCTTTTATTATCAGGCTCAAACAAGCAAGCGCCCAAATAGCTACGAACGAGCTGCAGTTGATAAAGTCAATTTATCATGAACATAAGAGCCGATACGGCTACCGCCGTATTCACTTGGAATTAAAAAATCAGGGGTTCGTGCTCAATCATAAAACGGTTCAAAGGCTTATGGCTCAGCTCAACCTTAAATCGACAGTCAGGATTAAAAAGTATCGTTCATACCGAGGTGAGTCTGGAACAACTGCTCCTAACGTGCTTGAAAGAGATTTTAGTGCGACTCAACCCGATGAAAAATGGGTAACTGATGTCACGGAGTTCAAAGTCAAAGAGCAGAAAGTATACTTGTCTCCCGTTGTCGACTTGTTTACTCAGGAAGTGGTTGCTTATAGAGTGGCCAAAAATGCTTGTTTGCCGCTTGTCACGGATATGCTGACGGAGGCTATATCTACGCTTAAACCCAACTCAAAGCCAATTATACATAGCGATCAAGGTTGGCAATATCGTCATCGACACTATCAGAAAAAGGTAGCGGAGAGTGGGTTAACGCAAAGCATGTCGAGAAAAGGTAACTGCTTGGATAATGCTGTTGCTGAAAACTTTTTTGCTTTACTCAAAACAGAGATGTATCACAACCAAAGCTTTGAAGATGCAGATGCTCTGATAGAGCAAATTAAAGAATACATCGAGTACTACAATACCAAACGTATAAAAGTGAAACTAAAAGGCCTGACTCCGATGGAATATCGAACTCAGGCCTTGAAAGCCGCTTAACAGAAATGTCCAACTTTACGGGGTCACTTCAAGCACATAAGTGTCGGGGGCTTTTCTTTATCTTAAGCGTTTTAAGTTAGGCTTCTAACTTGTGGCGTAGAGTTAGATTAACCCTACTGAATCTTCAATCGTTGAATCAGAGTCTCTTCGTCCAACTGATATAGCTCATCAAGCAAGTTCATTTGCAAGCTACCCGGGCCACGTGAGTTTTCAGCCGCGATTTCACCAACTACGCCTAATACCGCCGCTGCCGCCAAACCACTTTCATCTCCAACAGCAGCAAATGCGCCCGTCAATGCCGTTAAGGTACAACCCATGCCCGTCACATACGGCATCATTGGGTGTCCATTGTTTAACGTCACCACGCTGTCTTTGGTGACAACGTAATCTGTCTCACCAGAAATCACCACATTCGCGCCGTATTCAGCCACTAAACACTGTGCAGCGCCCAATGCGGCATCACTGCTATCAAGCGCATCAACGCCTTTGCTCTGCGCTTGCTCGCCCGCTAGTGCGATAATCTCAGACGCATTACCACGAATGATCAACTTATCCGCTAAACGTGCGATTTCACGAGAAGTCTCGGTGCGCAGTGTACTTGCGCCACAACCCACAGGGTCAAGAACAACCACCTTGTTGTTCGCATTAGCTTGTTCAACCGCGAAGCACATTCTTGGCGTCCAAACGCTGTCGAGCGTGCCGATGTTGATCACCAAAGCGCCAGAGAAAGACATCATCTCTGCCAACTCTTGCTGTGAGTGCGCCATGATAGGCGAAGCGCCAATTGCCAATAACGCATTGGCCGTGTTGTTCATCACTACGTAATTGGTCATGTTCACAACCAGTGGCTTTTGGTCTCGTACTGCGCGCAGCAATTGGATGATTTGTTCAGTTAGCATGGATTAATCCTTATTCGTGAAAATCGCTTTTAAGCCGCTGTCGAGTCATCAAGTGCATTCAGACCTTGCTGCCAGAAAGCCACTTCCATACGTGTTGCCGTTTTAAAGATATGAACGATGTTCTGACCGCGTTCGCTGTTAATATCAATTTCAGCCAGTAGCTGATTGAAATACTCAGCACCCGTTGCCACGCTCGATTGGAACTCTTCTCCGCCGTAAAGCTGTAACCAACTCGCGTATGGGTTGCCTTCTAAAACAGTATCGCTGCTTTCTAATAGCGCTTTACCAATCACGGCATAACCAATTGAACACGGAGCCAGTGCCGCATAGAGATCGACAAGATCACCCGTCATACCGGCATCTAGAACGTAGCGCGTGTAGGCAACAGTGCCGAAATCTTCAGGTTCGTTTTCTAAATCAGATTCCGTTAGCCCCCACTGACCACAGTAAGTCACGTGGTGTGAAATTTCAGAATCTAATAGAGCATGAACACTTGGCAGAGCACGGCGCATATCTGCCAAGGTTTTAGCCTTGTAAATGGCTAATGCATAAGCGCGGGCATACTGCTTCAAAAATAGAAAATCTTGCTTCAAATAATGCAGAAAACACGGCTGAGCGAGAGTGCCGTTTGCCAGCGTTTTAACAAAATCATGCTCGGTGTAGTCTTGCCAATCTTGTTGACAGGCTTGGATTAAGTCTTGGTATTTCATGAGATTCCTTAGTCAAAAGTCGGTACGTAATCAGCGGCTTTTGGTAGTGATTTGATAATGCCTTTGTCGAACATGAACTGCGCGTAATCATCGTAACGCTTCATATCTACAGCTGAAGGGCGAAGTGCAAAACGAGTCAGTGTGTCGTTCCACGCGCGTTGGTTAAGTTCGTTGTTCAACGTATCTGGTGAATACGCCACAAACTCACTCCATGAATCTTGAGGGTGGTTCACGATGTAAGTTGTTGCTTGCTCAAGTGCTTTGTTAAATGCTTTGATGGCTTCGTCGTCGTGTTTCTTTGCGTTCGCCACAAAGATCAGCTCATCGTAAGCTGGCACACCATGCTCTTCAGGGAAGAAAGCTTTTGCTTTAAAGCCTTCAAGCGCTAATTGATTAGTTTCGAAGTTACGTAAGCCCCCCCAGATTGCGTCTACCTTGCCCGATGCCAGTGAAGACGACAGTGCCCAACCGACATTGATGGTTTGCACGTCAGTAAAATCAACATTTTCTTGAGCCAGCATAGTGCCGATCGTCGCTTCTTCGTTACCCGCAATCGCGATACCGATCTTCTTGCCTTTCAGATCCGCTAAAGAATCGTTCTTGCCGTTATCCAGAACCATCAGTGTGTTCAGTGGTGTCGCGATAAGGGTTGATGCACGAACGAGAGGCAAGCCTGCCGCAACATCCATGGTTAAACTTGGTTGGTAAGTGACTGCAAGATCGACCTTACCTGCTGCAACCAGTTTTGCTGGTGTGCTTGGGTCAGCTGGCTCTTGGATTTCAACCTCTAAGCCTTGGTCAGCAAAGTAACCACGCTCTTGAGCAATCACAATTGGGCCGTGGTTCGGGTTCACAAACCAATCCAACATCAGTGTCAGTTTCTTTTGTTCAGAATCCGCTAATGCATGACCTGAAACTAGCGAAGCAAGCAGTGCCACTGCACCTACCAATTTGGTATTTTTCATAGTTAACCTTTCCTTTTGAATATTATTATTGTGTTTGTCGATCTAACTTCTAACGAGGCTTGTTTAGATAAATAGCCTTGAGCGAAGCTTTATTAAACAAAGAGTTATTGAGCTAGCCATCACTGGTTCTCCCAAGGGATAGCTTTTTTGAGTAATTTGTCTGTGATGAAGTAGAGCGAGATAGAGAGCACCGCCAAGATAAACAAGGCCGCAAACATCTCATCAATGATCATGCGCGCGTTGGCTTGCAGCATTAAGTAACCTAGCCCTTCACTCGAACCCACCCACTCACCGACAACCGCACCAATCGGGGCGATAACTACAGCGACACGAATACCAGACGCTAATGTTGGCAGTGCTGCAGGCAGTTGGATATGACGAAGCAGTTGCCATTTCGATGCGCCCATCGTCTTGGCGAGATCAAGATAACCCGTCGGAGTATTACGCAGGCCGTCGTAGCAACAGGTAGTCACAGGGAAGAAGATAATGATTGCCGCCATCACCACTTTGGAGGCGATACCATAGCCAAGCCACAGCATCAGTACTGGCGCAATCGCAAACACAGGAATCGCTTGGCTGGCAATCAAGATAGGCAACAGCCAACGTTTCAACGGATCAAACATCAACATCTGCAAGGCGAAAAACAGCCCCATGGACAAGCCCAGCAATAGTCCAAGTAAGATCTCTTGCGCGGTCACCCAAGTGTGTTTGAGTAACACATCGTAGCGTTCAATCAGCTTGAGGAAGACTTCAGCGGGAGCTGGCAGAATGAAGCTTGGCATCTCGAAGATAACAACCACCATTTGCCACAAACCAAGAATCACAGCACTGCTGATGACCAAACGCATCACGGGATTCATCTGACGAGGATGTGCTGTGCTAGCTTGCCTGTTGGTTGAACGAGCCACAGCTTCACTTCGCGTTAAATCATTCATAATCACGCTCCAACTGATCTAAAATCGCTTGTTGTAGCTCAGCGCATTCCCCATCGAGTACTCGTGGCGTTGACGTGTGAGGCACAGATAAAGAGTGAGCACTCGCCGGTGTGCCTTGCAACACATACAGGTTATCCGCCAAACGTACCGCTTCTTGTGGATCATGGGTAATCAACACAACGGTTTTATCTCTTAACAGTTCACACGCTAAGGTCTGTAACTTGTGTCTTGTTACCGCATCCAACGCTGAGAAAGGTTCGTCCATCAACACAACTGGCTTGTCTTGCATTAAGGTGCGAGCCAAAGCAACACGCTGACGCATACCACCAGACAATTGATCCGGCATAGCATCCGCGTAATCAGCTAAACCAACCGACGCTAGCAACTCCAATGCTTGGTTAGTTTGAGCTTGTTTATTGGATGTTTGGCTTTGATGCTTACCTGCGGAATCTTGAAAACGATAGCTCAGACACACATTGTCGATAACCGACAACCACGGCAGTAATAAATCTTGCTGCGCCATGTAAGCGATGCGATCGGTTAGAGGTAGTTCATCAGACGTTGCCAATATGCCCTGCCACTCAACTTTGTCATCGAGTAAACCTGCTAGGTATCGCAATACCGTGGTTTTCCCGCAACCACTGCGACCAAGCAGCACAGTCCACTTACCTGCGTTTAGGCTAAGTGATAGCCCAGATAAGGTCGCATGCTCACTATCTCGGTAACGCAAAGTCGCGTTGCTGAGTTGAACGCCAATCGTATTAACAGACATTACCGTGCCCAGCGAAGAAGTGATTTACCGGGCCATGACCTTGACCAACTTGAAGTTCGTCTGCATGAGCAATCGCGCGTGAAATGTATTGTTTACCTAAGTCGACAGCCTCGGGAAGCGTGTTGCCTTGAGCCAAGAAAGAAGCGATAGCAGAAGAGAGCGTACAACCCGTGCCATGAGTGTTTTTGGTAGGAAAACGCTTCGCGCTAATCAGAGCAGATGTGGTTGGCAGAATCAGTAAGTCGTTACTATTTTCATCTTTCTCCAAGTGACCACCTTTAAGCAGGACTGCTTTAGCACCTAAAGCGCGCAGGTCTTCAACCATATCCTGCATTTCCACTTCGCTCTCAGGAACGGCTTTACCAGTAAGTGCTGCACCTTCTGGCAAGTTAGGAGTAATGATGTCTGCGAGCGGAATCAGCTCTTGTTTTAGCGTGGTAATAGCCGAGTTTTCTAGAAGAAGGTCGCCACTTGTCGCGACCATTACAGGGTCAATCACTAAATGTTTAGGTTGGTATTGTTTGATTTTGTCCGCGACGACTTTGATAATTTGCGAATCGGCCAACATGCCAACTTTTACTGCCACGATATTCAAATCGGTAAACACTGCGTCTAGCTGGCTAGCGACATGCTCAAGCGGGATTGGAAATATAGCGGACACGCCTTGGGTGTTCTGAGATGTAATAGCGGTAATCACCGAACAAGCGAAGCTACCCGTAGCTGACATGGCTTTAATATCAGCTTGAATGCCCGCGCCGCCACCACTGTCAGAACCCGCAATGGTCAAAACAACCGGAGTATTGATCGAAGAAGATGGGTTTTCTGGTGTTTGAATGCTGCTAGGTGATACTTGAGAATTGGAATGCTGTGTCATGGTCGCTCCTACTGTCTAAAAGACGCAAGAGAACCGAACTTTGGCCGCAAAGAGAGTGTGGAGGTGAAAGCAATGAGAGATCATTGTTGAACCACGTAGGCAAAGTAATCATAGTTCCCTACGCCAGTGTTAACTGAATCAGGTTCAACGGGTCTCGAATAACGATCTCAGCAAACACCAACTAAGGTATATGCCCCCCGACTATTGATAGCGATAGTAACAGTACTCTCGCAACTGAGATACTCATTTTATTCAATTATAAGATTCACGCATGAATTTAATTCAATAAATCTCGCTTTAACAAATACTTATACGGCTTTTTAGTCGGCTGAGATTGGAGGAATAAACACATCACTATCAAGAACATACCTAGCCATCCGACCAATGGAATAAGCTCACCTACAATACACACAGCCAATACAGCGGCAACAACTGGCTCAAGTAAGGTAATCAAATTTGCGCTACTTGCAGTAACATGTCGCAACCCAAAACTGAAAGCGATATAGCCCAAACATTGAGGAAGTAACACCAAATAACTCACAACTAATATGTTGGTATTTGACGCGAACAGGTTATCCCCTGTGAACCACAGCGTTGGCAGCAACAGCATCGCTCCTAATCCGAATATGCTGCCCATCGCCGCTTGCGACTTGATGCCTTCGTCTATCAGAGCTTTTGTCGCCCACGAATAAATGGCGTAACACAAACCAGCAACCAACCCTAACCCAATGCCCAAAAGCTTCAGGTCGTCGCCAGATTCACTCGTCGATGATGATTCTGAAAACACCAGTAACCCAATACCAACCACGCCAATGGCAAAGCTCATGAGCCAACGTTTGTTGATATTATTCTTTTTGCTAATAAGACACTCTAAAAGTGCAGAAAAGAACGGAGCTGTAGCTATCGACACCACCGTTCCCATCGCGACACCCGATAATTTCATCGAAGAGTAGAAAGCCAAAGGATAGATCGCCAAAGCCAGAGCACTCACCGCTAACAGCTTTTTGCTGAGCAAAAGCTTATCAAGTGAAGATAAGATCTTTCGATATGCCAAGCCCGCTTGCATTAAGCCGCCAACACCCATCGAAAATGCGCCAATCGCTAATGGGCTGAGATAAGGCGCAAAGCTTGCGGCTGTGCCTGTCGTGCCCCATAAAACAGACGCAAACACAATGGCTAAAGTGCCCGTTTGGAATTCGTTAACGCGATTGATGGCAAGGTTCATTGCTATTACCTAGTTTATTTTCATTTCTGATATAGATAATAGTGAACATATACTAAATTTAGTTTGCCAAAAGGACGCTATTATTGTTTTGGAAGACTCTCTTTCATCGAGCCCAAAAACACCCTTGGAGACATGCCAAAGTACTGAGAGAAACGACGACTGAATGCAGACAAGTCGCTATAACCCACACTTTCTGCGACCAATTGAACGGGTAAATCGGTATGGCTTAGCAAGGCTTGTGCTTTCTCCATACGATAGCGAGTGATGTATTTAAGCGCACTGATTCCAATGCACTCTTTAAAGCGTTTCTTAAACTGAGTCGGGCTCAAACATGCCGTTTCTGCAAGTTGAGAAATAGAGAGAGGTTGGGCGTAATTATCCGCAATGAGCCTTTGCACCGCACGAATACGGGGATCGATACTCTTACTCACTTCTTGTTGCTCTAATAAAAGTGAAAACACATCCAAAATAGATGACTCAATGCCACTATCGACTTGATATTCCAACTGCTTTTCAACAAACAACAAGAAGCTCATTAAAGGTGGCGTTATCGTGAAAACTGATAGCTCATGCTCTAACAAGTGCTGCGGTAACTCCATCATATCCGCAACAATAAACCGTGCCGCTTCATCCGCCTTAAACGCATGCGCTGTGGTGACTGGAATCACCACACATTCACCGACAGAAACCTTGCCAACATATCCCACCATTTCAATACTAATACTCCCCTGAATAGGCAGCACCAGTTGATGGTAACCATCATGGGCATGAGTATTAAATTGCTTGGTGTAAGATCGAATGCTTAAGTTAGATTTCATGAGCAACGCCAGAATTCCAGTTTATTGAAACATGAGTGTTAAAACGAAATTACATGATTTAAGCGAGGGAGTCACATCGAGCTAGTGTTTTTGTCGTCTCCCTGTCTAACCTGTTCTATGCAGGATCAAAAAAGCCGTTTAAGTATTGATACTCAAACGGCTTTTTACTCAAGTCTAATTCGCGATCTCAAGAACAGTTAACCGAATTGGTTATTGCTCGCTAACAAAATCGCTCATTCACACTCTATTATTTTTGAAGTTGCTCTTTAGCGGCTTCAACCTTAGAAAAATCTAGGCCAAGTTCTTCAACTGCTTCTTTGATTAGCGCAGGGTTTTGCATTACCTGACCCATCAGCATTTGAAGCTTATCTTGTGGTAAACCAAGTTGGCTGATCGTCGCCATTGCTGCAAGAGGGTTCTCGGTCAACGTTTTGAATAGCTCGCTGATCTGCTCGTCGCTAATATTGTTCTCTTTCAACATTGCTAAAATCGGGTTCATTTTTTTGCCTTTGAAACACTAAATTAAGTAGGAGCACAGCATACCATCTAGCTGTGCTCGATTGTACTAGCAACTTATACTTTGCCTGCTGTGAAGTAACCCTAAGCCTAGCGAGACTCTAATGGGTAAGAGCGATAGCTCCACATACCATACGTTCTAAGAGCGTCACGGTAGATACCTAGTAGCTCACCATCACTCGCCTTCTTAAGATCTGCGAGTGGTTTGTCTGGGTACGAAACCGTATCAAAGGTGATACCCTGAGGGCCGGTTTGCCAGCTAGCGATTTCAAATAGAGTTTGACCACGACGAACATGGCTTGCCGAGCTGATAATAGTCGCATGCTTAATATCATGACGTGCAAGTGCATAGCTACTAAACAAGGCATTACCTACCGTGCTGGTCGCGTAGTTCTCTTCGATGATGCGATCTTTGCTTACCCCTTTCTCGATAAGCCAATCCGCCATTAACTTGCCTTCAGTCTTATGGTTCTTCGGCACACCACCCGTTAACACGATCATCGCATCTGGGTTCGCTTTAGCCATCGCCAATGTTGTCTCAAGACGCTCAATCAAGATCTGATGCATTGAGCCGTCTGGGTTAAGCGCATAACCCAATGTAACGATTGCGCCATGATCATCGAGCAAGCCTTTATTCGCAGACTCTTTCAACGGTGTTTCTAATACGCGGTCGACCGTAGCAAAAATTCGTTTGATGTCTTCTGCTTTGCCTTTGTTCAGGCTTTCCAGTTTCTCCATGTGCTTATTGGATTCACTTTCATTGCCTTCAAATCGCTGCCAAACCGCAAGGTAAGCGTGAAGGTCAACATCATCTGGTGCAACCGTCAGCGCTTGTTCAAACAATTCAATCGCGCGCTCTGCATTCTTGTTGTAGATCTGAGCGTTCGCTGCCGAGATCAGCAAGTCAGTACGGTAAGGTTCTAGCTGATAAGCTTCTAGCAATCGATTCGTCACAATTTCCATGTTGCTTGGCATTTTAGCCGTGAAGCCCGCGTGAGAAATTCTTGCCGGAGACTTAAACGCCTGCAACGCATCAAGAAGTAATTGGTCGACAACTTGTCGCTTAGTCACCAACTGCGCGTAATCCGCAGAAGCCTGAACTGCGCCATCGTTAGCTGCAAAAGAATAAGGTATTGCGCCAAAAGCGAGCATGCCACCAAGAGCGAGGGCGATAATGTTCTTTTTCATGGAAAGATCCTGTGTCGTTAAGTGTTCACATCAGATTTGCTCACCAATGTAAGTCCCTAAGATTAAAAAACCGTGAAGCACACCTTATTTTCTAACGTTTATATTCATTTGTTGCATAAGGTGTGGCAGCAGATCACGATTTTGAACTTACCGATAAGCCTGTGTATCCAGATAATTCTGGTTTGAACCAGTGCTCAACGTTTTTGTTGGAATATCTGACTGCAGATTCCATACGCCTATCCCGCCAAAAAACACCCATCACAAATCCGAACTCCACATAAAACAACGTATCAAAGAAGCAGATTTAAGCTAATTTTTTCAAAAACTTAAAACTCAACACACTGAATCGCGCGATGTTAATCCTCGCTCAAATAACGAAGTTTTAGGTACATAGATTTAAAACACACATCAACCGATTTTCAAATAATTTAAAATCAATTATTGAACGATCGTTCAAGCGGTGCTTTAATGAATTACCAATACAAGGAGTTACCCCATGCTTAAGTTCTATTTTCACCAAACACCAAACCCAATGAAGATCGCTCTGTTTCTAGAAGAGACAGGTCTAGATTTTGAACTCGTTCCCATTGATACCTTAAAAGGCGAACAACACACGCCGGAATATCGCTTAATAAACCCGAACGGAAAAACACCAGCCATTGAAGACGAAGGACAACGTGTTTTCGATTCGAACGCTATCCTTCTGTACCTATCAGAGAAAACAGGCAAGCTAGGTGGACAACCTGAAGACAGAGCCGAACTGCTCTCTTGGATGATGTTTATCGCGAGTGGTCTTGGTCCTTATTCAGGCCAATCTGTACACTTCCGCCATGCTGCGCCGGCAGGCTTAGACTACGCTGTAAACCGTTACCTACGTGAAGCACAACGTCATTACGAAGTGTTAGAAAAGCATATGGAAGGTCGTGAATTTATCGTCGGAAATGAGTACACCATTGTCGATGTAGCCGCATGGGGTTGGATTGATAAAGCATCTGTTGTGCTTGGTGAAGAAGGCTTAGAACCTTACCCGAATTTAAAGCGTTGGTTTAACGCAATCAACACCCGCCCAGCCGCACTACGTGCCCGCGAAACCGGCAAAGACGTTGAATTTAAAACCGAACGTGATGAAGAAGCGAAAAGAGCACTGTTTCCTTCGAATTATGCGAAGTAGAAGAATTGAAAGTTAACGCTCTATTGAGTGATAGCTAAAACTCAAACATAAAGAGCCGCCAACAGGCCGTGAGGCGCAGCAAATATTGGCAGGAATCGCATTGTTAGGAATTCAATCTGAACTGGAAATTAAACCTCTACTCAGCTTATAAGTTGGCAAGAGTATTAGCAAAAATGACAGGGATTTGAAGAAGGTCTGGCTTTGAATGCAGTATCGAGAAAGGTAGTCACTCGACTACTTAAGTCTCGCTTTCAATGACTTATGGCTTGGTAGAGCGTTATCATTACAATATACCTCTCCCGTAATATCTTAGTAGATCTCGATATTGGGTGTGAAAATGTTGTCTGATGACTTTTCGAAAAGAAGCCAGTATTTTTGCATTTTCGGTCCTTGTTTACGTTTCAATTGCAACACATGGGCAAGCGAAAATCATTTCATTTGCCCATGGTTGGTGCTGGCTAAGGTAACTTAGTAGCTGTGACAGTTATCGCTTTCTTCACCGTCCCCTCAGACATTACGCTCTGGATTAGTTCGGCTCCAATTTTTGTGACGGAATATGAGTTATTAGCCATATGGCGAGATTCAGGCAATAGCTTATCGTAGCCTTTCATGTCTGCGACGTTGTAGCCCTTTAAAAATATTAAATTGTAATCAAGCTTATACCCACCATTGAATCCTTTTTGAAGAGTCATGCTCGAATTACAATCAAACTTAGCGTCCTTATATTTTGGGTACGTTTTCCCATCTTTATTTGTAGTAACTGACTCTAAGTCTTTATACAAGCCAGACTCAGCACATAAATCAAACTCGGATTTATAAGGGACGCTAGGGAAGTTAACTACAAGCATTTGTCTAGCAGAGCCTTGCTCTTGTATGTCAAATACGATTTGAGCGACAGCGTTTGTCTCAGTCCCAACAGTTAGTGAAGGACTAGAGTTTTCAATATAGGTGGTTCTTTCATCGTTTGATACTGAGCAACCTACGATAGAAAGAGTTATTAATGTACAAAACAGAGATTTCATTTTAGGTCCCTTATGAATGTATTTATGCTTATTAGCGTTATATGTACAAATAAACATGCTGATTATTTGTACAGCACTATGGCGGTAGGGTGTCGGTCAACGTATTTATGCAATCAGTCTGTATGCAATAAATTTAAATCATGGATTTATTTTAATGCCAGAAAGATTACTAGTGCATATTATGTTTAATTACGCACACAGCTCTAACACAGTGCGACCTTTTGCTCTTTGAGGTTTTATCATTGAAGTATCGCGAAATAAGTGAGAATGCCAAATAACCAAGGAAGAGGTTACTGAACTGTGGTTTAAATCTGCGAGAACAGTTACAGGTTGGGATGAGGGAAATCCAACTCCACCCGTGTGCAAAAGGCTTATGATAATGGGAAAAGGTCAAGAACTAAGCATTAATGAAGATTGGATACAGTTTAAAATGTTATACGACACTATGGAGCTGCCGACTGGACAAGTGGTTAAACCGCAGCAAATATTGGCAGGAATAGCGCTATTGGGGATCTAGTCTGAGCTAGAAATTAAGACTTCCACTCATTTACTTGGCTTAGCGAGAGCTATAGCTAACATTAAGAAATAGAACAACCAAAGTATGATTTCTATGGAATACGACAAAAAATAGAGGTTTAGCGACGAGTGGCTATCAGATGAAGAACATAGGTCTTGAATAAAAAAGGCCCGAAAGGGCCTTCGTATAATAAATCACAATTTGAGAAGTGGTATGTAGTACTGACTAGATAAATAAGCTGCGGAGAAAAGGACTGTAGCCCAAATAACCATGCGTATAAATTCAAGACCAAATATAGCGTTTCTATTCAAAAACGGTTGGCTATAATCGCGAAGCGATGGCCAGCTGTTTTTTATCAGTTTAAACAGCTTGTTATGTCTTTACCAACATAGCTCATACGAACCGTTTTTGTTTTCAATTGCTAGATCTGAAAAGCCATTAACAATTAGATCAGCTAAAGCTAATTCAGATTCTTTATGGCTAGTTAATATAGCTACAGTAAAACACCCTGCTTCTTTAGCTGATTTGACACCAGCAGGAGAATCTTCGAAAGCAACACAGCTCATCGAATTCACACCTAGTTTTTTAGATGCAAGTATAAATGGTTCAGGATGTGGCTTACCAAATTTAACATCTTCGGCACATACCATGTTCGTAGGCAACTTAAAACCAGATGCACGCAAACTTGTCTCTGCAACTTTCCTTGGACCACTCGTAGCTATTGCCCATGAACACTTAGGTATATTTTCTACAAAACTTAATGCACCATCAATTGCAGTAGCTGATTCCATTGCTTTTATTGCGATTTTTTTAACTACATTTTCTTCATTCAAATTTGCGTATTGAGAACCAACTAATTCTAAAGTTTCGCAAATTTTTCTTCCGTGCACGTGTGGATATACAATTGAAAACTCTATTCCGCTTAGTCCGGCCCATTCTTTCCAAATATTATTTATAACCAGTGTGGTGTTTACAAGAGTTGCATCTACATCAAATATAAAACCGTTGCATGAATGTCTATTTATCAAATCTATTCCTTAAATTTGCAACTACGAAAATGGAAATGAAACATAACATTTTAATATCGTGCAGGCACGAATTTACACTTTCAGCATACCCCCAAATCATTGCTTAACCAACTGAAAAATAAGTATATAATACAGTATAAATCCGATTTTTTAGGTGCAAACCGTGCAAACACACATTGCTTCCTATTCAAGGCACGTTATCACTGAAGAACTTCCATTTAGTTATCGACTATTCAATAGCTTAGAAACACTTAAACAATGTATTCGTGCGTAGCTGTGATTGAAGATCAGTATCTAATGGTCTAGTGGATTAGAAATTTGGGGACAAAGTTAAAACTCTAGGTCTGAGGAAAAGTAAGGCAAGTTCCTGAGTTTGAACCTGAGTTCAATCCCTATCTGGCTCACTTTGGGGCACTTCTGTGTTACGAAGTGCCACGTGTGTGCTTATTAATTATAAGTGGAAATGGGGCAAAAGTTTGTCAGTGACTTCCCTAAATTAGTAATTCATGGATAACTAAAGGTATGGTAAAGCTAGTTGTGGAGAGTTAGTACGATGAGTAAAATCGTACTAGCAAAAAGATTGGTTCATGTTTAGGTACGGACTAAGTGCCATTACGTAAAATCTAAATCAGCCAAACACTCATAAACATCATCAATCAGACTTTTAACACTATCTGGAACTTCAGATTGAACTGAAATATTACGAATAACTAAATAGCGGAAACAGCGTGAAAGTGTTCAATTAACACTCGACTGAACCGGCGACAGTGTCGCCTGAGCGGCCTACGGCCGAAAACAAAGAGACTCAACCTACTTCATTTCTCAATAAAGTCCATGCCCCTTGTAGGTCAGATAACCCAGTTTTTAGATATGAGGTTTGTTCATTATAGAATGTCATAGAGTGAACTTTATCTTCAATTTAATCATGTGATTCTTATTTCTGTTACTGAAAACTATAGCTCCATATACAACCACGTCTCAAAAGTGAGACACTGTTGATAAATGACTTTATTCTAATGCGATATGATTTATATGTGTGTATTTTGAAACTAAATTTATATCACTATGAAAGATTAAGATGAACAAATCACATCAATTACTAGTAAGCACTCTACTTGTTATTTTAGTTTCTGGTTGTAACTCTAGTAGTGGCAGCTCAAACAAATCCACATCAAACACTACAACGAGTGGTAACACTACAACGAGTGGTAACAACTATTCGAACATTAAAGGAAATGTTTTTACTCTGATTGAAGGTTTTTTAGAAAAGGCTAACTCTTCAGGAGTGAGTACATTCGAAAACACTGACAAGATATCTACATCAACTAAATTCCCGCCATTCCAAGGAGCGGACATTACTTCAACGCCAATTACACTTATAACATCAAAGTACCCTACAATGAGTCAAATTAATGGTGCCACGGTAATTGAAGACGATAATGGGCATTGGGACTGTTACAAAGCTACCAACCTCATTGCTGAGCGTAATAATAATAAGATTGTCGTGAATGGGAAAATAGAAAAATATAAGTTTGATTATATTGCAAACACATGTACCAACACCCTTGATTATTCTTATAGTTTTAATAATGCCATTATCGATGAAGAGTTAAAGTTAGATCAACCTAACACAGCTTTTTCACTAGACCAATATGGTTCTAGTACGCCTATTGAAACCTATGAATTTATTGCGAAAAAGTATGGTGAACAATTAACTTCTAATTTTGGTGATTCTTGGTTGGGTATTTTGTCACAAAATTTAATGTCTGAAGCAACAGTTTCTGGCAAGAAGCTTTTCACAGTTGATAGTAACGGAAACGTAAAGCTCTCCTTCACTTCAAGTAACAACTTGGTTGATTTTAATTCATTGAACAAACAAGATATTTTATCTGGTCACATTTTTGGTGGGGCTCCAGGTGTTGGGGTTGCAAGTCAAAATTGGTGTAAGATTGTAAACATACCTAAAGGTGTATCAAGTAGTGCCCTTCAATATCAAACTGTCATTGCAACTAACTGTGCGCGATCTACTGTCCGTTACTGTGATGCAACCACAGGCTATTCAGCAGGTAACTATCCAGCAGTTCCTCCTGTCGCTTGGGATGATGCTTCGAAAAACAATGCTCAATTAAATTCGGATGAACAATACAATAAAAACAAACTAGGGCACTTCGTGGCTCTTAGTGCAGGGCAAAACGCATTCGTACTCGAATCTAAGTCAGCAATCACTCCGATTATTGGTTACACGGCCCCTAGAAGTGACGGACAAGTAAATAATGCAGGTCATAGCAGCTGGGCTGGTCATGAGGGGCATTGCCAGAACGTTATGGGGGCAAGTCATACGAAGGTCGGAATTGCATCTAGAGACACTCAACCTGCAAAATCAGGCATTCAATCGTATTGGACACAAGATTTCAATTAAAATTAAGAAATCTGCCTATAACGAAGAACGGCTCCCGATTGGGAGCCGTTCTTACTTTAATTCCTTACCCAACCACAGTCTTCATCCGTAGGCTTCTTAAAGCAATTTTCTAAAATTAGGTCTAATTTTTTAGAGGCTAATGCAGAGCAACAATGCTCACAAAGAGATTCAAATGCGGCATCTTCTGAACTACGTCCCGTATCATTCTTAGAGACCCATTGTTCAAAAGACCTTTTTACAAGCTCAATGTCTTGCTGTAGTTCCTGAGCACTCTTCCAAATGTCAGTTAGAACTTCACCCTTTGTATCAACCATAATTTGCACCCTAATGATTTTTCAAAAGCGAAGTATATGATGAATTTGAGGTGTTCATTATTCCTATTATGTAAAATCCGTCAATTTGCGCTCAGAAACAGCACTTATAGCAAGTCAAACGCTCTTAACGAAGGTTTTAGCTATGGTTTGTAACGATTTCAGTGCGATTTACAGAGCAAAAACCAGCGAGTTCATTTGAGTCAAAAACTGCACTCTGACACCCATTTTCGTACTTTATGAGTTTTGGGTGTCGGATTATATATATATTTGGTCAAAATTAACCCAACTGAGTGCGTAGGCTTTTTGATGAAACCAACAATGGGGCAGATCTGTTTTAGCCACTAGCCTCATAAAAAGTCAACGGTCGAAATAGCGATTCAGCAATTGTTATTTTGCACTAATCGAAAATTTCTTTTTGATATTTTAGTAACCACTCGTCGCCGTCTTCACCATAAACTACGAAACCTAACTTCTCGTATAGCCGTTGAGCTGCCAAATTTATCTTCCAAACGGACAAAGCTACATCTTTGCCCTCTGGCTGAGCTTGTTCGATTAGGTTGCGAATTAAAGTTCCGCCAACACCTATACCATGAAAGTCGGGATGAACCTGAATTAGGTCTAAGTAGTAGCGGTCCTTATCTTCTTCAAATACCACCCGCCAGAAGCCCGCATCTTGACCATCTACTTGGATGATTTGCGCTGCTTCTTCATACTTCCACATAATATTACGTTCGTAGGCTTCGCGTGATACATCCCCCCCAACTTCTATAAGGTAATCATGCATAGTGACATCACGTAGATGTACAAGGTAATCCACATCACACGATTGAGCTTTACGTAAGGTTACTTTCATAGTCGACTCTCAAATATTTTTCTACATTCGCTGCTAATGTTATATAGATGATGTATAGCCTCTGAAAATATACGTTAATGAAAAGAGGCAAAAAAGTGTTAACCATGTTCACATGGGACGATTTGTCCCGTCAACTCATTGTTGGACATAAATAAGTTTCGAGGGGAACCCGAGCATTTGCAAAAATATAGCAACCTTAATTAACTCAGTGTCTCTAATTTATATGATGCGGGTTACTACTAGTTACCCATGCAAACCAGCGGTAATACTATAAGTACCAAACGCGAACAGGCATAAACATTTTATAACAGTCGTTTATAGTTTCTCTTTTTCTCCAAGATGCTGGGTAAACCTTAATAGATAACCGTCTAGATCCTGTATTAAAAACTCTCGCTCACCAGACAACTTTTCACCAATGTCGTACCATGTTTCCTTTAAGTCTCGGAAGAAATGTACGTTAGCCTTTTTTAGCCTTTCGATTAAAGGTTCTAAGTCTGAAAGCTCAATTTGAAAATTAACCCCACGGCCTAGCGGAGCAACTAACTCACCTGTGACCCAACCTGAGTCCGTGATTTCTTCTAGCATGATCTGAACTTGCTCTTGTTCAAGATAAACAAAATCGGGATTTTCTCGCTTAATTCTTACAGAGAACCCAAGCACATCCACGTAAAAAGAAAGTGATTCTTCAAAGTTACTTACTGATAACTCGGGAACCATCGGATTCCAATATTCTTCCATAACTTATCCTTGTAACATTTTATACAACACCCCAACCACTCAACACACCACCTCTTCCAAATTAAATTGCCTTACGGGCATGGCGGCTCAGTACAGGGTCACATCAAGCATCTCACCTTGCTACGGTCTGACTCATTGCAAAATCCAATCTCGCCTTTAAAGCTAGATGTTTTTCTTCTTTTGTTTGAATTCCTAAGAGTTTTCTTATCAATAACATGGTATCTCTTTGCCGCTTCTATGTTTTTTAGTAAGACAAGCAATTAACGAGCCAAAATGATAAGTAAAAACAATGAATTTGCTGAATTTGGTACAAATTTGTGATTATTCACGATCACCTAACCACACACGGGGAAAGTTCAGCCTAAGAAGGTTCTGGACATTTCCGTGTCAGTGGTTTTGCTAAATTAGCAATTCATGAATAACTACAAGTATGGAAAGTCACTAACCTGGTGCCATGTGTGAATAGACTAGTTCGAGTCGCAATGCCCCTAGACGATCATCGAATAATTTACTTAATAAAGTGGCTTCGGGCTTGTTCAACACTCGGGATTTAGTGTTGGCTACGCAACACCTTAATCCTTATTCGTTATGCTTCACTCAATGCCACTTGACCTTAACATACGTCTCTAATGTCTTTACTAGCAGCCAGTAATCTATAAATATTTGCTTATCAAAAACAAAAGACTTGTCATATTTCAGGCGGTGACCTGAGAATTTCAAGTATGGTGAGTTCTCAATGTCTGTAAGAATTTTGACAATGTCATGCTCAAGCATGTAGTAGTAAGGTTTAATATCTTCCAATTGAGACTCAAATGGCAATGTAGTATCCAGAATCAATTGATCTATATACGTTTCTGCTTTTACATCATATTGATAATAAAAAGACCTAAACCCTTTCAACGATATATTTAGAGCGTCCACCTCTATCAAGTTTTCCAAGTCTTCAACCGTAAGTTTATTTGCATTAGGCATCGGTCGACAAGATTGGTTTGGAAACAAGATTGAATTATGAATAGCGACATCCATGCTTGAGACCATGCGTTCAAGTTTAGGATGAATAATGTTCATTATTTTCTTTTTCTCGGAGCGATCTTTAAGAGTTACCGTCAAAAAGAAAAAAACATAACTTGAAAATATGGAGAGTATTAAACCACTTAATGCTTCTCCTATCTTACTAGAACCAAAGAAGAATCCTGCACCAAAACAAGTAAGCACTAATGCGATAAAAGCAGCTCCGACTGGATAATCTATATTCTTCATATCTACCTTGTTTGTGAAGCATAACGCCGCAATAAGCGGACTAAAAAGTTGGTTACAATGTGGAGCGAAGCGGAACCTAACCAACTGTTTTAGTCCGTTTAATTGCCTTGTTAAGCAACTTTTCCACAACACTCCTTGAATCGTAAGCCTCTATTACAAGGGCATTTTGCAATTCGAGAAGGAGGAAAACGCATAGATTCATCGTTAAATGAAAGTCGGCTCTCTATGATTTCTTCTATTACAAATGGACGCCAAACTCTACCAATTTCTGATTGACCATGAATCCGGCCAGCATAGACGCCAAGAAAACGAGTCTGAATACCACCTGCCATTGCAAAATTGCCATTCGATGTTTGATAACTATCAGCCCGAAGAACAACCGGAGAGCCAGACATGCCAGCACGAGTCGTGGCATCAATTAAAAATGCAGGTCGATTTACTTCAAAATCTATACCATGGTCAGAAGCGATGTTTCCCGTTTTCCATATTGGCCAATTAGCACCAGCTGACAATCCAAATGGATAGCCAATTACTGATACAGGCATGGCTGTTACTGGCACCATATCTTTGTCTTTTAACTCGAAATCTAATGTATATATTTCAATATCATCAGTTTCATCTAACTTTATTGCAACAACATCAACTTCACTACCTAAAGGGTGCTCTAGCCATAGAGGTTCTTCATTATCATCTAATAGGTCAATTCGTTTTTTAACCCATTCGCCTAAGGAACCTTTTTTATGAAATGAAACCATCAAATTATTTGGAATCGCTAAATGTTTTTTATCTAAACACTCCAGTGAATCAGCGTCTTTTCCAGACACTACATGCCAATTAGTAATTAGGTATGTATCTTCACAATATTTAAGTAAAAAACCTGTGGCAACTGATAATCCTATTTCATTAAAACAAGGTTCAATGAACAAAGACGTACAGGATAATGGGTCAACATATCTAATCATTTTCACCTCACTCAGAGTAGTTGCTTAACATCTTGCAGGCACGAATTTATACTTTCAGCATATCCCAAACGCCTTGTCTAACCAACTGAAAACAATCATATAATACATTATAAATCCGACTTTTCAGGTGAAAACCGTGCAAACACACATTGCTTCCTATTCAAGGCACGTTATCACAGATATTCAATAGCTTATAAACACTTAAACAACGTATTCGTGTGTAGCTGTCATTGAAGATCAGTCTCTAGTGGGTTAGAAAATTTTTTGGGGAGGGGGACAAAGTTAGAACTCTAGGCATGAGCCGATTTAGGGAAAACGCACGCCTCTAATATTTGTAGAGTATTTGATCTAACAGGTTTTGGGGCAAAAACGTGTTTAAACCTAATTACACTACAACCTCTATTAGCTAGGGATGAGAAGCTACCCACAGAATTGAAATAGAACCTTTTTCTTATAGTTCAATAGACTAAATTAATACTATGGGTATTTAAGGAGCCTGTAGTTTAATTATGTTTCTTCAGCGTCCAACACCATGCAAAGATGAATCACTAGAAAGCTTCTTTATCCGTGTGGCCAACAACAATGGATATGGTGATGTCCATCGTTTCCTAGAAGCGACCAAACGCTTCCTACAAGACATTGACCATAACGGCTATCAAACCTTTCCAACCGATATCACAAAGATTAACCCCTGCTCGGCCAAAAGCAGTTCCAGTGCCCGTACTGCCTCATTACTGAAACTTGCGCAATTGACGTTTAATGAGCCTACTGAACTACTTGGGTTAGCAATAAACAGAACAAATTTAAAATACTCTCCATCTACCAGTGCTGTGATACGAGGCTCTGAAGTTTTTCCTCGTAGTTTACTTCGAACTAAATCCACCCCCTGCTGCCCATTGTGTTTACAACAAAATGGCTACGCTTCTTACCTTTGGCATTTCGAGGGTTACGATCACTGCCACATTCATGATGTGCCCTTAGTCAACAGCTGTAGCTGTGGCGCTGAATTTGACTACCGAGAGTCGGGGTTGAAAGGAAATTGCAGTAATTGCAAAGAACCTATAGCCATAAAGAGTTCAGAGGTGAGTCATGAGGCAGTATTCACTGTTGCAAATTGGCTCGCCGGTAATGAGTCTAAAAATCTACCTGACGTCCCCAAAAGCTACCGTTGGGGGTTGGTTCATTGGTGGGTCCATCTTAATGACAATAAGTTCGACCATCTATTATTCACCCAATTTTTCTCGAATTGGCCTAGCTCGTTTCATTCTATGATTGATAGCGAAATCGAATTCAACCTAGATCACGCAATTGTTGGAAGAAAAGAATTTCGGGTAAAAGATCTTATGGGGCGGATATTTTTTAGTTCCATTCGATTACCAGAACGCAACCTGCAGCACAATATCGTTCTAGGAGAGCTTCTACGGCATACAGAGATGCATTTATGGGATAGCAACGGTCTGATCGCTAACCTGCGCATGAACTCTTTAGAGGCTGCTGTATTCCTTAATTGCAGTATGGATGAGGTAGCTTCAATGGTAGAACAGCGCATCTTAAAGCCAAATCGCAAAACTAAGCCAAACACGCCCCTAGAAGTTAACGATTACCTATTTTATTTCGGCGATATCTTCTGCCTTTGGTTAGCCGAATTTCAAACTGATGAGTTTAACCGCTCGTTCTATGTATCGAGGTGGTAAGTGCAAATTCTGAAAAAGCTAATCGCATCAAATCCTGACGACTTAAAAACAGCACTAAAGCGCGCATTTCGTCCACTCACACCGCATATTGCGATTGATGGCAAAGACTTGATGCACTGACGATATTAGTCAATTTAACCGATAAGACAGATGATCAGAAAGACCTGCTAGACCGAGTCAAATGCAAGCAAAAACTTCGAGATGAAAAATGGTGGGCTCGCTGTCTAAAAACGGTTGAGTATAGACAAAGCCACAACCTAAAATTTCCAGACATACACTCTGAAGGTGTTATTCGCGCGACTCCTTTGGGGCAGTTACCTGAATTTTTACTCTCATCTTCTAAATTAAAACCACACCACTGGGCGTACAGCCATGATTCGAGTGATGTTAACAAAAGCGCCTTATTAACCAATGAATTTAGTTGGAATTGTGTGATTTCATGCCTTGGGGATTTACTTAAAGATGTAGAACACCCGTTGTGGCAAAAACTCAATACGCTTGGCTGCTACCAGAAAACACGTAAGGCTATCGCTAAACAATTGGCTCAGATTTCTCAAACAACGATTAACGTCAGTCTCGCTCCAAATTACTTAACTCAACTATCTTTGCCTGATAACGACAGTTCTTATATTTCACTCTCGCCAGTGGCTTCTCAATCGATGCAAAGTCACTGTTATCAAGCGCTAGAAAATGAGTATCGCTATACAGCGTTAACCCGTTACAGCCGCAGTACTAACATGGGAGTATTACCTATGACATGTGGTGGTGCTTTGAAGATGTTGAAAACTGTCCCTAACTTTTCCCTTACACATCATTATCAGATAAACATTGGAAAATCTTGGTTGACCTCAAGTCATATTCAATCGTTAACACAGTACCAAACGCATACTCAATATTTAATGCCAAAAAACAAGCGAGTGGCTTACCGCAGAACAGTCAAAAACGAGATACAAGAGATGGTTAAGGCTTGGTTGCCTATACAGGACAGGACCATGGATGTGAATACTCTTGTCCAACATCTAAACCATGATCTATCCCGCATCAAATTAGCTAAGTGTTTTGCTTACGAACCGAGTATGACCAAACTCCTACTTGGGCTTATAAAGCGTGAACTCAACGAACGTAGATCCGATTCAACTAACGTTAGCGGCAGTGAAAAAAAGGATTCATTCTTTGCGATTCCAAATATAAGAGTTTGTGGAGCAAGCGCGTTGAGTTCACCTATCACGGTCGGTCTTCCATCACTCACTGCTTTCTTGGGGTTTACTCACGCGTTTGAACGTAACTTAAATGAGTCTTTTCCTACGCTCACAATTGATTCGTTTGCCATCTGTGTCCATCAACTACACGTTGAAAAACGCGGTTTAACAAAAGAATATATACAAAAAGCAAACCACACCATATCGCCACCCGCTACACACGATGACTGGCAGTGTGATTTGGTCTTTAGTTTGGTGATTAGGTTTAATCGTAGCTTGAGCGTTGATGAAAGTGCGATTGTTCGAGCTCTGCCGAGGCGGTTTGCCAGAGGTTCCGCTAAAATAGCCATTGCAGATTTCAAATACATCCGGTCATTTTCAACGTTAGAAAAGACGATTCAATCCTTTCCTCAGAAAACCGGCAAATGGCTATCGATGCATACTGAACCTATCGAAAACATGAGTGATATTTTATCGGAAGTTAAAGAGAACCGAAAATTAACCCCAAGCTGTGTTGGGTATCATTTTCTTGAAGAGCCGACCGACAAACCTAACTCTCTTCGAGGTTATAAACATGCTTTTTCTGAGTGCATCATTGGTCTGATTGAGCCAATCACTTTTGATCAAAACACCGACACAACTACTATTTTGTGGCATCACAAGCGCTATCAAAACTACCTTTCTGTGCAGCCAAGGAGTACCTATCATGGAACTACCGACTAACCTAGCCTATGAACGTTCTATTGATCCTTCTGATGTGTGCTTTGTAGTTGTGTGGCCAGATGGGCGAAAGACCCCCTTAACCTACACTTCTCGTACTGTACTAGGACAAATGGAAACCGCAGCCTTAGCTTATGAGCCGTCGGGGCGGACCAAAGAGAGTGCAACCGCTGAAAAACTGGCTCAAGGTAACCCACATCAAGTCGATTTTTGTCATGCTCCTTTCGGTGCGAGCCACATTGAATGCTACTTTTCGGTCTCTTTTTCTTCTGAGCTACGCAAACCTTACAAGTGTAATTCGTCTACGGTTAAACACACACTAATGCAGCTAATCAAAGCGTATGAAGAAAATATTGGTTGGAATGAATTGGTTTCTCGATATCTAGTCAATATATGTAATGGCTCATGGCTGTGGAAAAATACTAAAAAAGCCTATTGCTGGGATATAGAGTTAACCCCTTGGCCCTGGGCGGGAGGTGCTGTCAAATTTCAAGACATAAAGGCTAACTACCTAGAAAGAAATGACTTTGAGAACCATAAAGATTGGGAAGCTATTGCTCAAATGACCAGAAATGCTTTTTCTCACTCTAATGGTTTGGCCATATTTGAAGTGAAAGCCACCTTGCAATTACCGACTAATAAAGAGATTTTTCCGAGCCAAGCATTCACCGAAAATGAAAGTAACAACACTAATAAATCAAAGAAACAAAGCAAGGGACGAATTTTTCAAAGCACAACGGTTGACGGTGAACGGAGCCCAATATTGGGTATTTATAAAACTGGTGCCGCCATTGCGACCATAGACGACTGGTACCCCGATGCAACTGAGGCACTACGTGTCGGTCGGTTTGGGGTTCATAAAGAAGATGTCACTTGCTACCGTCACCCTTCTACGCAAAAAGATTTCTTTTCTATCCTTAAGCAAACAGAGTCTTATATTGAAGCACTAACGTCTTCAGATAAACCAAATCAAGAGACCATAAACGACCTGCATTTTTTGGTCGCAAACATCATCAAGGGTGGAATGTTCCAACATAAGGGGGATTAAGTATGAAGTGGTACTACAAAACGATTACTTTTCTGCCAGCGCGTTGTAACAATGAATCATTAGCCGCTAAGTGCCTTCGGATTCTTCATGGCTTTAACTATGAGTATGAAACAAGAAATATTGGCGTTTCATTTCCTCTTTGGAGTGACGATACCATCGGAAATAAAATTTCTTTTGTGAGCACAAATAAAATCGAACTCGATTTGCGACTCAAACAGCACTACTTCACCCAAATGAAAGAGCTGCACTATTTTGATATATCAAATACAAAGGTTGTCCCTGACGGCTGCGAGTATGTTTCATTTAAGCGTTGCCAGTCGATAGACAAAGCAACACCTGCTGGACAAGCTAGGAAAGCGAAAAGATTAAAAAAGCGCGCTGAAGCAAGAGGGGAAGAATTTGACTTATCCTCATTCAAACAACATGAAGTTGTTGCACTCCATCACTACCACTCGCTTAAGGAAGACAGTAAAAGTCGTGGCGGTAGTTTTCGACTCAATATAAGAATATTCAAAGAAGCTCGCTTAGACGGAGATGCACTATTTAGCAGCTATGGTCTTGCGAATACTGAAAACACATCTCAACCCGTCCCCCTAATTTGACCCTATTTTTATCGACAATTTTAAGTCATTGAATTATAAAAACTTTATCACTGTGATAAAAATAGGGTTAATTGACACTAAATCTATTAACTGATTGATAAATATATACTATTATTTAATTAGTAACAGTGAACTGCCGAATAGGTAGGAGACAATTCAATATCAATTGCTGTTGCTTCAAATCTCAAACCACTACCTTGTGGTTTGCTTTAGAAATCATTGAGGACTATAATCCTCAACTCTACTGTAAAGTAGTTGATAACAAACGGACCACTTTCATTCGCGTTCAATAACAGTTTACTGCTGAATAAGTAGATACTTTAAGAACTGGTACCTTAAGGCAGCAAATCTCTCACATCACACTCAAGAACTTGAGCCAACTGATAGGCTTTTTCGAGTGTGATGTTTACTTCCCCACGCTCAATCCTGCCAATATAACTTCGATCGATATCAGCCAACAAAGCTAGTTGGTCTTGAGAAACCTTCTGGTCCCTGCGTTTCCCGCGTAATTTGGCCCCAAAGCGCTTTGCTAAGTCTTTCATTTAAAACGACTCTAAAAAACAAAAACTATCGCCTCTTGATGTATTTATTACCACGGACTATAAACCGCAAAAATTCACAAATAGATTCAACAATGAGTTCAAAAGTAAAAATTAATCAAGATATCTTTGATGCAATTAATCGATGCAATTAATCGATGCAATTCAAACCAGTTCAGCATTATTGAGATTAGAAGTTCGATTCAAAAAGAATCTGACCAGTATGAGAACAGTAGCGTTGCTCGACTTTTTGTAGCGAGGTCATTGGAGCGACTTCTCTCGTTAGGTGTATTACAGGCAACGGGGGAGGGTCGAAACAGAACGTTTTCAAAATCAGATAATTTTGATTCAACGCAATTTAACATTGTTCCTAGACGCAAAAAGGTCATAGCAAAAGAACAGGGACTAAAAATATCCGAATTAAATATAGCAAAAGCCCAATTAGAGGTTGAACGACAAGACATAACTGCGCAGCTCACAGTAACTCTTGCTGAGATTGATGAATACCAAAGCCTTATGCGACGCTTCAATTCCTTACAACCATTCATACAACCGAGTTACCAAGAAGCAACTAACAAGTCGGCAAAGCTAATGGCTCAATTGAATGTGTGGACAAACACTATATCTCTAATTAATCAAAATACTGGTGGTAAAAAAGAATGTTAAGGCGTTGGCAATCAGAGTGTATTGGAAACGCAATGGCCCACTACATTCAAGGAAGCAAACATTTTTTAGCACAAGCCACACCAGGTGCAGGCAAAACATTTATGGCCGCCAATCTAGCTAAAGGCTTATTTGAACGCTCTATGATCGATTTCGTTATCTGCTTTTCTCCATCAAAGACTGTGTCATCGAGTATACAAAGTAACTTCTCCGAAACACTACAAGATGAAATGGATGGAAAGTTTGGCTCTCTAGGTACATCTATCACTTACCAATCAATAACACACCTAGATGACAAGTTCTGGAATAGGCTTTTAAAATATCGTGTACTTTGTGTTTTTGATGAAATACATCACTGCGGTGGTGATAATAATGAGAACAGCAATGTCTGGGGCCAACTGATTCTATGCAAGATTAAGAAAGTAGCCACTTATACACTCGCTTTAACTGGTACACCTTGGCGTTCAAATTTGACCCCCGTTGTACTCTCGTCATACAGCGATCCTGAGGGGACGATTGTATGTGATTATCAATACACACTAGCGCAAGCTGTCCAAGACGGCGTTTGCCGTAAACCAACGATTACGCTTATTGATTGTGATAAATCCACGATTAAGTTAGATAATTATATTGAATCATTCAACTCATTCAATGAGCTTATATCTGAGAGTGAAATTAACTACTCTACTATTCTCAACAACAAACCTGCTTTGATTCATGTTTTGGGAACAGCCGTTAATCGCTTGAAGAAAATTCGAAGTCAATCCCCATATGCCGGAGGCTTAATCGTAGCTACATCTGTCAATCACGCCATAGAAATAGCTTCACTACTCAAAAATACATTCAATCAAACAACCACGATAGTCACATGTAAATTACCACCTTCTAAAGAAGGTGGCTTTATGTGAGCCCCCTAAAAGGGGGCCTTTGTTTAGTCCAACGCCAATTGCTGCTGCTCCACGCGCTCTTTTTTCTCTTGATGTCTTACATAGCGTCGAATGATTTCTTCATTAACCCCTACGCTATCGACAAAATAGCCCCTTTGCCAAAAGTGGTTACCCCAGAGTTTGTTTCTCCTTAAATATGGAAATTTACTAAAGAGTTTTAAAGCTATTTTGCCTTTCAATACGCCCATCAACTTGGATATCGATAACTTAGGCGGAACTTTTACTACCAAGTGCACGTGGTCAACTTGAACGTTTAATTCAACGACTTCACATCCAAGTTGATTACAGTAAACGTTTATACATCGATAAACTTCTTTACCTACATTGTTTTTCAAAATCCTAAATCGATACTTTGGTGTCCACACTATGTGATATTGACATCTCCAAAATACGTGGGAAGCTTGATTATATCTGCTCATGTTATTTGTCCTCTTTGACTTCGCTAAAAATCAAGGGAGCATTTAACATGGGTAGAACTACAGGCAAAGCCAAACTGAATGATAACCACCTACTGAAGTAGGTGGTTTAGGGCTGAAAACAAAAATGATGACTCCCAAGTCAGAATTAAACAATTTAGAACCGACTACACCGAGTGGATTGTGAGTGTTGGTATGGTCAGTGAGGGCACAGATATTCCGAGACTCCAAGTATGTTGCCATCTGAGCAACATAAAGACCGAACTCTACTTTCGCCAAATCCTTGGTCGTATACTCCGTATGACTTCATGCCCGAACCAAGAAGCATGGCTATATACTTTTGCCGCCCCAAAACTCATCGAATTTGCAGAAGAAGTTGAACGAGATATTCCAGATAGCTGTCGTTATTTGAGGAGGCCTCAGAAAAAACCAAATCAAGCACTAGAACACATAGCTACAAATTCAAATCTCCCCCTTAGTGATAATGGAGACAATACCGATACTGTCTCCATCAATTTCTCTGGACGAATTGATCAGAGTGGTAGCACAGAATCGGAAAGCAATTCTGCCGAGATCGCGGACCTAACACTGACAAGCTTTAAACAACGAGTAATTGAAGCTTTCCAATATCTTTGATCCAGTGTGGTTAAATCTTATAAGTGACACGTCGAATTTTCAGCGAATCAACCCTCCACAATCTGACTTTTGGCCACTTCTTGTTTAGACCATTGTTATTTATCAGTTCGCCTAATCATTATTTGGCCTACTTTTCTTAACGTAGTATTATGTATTACACTTACTACATCCATTTAGGTGGAGTTTAAGGTGAATAAAGAAACGAAAAAGAATTTTGATAGAGTATTTCAGGAAGCACTAGCGCTGTTTGGAAGTGAAGAAGCTACTCATTACTGGCTTAAACACCCAGTTAGAGGACTAAGTAACAAACGGCCAATTGACATGCTTTCAACAACTGAAGACACTCAAGTCGTAATTAGTTTAATCGGTCGTTTAGAGCACGGAGTGTTTTCGTGACCTTTTGTAGTAGGTTTTGCCCAGAAAATAAGGACAACGCTCCTTAAGTAGTGTTGTGAACACCATTACATTACTCAAACATGTTCCCACCATTAAGCTTACTTTTTGATCTTGAATTAATGTTTTTCAGATAATCCTCCCATCCAATATCCTTTGGTGGAGGACGCAACATTTCCTCCGTCACCTTGACTCCGTTTTCAAAAGGGTTTTTCCATGTGTAGGTCTTGTTACTACATGTGAGCTCAGCAGCAACAACTAGATCTTCATAAATAATCGTGGCCCGATGATTATCAATGGCATTAACCGATGCTTGATAGATGAGGTTTCTCAGCGAACGCATATTACCTTCAGAAAAAGCATATAGTTTTTTCTGAAGGTTTTTCTCTGCTAACCCAGCCTCTTTGACAAAAGGTAATAATTTATCAAGATTTTCCAGAAATTTTTTGAATACACCTTCACCACCCTGATAGCTAAATGGGTGGAGTTCACACTGAATTGAGAATCGTCCATGCAGTTGTGAGTTTGCTTTCAATACAACCTTAGAATACGGCATACCAAAAAGAACAATTGGGCACTTCGTTCTATTGAGTATCATTTTGAGCCAATTGCCTACTTGTGTAAGAATGCGATTTGACCTCTCTTCAACTAAGTGCTGAAATTCATCAATAATGATCAACTTAACACCAACCAAAGGTATCAAGTCAGTCAGTTTTTTCGTCAACCTCGCCAGATCAGTATCATAAAGCGCTAATGGGTCACCCATTTCAAGCAACAACTCTCTTGCTGCATCAATAGGCTTCGCATTGTCTGGTAATTCGATATGCAGAACAGGAACTATCTCTCCTCGCACTTTAGAATCACGATTATTTTGACTTAAATATTTTTTGATAACCGTCGTCTTGCCTACTCCCGATGCACCAAAGACCATCATACAAGTTGGCTCGGATTCAAAATCTGACAAATCCCTACATCTATCCATATAGCCCAAAATTTTCGTAACACTCGGCGTTGATACAAATGCTCTTTTGGCTTTTGAGATGCGCGCTTCTCGAGTTTCATTCATCTAATGATTTCTCAAACATAACCAATATCCCAATCTTCATTATCTACAATTACAATTTCTTCTTCGTCTTTCTGGGGTGGGACTAGCTTAGTATTGCTGATGCTCTTTGCTCTTGCGCTATTTTCCTGATGCCTAGCTCCACGCCTCCGAGATCTAATTTTCTTTGTTTCAAGAATTGAACGATCAGCAATTTCTTCAATTTTGATCTCTGCATCGATTTCCTTATCTTCGTCATATTCTGCTAGATACTTAATATTGTATTTATGCTGCCACAGAGAGACTCCACTAGCATATTCATAATCTATAGCATTAACCGTGAAGTATTCGTTCACATCTTCATCTAACACCCAAATGACCGCCATACACTCTGTATTATATTTGAACTGCACTTTATGATTCCCTTTCTTACCTCTGTACCCAGCTAAACGTTCACTGCTGTATGTCAGTCCTTTGTAGACGGTTACACCTGCTTTGGTTAGTTGTTTGCTATCAACAATAGCGAATTTAAAGTCCAACTCATCTTTAGAACCAGAAAACTCTTCAGGCTCCCATTCTTGGCACCCATTTCGCCAAGCGATATTCGGACAATTAGTGCCTCTCTGGTTAGAGTCTTTATGATAAATATCTACTAACCAAATTAAGTAAATTTCTTGAATTTCATCTAGTGTAAGAGTAGCTTCACCCACTGAATCATAACCCTCTCTCTGAAGGTATTGACTAAAAGCTTTCCCTGGTAAATCGTCTAATAGAGAAGTATTGATCGTCCCGTATTTACGTTCGACATCAGGCTTATTGTCAGGCACTTCGACTCTGTTTTGATGAACATTGATCAACAGTGACTCACATGCTTTATCAAAGGCTTTAGACAAAAATTCTTTACCATTATCAGTTACGAGCAAGTCAGGGATACCGTAACATAGCCATTCATTTTCAATTGATTCATATGAAGACAATAAGTCATCTTTGCGTTGTATTGCATTTTTTAGGGCTAACGATACCGATACGTAACTGGGTGGCTCAAAACCTAAATAAAAACCAATTACGGCTTTACTATAACAATCTACTAACTGCGTGAGCCAAGGTCTTCCTAAAGTAACTCGATGTACTGGGTGTACCGCAAATATATCAACCATTGTATGGTCTATTTCCACCCGCTCTAATACGGCCGAGGTTGTTATCTTCTTTCCCATACGGCGGAATTCTCTTTTAGCAACTCGTTCGCCTTTCTTTGCTGCTAATACTTCGAAGGGAGTCTTCTTTTTAACCCGTATTCTTACAGACTCGTATTTAGGGTATGGATACTTTGTACCGTGCGTTAAGTTATATTGTCGAACTTTACGCTTAACTCGCCTGTGTGCCGAGCTGATATTGATCTTTCGACCAGAAATAACTCTTTCAACTGCTTGTTCTATTATCGAATCAACAATTGGTGAAACTTTAGCCCCCCTATTTCCTCTACTTTTAAAGTCAGGAGCTAAACTAACCGGGTTATAACCGGAGGCTCTGAAAACTAACCACCACCTGTATATTGATATCGCACTTGGAATATTTTTGTCGTGTAACTGTTGCAGTGCGACGCGATATGGTTCGATTGTCTTGGGAGTGATTTTTTCGCACTTACCAGCTAAAAAACGAAGAATGCTTAGACGAAAAGTAATCTGATTGGCTATATTTTCAGGAAATGCGGATATATCTTGATATGTTGCTTCATCGACATCGTTGGAATCAACGACTCTATCATTCTGCTCAAGTTTTTCTTGCTGAAGTGCTGACTTCCTATGAAAACTTGAAAATGATTTCTTAGGCATAACAACCCAATTCAAATTCAGACTCAAGTGATAGTGGGGTCTTTAAGCTCGTCTGGAGGAGGTTTCGAGAGAGTAAATCACACAGGAATGGTAATATTTTTCTTCCATTTAAGCCAAGGTGGTGCCCTAAACTCTTTGCTGTTTGCGTACCATTCCGTTTCAAAGTAGTAAGGAGAATTTGATGGAAGTCGTTCAAGTTATCTCTTGAGGCATATCTATGCAAAAGCTTAAGGTTGTTAAATATGACCACATCCAGTATTTCTTCCTCTACAACCAGCTCTAGATCTAACCCTATCTCAAACGCACCTTGAACTTTTGCTTCCCATTCACAATGAAATTCCTCTTTTGAACTTTCCTTGTCGGACTTTACCTCGTACAACCTATATTCACCAGTATCAAATTGAACTAGAAAGTCTGGAACATAAGTATGGGTCTTACCATTTAGGCTGTATGAAAACCTTATCGGTTGAGAACAAAAGCGAACGATACTAGGTTCGAAATCAAAATGATAACAAGCGGCACATTCTAAAAAAGATTCTACCGTGACTCTTTTTCCCATCTTAGCACTGACGTAACGGTGTATGTTTTTTCCACGTGATTTAGTTAAGTTTCTAGCAGGAGTGTCAAACGCAGTTTCAAGTTCAAGCAGGGTGGCTATAGAAAGGAAAGGTAGAGCAGACATAATATTGCCTCTTCACGATTTTGTCGTAAACTTACACAAGTTTAGACCATGAAGAGGCAATATCAAATTATGGCTGTACCAAAAATCAATATATGGTTGTAAATATCAATTTATGGATGTTTCAACACTATTCGAACTCGTTCAAATTACTCTTTACCGAATACGTTGTTCTCTTGCTCTTGTACACGGATGAAAGTTGTACGCTTAGTTAGCTCTTTAAGCTTCGCTGCGCCTACGTATGTACAAGTTGAACGTACACCACCAAGGATGTCAGAAATTGTGTTGTGAACTGAACCACGGAACGGAAGTAAAACAGTTTTACCTTCCGCAGCACGGTACTTAGCAACACCACCTGAGTGCTTGTCCATAGCCGACTGAGAAGACATGCCGTAGAACTTCATGTATTGCTTACCGTCTTGCTCTACTACTTCACCGCCTGACTCAGAGTGACCTGCTAGCATGCCGCCTAGCATTACGAAGTCAGCACCGCCACCGAACGCTTTAGATACGTCACCCGCACATGAACAGCCACCGTCACCGATGATCATGCCGCCAAGGCCGTGTGCCGCGTCGCCACACTCGATGATTGCAGAAAGTTGAGGGTAACCTACACCTGTTTTAACACGAGTAGTACAAACCGAACCAGGGCCGATACCAACCTTAACGATGTCTGCGCCCGCTAGGATTAGCTCTTCAACCATGTCACCTGTTACAACGTTACCAGCAGAGATAACTTTGTTCGGGAATTCTGCACGTACTTTTTGTACGTACTCAACTAGGTGCTCTGAGTAGCCGTTAGCGATATCAATACAGATAAATACGAAGTCTTCGCTAAGTGCCATGATTTGCTTAGTCTTCTCAAACTCGGCTTCAGATGTACCTGTTGATACAAATACGTTGTTCAGTGTTTTCTTGTCTGCTGTTTTAGCGAACTCAGCCCACTGCTCTACTGTGTAGTGCTTGTGTACTGCAGTCATTACACCGTGCTCTGCTAGAGCAGCTGCCATTTCAAAGCTTGCTACCGAATCCATGTTAGCTGCAATTACTGGAGTACCAGACCATTGACGACCGCTATGCTTGAATGTAAAATCGCGGGTTAATTCAACTTGAGAACGGCTTTTAAGGGTAGAACGCTTCGGACGGAAGAGTACATCTTTGAAACCTAACTTAAGTTCTTGTTCGATACGCATGGTGTTTTCCTTGATTCATAAAATTATGTGTCTCTCGCGAAATGCGTAGTAAAACCGTTGGCAGACGAGTTTACTTTTCTTCGGACACAAAAAAACCGGAGCGTTGGCAGACGCTCCGGTTTTCAGCATTATAGGTCGTGATTTAGTAACAGCAAGTCTGATATTTCATTTTTTTTTATGCTATCCTCTCGAAGATTCCATATCTGGTAAAACCTCCCAAGTAACACTTCCCTACTAAATTCTTACTAATTAATAACTTAGCGAACCAATCACGCAAACGCTGTCGGTTTATTGCGCAATCGTTTTCCTCTCTTTTTCACACATTATCGCCTTCATTAAGCAAATATGTGAAGAAAGTGCCTCGAGATCACATAAAAATCACACTTTTCTCCAACAAAAAAATGCCTTTTTTCTTAAATAAATTCGATTTTTTTCCAAATTTTTTCTGTTTTCGACCAAATTCGGCAAACTCATCTTGCTGTTGGTTAGCATCAAGTATGAAAAATACACCTCAATTCGCTCTTTCTTAAAGGCAAGGTGCATTTGGTTTCGAAAATTCAAAGTTCGCCCTCTATTAAAAGCCACCTAAAACAACGAAATTTATAAACCACCAATAACTGAAATTATGCTTCTTCATCACCTGGTAGTTCATTCAACCTAGATTCTAGAGCAATGAGGCTCGAACAAAGAGAGTTCGCTGAGCTGAAAAACAGAGTAAATGGTGGAGATTTGTAGTGAGCAGACGAAAAAGATCGAAGACTTTAAGGTCAATTCAAGAATAGAAAGCATCGAGTAGGGTGAGGCGTTACCGCCTCATCCCTCTCACAGAACCGTACGTACGGACCTCGTATACGGCTCATGCACACTTCCATTCAGCATATTGGCTGAACACATGCCCTGTCCTTATTGTTCCAAGATTTACCAACCCTTGGTCATTAAACCATTGATTTGGCATCGCATAGCTTGATAGGGGACTCGCTGCACTGACCCAACTTGTCATTGAGATATGTTGGAACGGCGGCTTATACCTAACTGTTTTAACCTTCGGTGTAACCGTTGAGGCTTCTTCCAAAGTTTCAACTGGATACTACGAAGTCTTCTTCGTAGCCACCCTGCTAACCTTGAGAACTCTCTGCTGCTATTGGTGATCCTGAAGTATTGACTGAACCCTCTTAACACTGGGTTTAAAGCTTTTATGACTTGCTCAAGTGGCTTACCGCACCCTCGCTTTGTCAGTCGCTTTAACTTACTTTTGAACCCTTTCAGTTTCTTAGTTTGAATGCGGGTAAATTGACTCCCGATTTCTACACCTAAGAACTTCACGCCATCACGGCTGTGCGCTATATGTGATTTCGTCTGATTCACTGTGAGTTTAAGCTCTCCTTCTAGGATCTTCGTCGCTTGTGCAAGGGCATTCTCTGCTCCTGCCTTGCTACGACAAAAGATGAGTATGTCATCCGCATAACGAACGAGCCTATGGTCACGCTTTCGCATTTCCTGATCGAACGCATCAAGGTAGATATTGGCAATCAAAGGACTGATAACACCACCTTGTGGACTTCCTAGCTCTGTCTCCTGCCAACTACCGTCTATCATCACGCCACTTTTCAGAAACTGTTTTATCAGCTCTAACACGCTGCTATCTGTGACTCGCCTTCTGATGCTCTTTGAGGATCAACTCATGGTCGAGTTTGTCAAAGCACTTCGACAAGTCCATATCTACGACGTGCTGTAATCCGTATCGGCGGATAAACATCGTGGATTTGTTGATTGCATCGTGACAACTTCGATTCGGTCTATACCCAAAACTTGATGGGTGAAATTGCTCTTCGAAGATGGGGGTGAGGATATCATTGAGTGCTTGTTGGACAACTCTGTCCCTAACGGTTGGGATCCCAAGCAATCGTACCCTCCGTCTTCTTTGGGTATCTCTACTCGTTTGACTGGCTGAGGTTTGTATTGCTTGGTTTTGAGTTCAGAGAGGAGTTGATCGAGGTTATCACTCAGATTTTCGGCGTAGTCGCTCAGGCTCTGCTCATCTATTCCAGCCGCGCCTTTCGCTTTCTTTACCTTTTTAAACCCTTTATACAGCCTCTCTTTGTTGAGCAGATGACCATATAAACTGTAATAAACTCGCACTTTCTCTCCTTGGGTTGTGTGCTGTGTGGGGACAAGTGTTTCATGTCCAGTGTGGGTGTTATTTCTCTCTGCTATTCAGCCTTCTAGCTCAATGGCAATTTACTGAAGTGTGTCAGAGTTACTCCCCTATACGGTTTCTTAGCTCAGTATCTTGCTTCCACAATCAACCAAACTAGGAATACCCCGATAGCGATTCGGTTTGGGTATCACTGAAAAAAAAAAACATCTGTTCATCACAGACTTAAAGTGTACTTCCTCCCTTCGCAGCACTGAGTGCTTTTGGCATTTCAGTGCTCCATCAGACTTGATGCTGATGGTCAGCTAAGTTTTCTCCTCCACACCATTACTGGGCTTCTCGGGCTTAGCCTTACTCACTACTACGGATTCATCTGCCACCTCGCACCAACACAGCTCTTAGCTTTCGCTTCGAGTTTGTGCTTCCAGACTTTTGGATGTGGTGTCAGGCTTCCCAGTTACTGCACTGGCTCCCTGTTAACAATGCCACCCTCAAGCACAGCATAGGTCTGACTGAGTATAGGGCTTCGCGCTATTTCGGACGCTTACCCACCTATACTGCCGAAGCAGGTTTACTTGCGTTGTGTACTGTTAACTTCCTATCGCTTCCTTCAGACCCTGCCGTTAGCCAGCAACGCCCTTGCGATTCGGATTATCTTCCCCTCAGTCGGGGTGATTCAGGTTTCTTTCAACCTAACGGGTTTGCCAGCTTCGCTGGGCAAACAAAAAAATGGCTAAGGTGATTCACCTTAGCCATTTTTATTCGATGTTTGGATTGCTCTTCTAAAGCTATTTAGTCATCGCAAGATGGGTTAGCTCTTTTGAGACATCAGCGCTTCTGC
Source organism: Vibrio sp. ED004 (assembly GCF_023206395.1). Lineage (NCBI taxonomy): Bacteria > Pseudomonadati > Pseudomonadota > Gammaproteobacteria > Vibrionales > Vibrionaceae > Vibrio > Vibrio sp. ED004. The sequence goes on along the minus strand of NZ_CP066150.1, from coordinate 794,825 downwards.
CGTTGCATCCTGAATAGACAGGAACAATGAAGTGACTTGGCCTGTTGGCGAGCGCATTGGGTTTAGCGTCACGTTCTGATACATGAAATCGGCTTGTTGAGTTACAGGCCTAACGTTACGACACTTAAACAGATAAGGCCTTTGTTGCCATGTAATGAAGCTACGACAGCCTAAATCATAAACGGGCTTAGTTTTGAGCCTAAACCACTCTTCAGGAATCTCAGGGAACAGTTCAAAGATAGACTTACCAATAGCATCATGCGATTGCTTACCGCTATGGTGCGTCATGAAGCCATTCCAAACTTGTACCTGAAAGTCACGATTAATGACCACCAACCCCATATCGACGTTTTGAACCATGTCCACCATCCAGTGGAACTGTTCAAATTCAGCAGGAAGATTCAGCATATTAAAATTCCTCCATTAGGTAGGCCAATTTGTTGTCTAGAAGAGGCAAAGATTCGTCAACGAACATAAACAGAAGGTCACAACGGATGGAAGTGCCATCAATGTTATAGCTGACTTCGAAGGTCATGGTCTTCTTGAACGAGCCACTGGTATTCTCAATCACAGAATCAATCGAGATGTGTTGCCCTAGCAGAACAGGAGAACTCTGGAAGAAGCGAACCTCAGATTGCTCCCCTAGCCCATTCAAGAATGAGCCGACTAGGATATTCGACACATCCATCAGCAGTTCTAGTTCTTCAAGCTGTTCGCTTTCGGTTGGCACCTTCATGAGCTTCTTAAGATCGCTCACGCTGGAGTCGCTCAATAATACTAATGCTTCACCTGCGATACCTTCTCCGCTGAAGCCTTGGCAAACACCCGATACTTGGTCGTTGTCTGCTAGGTCACGAAGTGCCATGTGCAATTCACTCACTTCGAAGATGTTCACGTTAGGCAATGGTAAGTGCACAAATACATTAAAGTGGCGCGCCAATGCATCGGCTGCACGGCCTATCGCAACGTTCGCGACTTCCATGTAGATATCACGTCGGCGAAGTATTGGGAGTTCTAAAGGTGAAGGCGTAATGAGTTGAGGCTGTTTTGGCGGCTCAACATGCTCACGTAAAATGGCTTTTAACGCTTCTTTATCAATCGGCTTTTGCAAAAACGCTTTGGCACCAAGGTCCATGACCTTCTGCTGCGCTTTTGGTTGGATATCACCAGAAACCACCACAACAGGCGTGGTATCACCTAAACGTTGCATTTCTTCCAATGTGCCATAGCCATCTAATTCCGGCATGGTGAGGTCGAGGAACATCAGTTTGAACTGGTTTTGAGCTAACTCTTCAAGTGCATTAAGCCCATGAACAGCAAAAGTTATATCTGCATTTAGAGAACTAGGCAGTGATCGAGCCATCTGCTTCCTTGCTAACGCAGAATCATCACATATAAGAACTGGGAACGACATAAATGCACCACCGACAAATTAAAGCTAATTCGGACGAGTGTAACAGATCATTATGGTATCAGGTACGGAGTGAATGGATTTATGTGTAGATTATTAGTAAGAATGATGAAACAAGTAGGTAAGCTATTATCTCGCATTATTCTTTATGAAAAACAATATGCTACAAAGACAATAGCAACTCAACATTATTGAGTATTAGCACTATTTTATTAAATAATAGCCTCAATAAGTGAGTTTATTAAGGCTCGGTTTATTCATGCATTTTTCGCTTCTATATATCCAACACGTGAGAGCGAATGCCAGGTATCTTATACATCAGAGCAAATACAAAAAAGCTAGAACTGGTAGGTAGGCCATAGAATCAGCAAGGCGAAACGGATAATCACGGCAAAAACCAATAACGCGATACCGAGTCGGTACCATTTGTATTCCGCAATATTCATTGGGATACGCTTGTAGAACATCGTAATTACGCCTTTCCAATCGCTACTGCGTCTTCCGTACTGCATCATGCTCGTCAAAACAAACAGTGCGCCAAGCACTAGCATCCCTTTTTCAGCCCAGAACAATCCAACTTCCATTTGTGTAATCCTTGATAAAACGGTGAGCAACTCAAATCATTCTAGTCACCTTTGTTCGATGTTTCTGTAAGACCAAGGTCTATAGCGAGCCTTCATTCTTCTCGAATTAACCTACCTCCCAAGGTGATAAGTCATCGAAAATTTCAAAGAACTAATCAGATAAACAAACACTTAGTTACAAAATCAGAAAGGTAAATCATTTTGATTTCAATTTGAACTTTTATAATCGAAAGTTCATTAAGAGGATGAACTCATGAAATTACTAAAACGATCGTTTTGTGCTTTAAGTGCATCAGCACTACTTATGGCTCCCCTTGCATTCGCATCAAATACACAACACTCAATGCCAGCACTCAACCCGATCCAGATGGTCATAGCTTCGATGGACTTAACGGCAGAGCAACAAGCTGAAATATTCCGTTTAGTAGACGAGTATCAATCAAACCGCTCTCCCGCTGACATTGATCGTGCGCTAGAGGTTAAAAGACAGCAAATACGCATCGTAACGCAACCAGACTTTGATGAGTCGGAACTTGAAGCCATCATTGATTCAGTCCAAGCAGAAGAGAAAGCTATTGCTATGGATGACATGCGTTTGAAAAACAAGATATACAATGTTCTAACGAACGAACAAAAAAATAGGTTCAAAGCCTCAATGAAGTTCATGCTCAATGGCTATTAACCACCTAAAAGAATCCCACATTTAAAAACGAAAAAGCCGCAGTCGTTATGATGACTACGGCTTTTTCTTTATTAACTCACTTAAGAGTAAGCTGAACAATCTAAGTCTGGTGTCTTGCTGCTCTTATTGAGAACGACCATCAAATGAATAAGCAGCAGAATCCCCGTCACACCCAAACCAACGCCGATTCCACCCCAGATCCCTGCTAGCTCGAATTCTGGCATCAAATACCAAGCGGCAGGCAGGCCAAACATCCAGTAACCAATGGCTGTCATCACCGTTGGCATAGAGACAATCTTCATGCCTCTAAGCAGGTTAATCGCCAACAGTTGCCAAGCATCAACAATAAAGCACAGAGCGACGACCCAGATAACTGAAGCCAATAGCGATGTCATTGTGCCAGTGCCGTCATCTAACTTGAAGATAGAAGCGATCATTTCAGGCCATAGGATGAACACCGCAGACAAGGCCACACTCAACACCGAAACTAATATAAAGCTTTGAATCGAGGTTCTTTTGATTCCTTCATAGTTACCCGCGCCAAAATCACGACCAACCAAAATAGCGGCAGCTTGCGAGAAACCGAAGTTGAAGTTCCAAGTAAAGCTTAAGCATTGCAGTAAGATTTGATGCAGCGCTAAAGAGGCAATACTGATCGTTCCCGCCATCAAGGTTCCGCCGTAAATTAAACCGTGCTCAAGCAAGGCCGCTAAGCCGATAGGTAAACCCATTAACAACAATGGGCTCATTAGCTTAATGGAGTACTCTTCGGTATTGAGCCAAGGGGCGAACTGTTTGAACTCGTCACGTTTAAACACCCAAACCGTATATCCAACCATCACTATAAATGCCGCGATAGCCGTGCCTAAGCCTAAGCCTGTTAGTCCCATATCGAGCTGGAACGTGAGGAAGTAGCTCACGGGAACATTCAAAATCACAGTGATAATCGACATCACCAGAATAGAACGCACGTTACCAAACGCACTGGTTAAGCCACGCAACACCAACAAGATAAGTGAAGGCAACATCACCCATTTTAGGGCGTGCACATATTCCATCGCTAAGGTAATCACTTCTTGAGGTTGTTTCGCAGCTTCCAACACAAGTGGCGCAAACCAGAAACTCGCCATTAAGGTCACGCTGAGCACGAACGCCAGCATGGTTGCACCTTTCACCGCCAATCTAATTTGTGTGTTACCAAACTCTGGGCGAGCCACGCGCTGACCATAAGCGATAGCGATCAGGTTTGCGACACAACCGACGGTGCTGCTCGCAATAATGAAGATGAAGAAGTAAATAGAGGCACCTAAGCCACCAGCCGCAAGGGCTGACACGCTGATTCGCGACATCATCCAAACATCAGTAAGGACTAAAGCCATGGATATCAGCTGTGAAATGATCAAAGGGAATGCAAGAGTGAGTATTTTTTTCATGAGCGCCTCAGTTAATTTCGCCCAAAATACGATCGATGGGGCTGGCGTTCAATTGATAAATTTGCGACTCTAACATTCCAAAAACTCATGCGAACGAATTATGACCCCATATCCTAGCTTGCCATCCTCCCATAATGGCTTAAAAGCCTTTGAAGCAGCTGCAAGGCTGATGAGCTTTACGCTGGCTGCCGATGAGCTCAACGTGACACAGAGTGCGATCAGCCGTCAGATCAAACAGCTTGAAGATGAGCTGAACGCATCTTTGATCATTCGGAAACATCGAGCGATTGAATTAACAGTGCAAGGTCATGATTTGTATGTCGCTTTACGAGAAAGCTACGGCAATATCGAATCGGTTATCGCTTCTTGGAGTGAGCCGAAACAGAAACGCATAGTGATCAAAGCAACCCTGAGTTTTGCTACGCGCGTGTTGATCTCTAAGGTTCGTGAATTAAACGAGCGTTACCCAGATTACGAGATCGTAATCGTTCCTGTGATCGAAGAAGATGAAGCGATCAACAGCAGCGAATACGACTTGTTGATCTTCCATACTCGATTCAAAAAACGCTATGACAACGCTCCTGACATCACTTTCTTGCGTGAAGAGTTTATGGCGCCCGTATGCTCCACGAGCTTAACGAATGCTGCTGGTTTAACTAAGAAAGATACCGACCTCGATTCGATCTTAACCATGCCACGGCTGCACCCGACTTTAGATCACCATGACTGGAAAGTATGGCTAGCCGATGTCGAATCGCCTCCGAAAAAGCCCGTCAGAAATACCAGCTTCTTGTCTTTGGATATGGCGCTCAGTGCGTGCTTATCTGGTGAAGGTGTCACGGTGACGGATCTGCTGTTGGTCTTGCAGGATCTGCAACGCGGTTTCTTGCACTGCCCAGAGAATGCCAAGATCCAACACAGTGCGTGGACCTATTTCATCCACCAGCGCACTCACTCACCTGTGATCAGTGGTTTGATTGATTGGCTTAAAATAGAGACGGCGAAAGAGATCGAATTGTTGAAGGCACTATCTCATCAGAACCATTGGTTTGGTGTAATTACCGATTAACAAGAGCGATAGACCTTAAGCCCAGATACGAATAAGCCACAGCTCGTGCTGCGGCTTATTCTTTTTACCAGTCGTGTTCGCTCTATAAAATAAGCACTAAAGCTTAAACATACGCGCACTGCGTGGTGGTAAGTTGAAGGTGTGATAACGAGAAGTCACAGTTTCTGTCGCTCTGCTTAATACATCTTGGTATTGAACATTCCAGTTAAATTCATGCTGGTAGGTATCTACAGTAACTCCACGAGTTTCACCGCACTTGTTGATACCCACAACCCCTTCTTTACCACGCTTGAATAACAAGGTGCACTGGTCGCTCGAAATCATCGTCATTGCTTTGCCTTGCATCGCGTTATGGAAACTCAGCATGTTCTTCATTGTCGAACTGTTCCAAACATTGCCCCAACGACCGTTATCCTTGTCTTCAGAATCAAGAAGATCATCACTGTAGATCAGCGGTGTACCACCATCTTTACCAAGGATATAAGCGTAAGCGAGCTGCTCATCTTGTCGATCCATGATTTGATAACGGAAGCCGTCATTGGTCGGAATATCATGCGTGATCGCGAAAGTGATCGAGCGGTTATCATCCAATGCTTGGCCGTACGCTTTAGGATCATGCAGTTGGTTTAAACCGCCGCTCAAAGAGAAGGCTGATCGAATTGAAGCAAACAGCGGGAAATCATACGCAGAGTGATTAGTGTTGTTCAAGTAAGGCGCTAGGAACGACTCATAGCCACTGTTTCCGGCTCCACCGCTGGTGATCACTTCACCAAACACATGTATGTTCGCGGTGATCTCAGGGGTAAATACTTGGTCGATTTGGTACTGGCTCATGTGCTTCACCGCATCAATACGGAAACCTTTGATGCCCATGTCTTTTAACGCTTTTAGATATAAACGTTGCTGTGACACGACCCAGTTATTTGGGTCTAGATCAGGAAGACCCACATCACCGTCGGCACCACACAAACGCCAATATTGAACATGACCCGGATCGTTCCAGTCAGTAATACAGCCTGCGGCATGGAAATCGTTAGCCGAGACAAAACCTTGCGCTAAGTTGCCAAACAGAGTCTGGTCGGCATAGTAGCTTGAACGGCTGGCATAGTCATTTAGCACTTCTGTGCCCGGGTAATCCAAGTCACTTCGCTTCCAGCTTTCATTTGCCATATGGTTGAGTACAACATCCGCGTAAACATCAACACCCACACCTTTAAGTGCAGTGATCATTGCAGCTAAATCTTGTTTGTTCCCCAACGGAGAATCAATAGTACGCAGATCTTGTGGCTGGTAACGCGCCCACCATTGGCTACCACTGGATTTCATTGCCGGAGCAACCAACACTTTCTTATAGCCAGCTTCGGCTATTTGGTTGGCATTGGCTGTCACATCTGAGTATTTCCAATTGAAAGCATGCAAAATGGTGTCGGCGTAAGTCGCTGAACTAAAAGAGCAAAGCGCGAGCGTGGATATGAGTAGGGTATTTATTGGTTTCATAGTACATATCTCTCATTATAAATTCACAAGAATGATATGAGCGATAGAGACAATTAAAACGACCGATAGAACAGAGTTGAATTAGCGTCACCTTCTGTTGATGTTGATTTTATAAAATTGAGCTATAGCCGATATTATGTGGGAAAAAATGTGATGTGCGTTTTGCGGTGTTGTTCTCGTATACGCAAAGAGTGGAAATGAGAATTAAATGAATCAAGTTGACGAGAACAGGACAAAGACTTTGGTCGCCTCTCTTAAACTAAGCTATCATTCCTTCTCCCTCAACCGATTGATATTTTTATGCCTTCTTTCTCTTTTTCAATGATCCCTGTTGGGGTTCGATTCATGATCCTTTCTGCTTTTGGATTCGCACTGATGTCTGCTTGTGTGAAATACATCAGCAACTACGGCATACCGGTATTTGAAATTGTTGCAGCAAGGGCGTTGGTGTCTTTGATCATCAGCTACATCGACGTAAAACGAAAAGGCATTTCTATCTGGGGTAATAACAAACCTCTGTTGTTCGTTCGAGGCGCAGTCGGCACCGCTGCATTGATGTGTGTTTACTACGCTGTGACCACACTACCGTTAGCCGAGGCGACCATTCTACAATACGTACATCCCGTATTTACCGCATTGCTCGGTGTGCTATTCCTAAAAGAGCGCGTCCAAAAGTCGACCATGATCTGCATTGCATTCTGCCTTGCGGGCTTGTTGGTGATGGTACAACCAAGTATGAACAGCGGTTCGAGCAGCGAACTGCCGTTATTCAGCATTATGGTGGCGTTATGTGGCGCGTTTGCTAGCTCAATCGCTTATGTGATTGTGAGAAAGCTTAGCCAAACGGAAGACAGCTCTGTCATCATCTTCTACTTCCCATTGGTTGCTCTACCAATCTCAACAGCCCTTATCTGGAACGACTTTGTGTGGCCGAGCCTATTCTTAACCGTGATGCTGGTGCTCGTCGGTATTTTCACGCAAATCGGCCAATACGGTTTGACCAAGGCAATGCAGACACAAGCAGCGGGTAAGGCTTCGGCTTACTCTTACGTTCAAATTGTCTTCTCAGCACTATTAGGCGTGTGGATCTTTAATGAAATCCCATCAGTTTGGACTTATCTAGGTGGTGGCCTGATTGTCACTGGCGCACTCATTAACGTGTTTGGTAAACAACTATTAGTTCCGTTCAAGGCTAAGTAAGTAATCCACTCAATATCAGCTAATAAATAGAATCTAAAAAGGGCATTGCGGAATATTCCACAATGCCCTTTTTGTTACTTTCAACCCAGAGACGCTATTAGCTTGTAGCATTACGCAGTTTAGGGTCATCACTTAGGTATTCAACGAACTCTATTTCAAAGCCAGCCGGATCCACAAAGTAGACATTTTTACGGTAAGGTTCTTCAGCGCCGGGTTTAGCAATCGGGAAGCCCGCATCGATAAGGCGTTGAGTGACGCTTTCGATGTTATTGGTCACATAAGCAAAGTGTGCGAGGCCAACAGAGTGCCCTGCCAAATCTCTATTTTCACCCTCTCCGTGATCACTCAATGCAATGTATTGGTACTCGTCGCCAAAGTGCAGCCAGTTACGTGGCTTGCCTGACCATTCGCCTTTTCCTTCATCACGAACATACCAGTGTGGAAACGCCGCTTTGTAGAAAGTCAGCATTTCAGAGATGTCCTTAACGACTAAATTCACATGTTCAAGTTGGATCATTCTTCTCTCCTTAAAGTATTCTCGTAAGCAACGTTGCACATCCTAATACCTCAAGTTAAGTTGAGGTAAAGCACTAATTACCATTTATTTCGAGAACGTTTTTAGAGCCCAAATTGTCGTATTTTGAAGCGATACAAACCTTAAGTTTAGACGACCTTCCCTATGTGAGTTATTTGGAATCCAGAATAACTGAGAGACAAGCTACTATGATTTCGACTGAGTAACCTCAACTTCTAAAGCGGCTCGGTCTCTCCACTTGAAAACCTTCTTCCATTTAATCGGCATCATTGGAATAACGATGAGACTAATGCCCACCAGCGTCAAGATGTCTGGAATCTCATCGAACCACATAACACCAAACAGTGTCACAAACACCAACCCGGAATACTCTGCGAGCGCAATTTGGTTGGCCGGTGCTTTTTTGTAAGCCACCACCACAAGCGCATGGTAGCCAAGTACGAACAAGTTGATTGCCATGATCCAACCCACATGGCGCCATTCAATCGCAGACCAAGTTGGCAGTGCGAATATCAGCGCGAGTGGCAGAGTCATAATGCTGGTCCAGAACAGAGTGGAGATGATGTGTTGCTCTGCGTTCAAGCGTTTGATCAAGATGTTACCCACGCCCATCGCTAGCGCACTGCCTAGCCCAGCAATCGCCGCCCAGTGAAATTGTTCAGGGCGTAACACGATCAACACGCCCACAAAACCAATCAGGGTTGCGATCACTTTTGATGATGTTGGCCTTTCTTTCAACAGCACGATCGACAAAGGCAGCATAAGGATTGGTCCAACATAGAACATCGCATTTGCTGTCGCCAAAGTAAGGTGTGTAATGGCGATCATCGCGCAGCCACTCCCCACCAAGATAAATTGAGCCCTTAAGAAGTTGATTCGGCAACCGCCTTGCATACGTGTCTCTCTCGGTAATTTTAACCAAAATGGAAGCAACAAGATCACGCTCAATAGCTGACGGATAAACACATACTGGAACGTAGGGACTTCGCCATTCAGTATCTTCAACGATACATCTGAAAAGGACGCAAGTAGGTTTGCGAACACCAAAAGCAAAATGGCGTGGTTAACAGCTTTATTCATACAGAAGGAAGATTACACATTTGTCATACAATTATGGGCGCACATCATACATGAGAATTTAAAATGTGTAATAGCAAAATTACTAAGGCTCAGATTAATGCAATTTTGAGTAAATTACCACCTTCTAAAGAAGGTGGCTTTATGTGAGCCCCCTAAAAGGGGGCCTTTGTTTAGTCCAACGCCAATTGCTGCTGCTCCACGCGCTCTTTTTTCTCTTGATGTCTTACATAGCGTCGAATGATTTCTTCATTAACCCCTACGCTATCGACAAAATAGCCCCTTTGCCAAAAGTGGTTACCCCAGAGTTTGTTTCTCCTTAAATATGGAAATTTACTAAAGAGTTTTAAAGCTATTTTGCCTTTCAATACGCCCATCAACTTGGATATCGATAACTTAGGCGGAACTTTTACTACCAAGTGCACGTGGTCAACTTGAACGTTTAATTCAACGACTTCACATCCAAGTTGATTACAGTAAACGTTTATACATCGATAAACTTCTTTACCTACATTGTTTTTCAAAATCCTAAATCGATACTTTGGTGTCCACACTATGTGATATTGACATCTCCAAAATACGTGGGAAGCTTGATTATATCTGCTCATGTTATTTGTCCTCTTTGACTTCGCTAAAAATCAAGGGAGCATTTAACATGGGTAGAACTACAGGCAAAGCCAAACTGAATGATAACCACCTACTGAAGTAGGTGGTTTAGGGCTGAAAACAATTAAACCTCGATGAGCAAATTACGGTTCTCCGCTCAATATTTAATCACGTTAATATTCTCTTATTGACTGATACATCAAGTTACAAATCGCTTTCATATTAACCAAGAACACTGATCTGGGTTAATAAACTGGTTTCACAATAACTTTACTTTTAATGAGGTCAGATAATTACAAAAAAGGAAGTTACAGTGAAAAAATTATTAGCACTTAGTATTGCAGCAGTAATCTCGGTTCCAGCAGTAGCCGACCACAATACAATCAACGGAATGGATTTCGGTCCATTGGCAAAGCTAGTCGGCACATGGAAATCAGTCGAAACTGGCGGCGTTGATGTATCCCCAGGTCAAGAAGGCACCGAAGTGGGTGCGGGTGGCCCTGCGGTCACACCGTTTTATGAAGTGATGACGTTCGAGGTTGCCGCAGACGCAACCAATGCCAGCGACCAATACCTTGTTGCTCTGTACTACAAGCAGGAAGTATTCAGAAAGGCCGACGATTCTAAATTCCACGATCAACGTGGCTACTTCATCTACGACCAAGAAAATCAGGTCGTGTACAACTCTTACTGTGTACCACGCACCACATGTGTCACGGCAGAAGGTCCTGCTGGCGATACAATGACGTTAGTCGCGTCTAAGCGCGGTATCGCTGAGTCTGAATACATGACAGACAACGCAACCACTACTGGCTTCACAATGAACATCAGTATTTCAGACGACACGCTGACTTACTCTCAAACAACTGGCTTAGAGATCTACGACAACGCTTTTGCTCATACCGATTCAAGTACATTGGTTAAAGTGAAATAGATTCAAATACAAACGCCTTTCACTGCGAAGTGAAAGGCGTTTTTCTGTTGTACTTGTAACAACAAACAAGTTTAACTAGATTGAGTATCAACCTTGGCATAACGATTGGCTAGCACTGCACAGTAAAAGATCTGAATCGGGTGATAAAGCATGATTGGCAGTAATATCATCCCTAGATTAGGGTTGTGAGCAAAGATCACCTTAGCCATAGGAATACCAGCCGCTAAGGTCTTCTTGGTACCGCAGAACACAGCCGCCACTTCATCTTGATGATTGAATCCAACCTTGCGAGCACTCCATTGAATGCCGTGTACCATCACCATCAACACCACTAAACAAATCACCGCAGACACCAGCAACAGCATTGGTGAAAAGTCGCTCCAAATACCGTGTTCAATAGAGTCACAGAAAGCACTGTAGACGATCAGAAGTATCACGTATTTGTCTAATTTATTGACCACTGACTTGTATTTCTGAGTCCATTCAAAAAGTAACGGGCGCATCAACTGGCCGACAATCATTGGCAATAGCAGCATTTTAGATATAGAGACCACCGACTCCATCAAGTTTAGCTCTGCACCTTCCAAACCCATAAAGAGTTGGATCAGCAGAGGCGTAATGAACACACCTAAAATACTAGAAAGCGATGCATTGAATATCGCACCCGGTAGGTTTCCTTTACCGATCACCGTCATCGCGACCGAAGACGAAATCGTACTCGGCAAAACGAAGAGATAACAGAAACCAAAGGCCAGAGCTGCAGGCATATAAGTGACAAAGCCTTGCCCGAATATCACCCAAAGCAGCGGGTAAACTAAGAAGGTCGCGCTTTGTACAAAAACATGCAGCTTCCAATTCGAAAGCCCCTCAAGAATAGCTTTTGGTGACAAACCCAAACCGTGTAAGAAAAACACCAAAGCGATGCCGAGAACAGTCACCGTATCGAGATGAAGTACCCCACCCGATTTACCCCAATCTGGCGTAAAAACAGCAACGACCATAGCCACCACCATCCCTACAAGAAACCATTCCTTTTTCAGTTTTTCTATCATGTTGACACGCACTTTCTGTAGATTCCATTTCAGCCAATAACTCGGCTCCGATGCCATTTATCCTATCGACTCTAATTTTAATTAACCACCATAAACGCAAATTAAGCTCGTCTTTATCTTGAGGGTTAACATCGTTATTCGAGTTTGTTACGCCCGTTTTGCTCTGGATTGATTGAGTGTATGGAATGACGATGAAAATATTACAAAACAGCGGTTTATCGCGAAGATAAGTCCCTTTCAGTGATCGGGACACAGAGGTAATCCGTAAGGATATGAAAGACGTAGTTAGTCTAAACACCAAAGATCAACCTATTCTCAAAGATGACGCAGCGGGAGCAACACATGGACAATAGAATCACCATTATTGAGTTTCTCAGAGTGTTTGAGTTTATTCGCTCTTCCGGTGAGCAACGGGACAATAAATATCAAGTTGGCGAAATGACAGCGTGGCATGATTACGATGGTTACACCTGTTGGCTAAGCTATAAAGACGTTACTGTGACGTTGATGTTCCATGGCTCGTTGAAAATTGAGTACGACAACGCTGCAAACTACTCTGAATTCATCGAACACTGTCTGGGTATGCTAGCCACTGAACCTTCTCCATAAAACGCGAATAGACTCATCACTACTAACGGCTATCAGCTATCAGCTATCAGCTATCAGAGAAAATCATGAGCGAAACGGCTTTTAAAGTATCTTCATTACGTACGCGGGCAGCTCCTTTATGGCTGATGCTCAGCCTTTCTTTTTTATGGTCTAAAGGGTCAACAGCAGGAACAGAGATGATTGATTTCACACAAGCGAACGAACATAAGAACTGGACAGCAACCAACGACAACGTGATGGGTGGAATCTCAACTGGCGGGCTTATTTATGACGGTGGTATGAGTCAGTTCAAGGGCGAGCTTTCACTAGAGAATAATGGTGGCTTTAGCTCAATCAACCGCTCGGTTGAATCACTAAAATCTGAAGCAGACAACCTAGAACTGACATTTGTTGGTGATGGTCGCACTTACCAATTAAGGTTCACCACATGGAAAGACGGTTATCGAACCAACTACAAGCACAACTTTGAGACCATCAAAGGCGAGCAACTCAAGAAAGTGTTCCAACTAACGGACTTTCAAGCCGTGTTCAGAGGTCGATTACTCAGCGGAGCACCAGAACTCAAAGCTCAAGACATCAAACAGGTCGGCTTTTTGATTGCAGATAAACAACCTCTGCCCTTTGAGTTAAATCTCATTCAGATTCAATTCAAAGCCTCGCAATAAACTGAGTAAAGCTTTGTTGGAATAAACACAGTAAATCACTTAATAAAAAAAGCCCCTGATATCTTACCGATTTACGACAAGTATCAGGGGCTTTCTATTCAAGCGCTCAAACAGCTAAAAAGCTCAACGCTTCAAAGATCTAAATCAACCGTACTTAGTATTTGATGGCTGTTTTACCAATCGAGGCGCTGCTTTCAATACGTTGGTGCGCATCTTTCAGTGTCTCAACACTAAAGCCATTCAATGTGGTGGTAAGCGTAGATTTGATACGGCCAGCATCAATCAGGTTCGCTGCTTGGAACAGAATATCTTGCTGTTTTTGGATATCGTCTGTGTTGAACAGTGAACGTGTAAACATCAACTCCCACACAAACCCTGCAGACTTACCCTGCAGTGCAGACAGATCTATTCCGCCATCAAACTCAACAATAGAACTGATCATGCCTTGAGGTGCAATAAGCTCGACCATCGATTCCCAGTGCCCTTTGGTATCGGCAACATTGAAGATGTAGTCGACATGCTGAATGCCTTGTTCGCGCACAGACTCTACCAAGTTACGGTGATTCACCACATGGTCGGCTCCCATATCCCTTACCCACTGTTCAGTTTCAGGTCTTGAAGCTGTCGCAATCACATTAAGGTTGGTTAATTGCTTCGCTAGCTGAATAGTAATCGACCCCACACCACCAGCACCGCCAATGATCAGAATCGATTTTTTCTCTTCTGGACGTACACGTAGGCGATCAAACAAGGCTTCCCACGCAGTAAGTGTTGCTAGCGGCATAACTGCAGCTGCTTCATCAGAAAGGCTCTTTGGTGCTTTCGCCGTAATACGGTAATCCACGGCTTGGTATTCTGCATTAGCGCCCATGCGAGTGATGTCACCTGCATAGTAAACACGGTCGCCTAGTTCAAAGCCTTCAACGTCTGTACCTTTACCGACAACTTCACCAACCGCGTCATAACCAAGGACTTTTGGTTGCTCAAGTGTTTTATCTTGAGCACTACGAATTCGAATTTTTGCATCTGCTGGATTGATAGACGTTGCGCTCACTTTCACAAGCAGATCATGTTCTTTTAGTTGTGGAAGGTTTGTTTCAAACTCAACTAAGCTGTCTTGCTCTGTAATCGCAAGTGACTGAGTAAATCCAATAGCTTTCATTTTTGATGGTACTGACATTGTGCTTTCTCCTTGAATTAGACAAGTTAATCTTAGTTGACTCTCAATTTAGATAAACCGCCTAATGTTTGAATCATATTCAATTATTTTTTGATAATCGTGTTGCCACTGATTGAACAACACGAACAAGTAACTCTGTGAGCTGCTGCATAGAGGCATAGAGGCATAGAGGTTAAATTAGACCTTGCTCAACCAACCAGTCATGCGTTACTTCGTCTTGCGACTTACCTTCACGGCAAACTTTATAATCTAGCTCTGCGATAATATCGTTCGAAAAGCGCAATGAATCTAACGTCTGGATCTGTTGTTCGTTAAACAAATGCTTCTTGTCATCTCGTAAAAGAAGTACCGCTCTATCAACAATACCGAGTAAGCCTTTTGGCTCTTTGAGCTCTCGAATGTCATAGCGATAGTGCAAGAATTGAGGTTTCCACAGCGGTACAACAACCCACTCACTGTTCACTACGGCGCTTTCAAAAGCATTAAAACAATCGTCTTCACTACCAGGGAAAAACTCGTAACCCGCGTCGCTCAGGCCATACTCTTTCATCATCTGAATAGAGAAGCGCGTAATGCCTGCACCGGGGTTAATGCCCTGAATGGTAGAGTTCATTTTCTCGATAACTTCAGGTTTTAATAGATCAGCGACTTCAGAAACGGCTTCTTCAGGGACATAATCAGGCACGCCCCACAACGCGTAAGGTTCATAGTGAAGACCAAGTTCGATAAGTGGTTCAACTTCCTCAACGTCCGCTTTATAGATACCGTGGCTGGATGGCAACCAAGCCGAAGAGAGCATGTCTACTTGACCCGCTTTTAGCTTTTCGAAATTTTCTTGATGAGGAGAAAAGACACGCTCCACCTCGAAGCCCATTGCGTTTAATACATTGGCAACCAATGATGCTGTAGTGCGGTGAAACGACAAATCTGTAACGCCAATTGTGATTTTCTTAGTCATGTTGTTATCCCCTTTTGTTCGGCTTGATAGAGATAGTACACGGCTAAAAATCAGCGAAAAACAGCCTAATATTTGAATTATTCTCAAATATATTTTGACAATCAAGCGTATAAAACTAGCTTAAAAGAGATGAATTGGGATCAACCCACTTTGTGATTAGAAAATATTTCAATACAATGTTTAGAACATTATCAAACACAGGTAGATAATATGCTTCTTGAAGACTTGCAGGTCATTTTAAAAGTAGCGGAGTTTCGTAGTATCACCGCAGCAGCCACCAACCTAGACATGCGTACCGCAACCGCGAGTGCTGCCGTCAAACGTGTCGAAGCCGCACTGGGTGCTGAACTGTTTGTAAGAACCACTCGCCATTTAAGGCTCTCTTCTGCTGGCGAACGCTATTTACCTGAGTGTGAGCAAGCCTTGAAGATGTTAGAGCAAGCAAAGCTCAACATGCGTGAAGAGCTTGGTATCTTGGACGGAGAAATCCGTATCGCGCTTTCTTCAGATTTAGGACGTAATCTCATTACTCCTTGGCTTGATGAATTTCTGCTTGAATACCCAAAGGCAACGCTTCGTACCAGCATCAGTGACAGCAACATCGATTTTTACCGTGATTCTGTAGACATGGCTTTGCGTTATGGTTCTCCGAATGATGCCAACATGTACGGCTTTAAGATCTGCGATGTGCCGAGAATATTGTGTGCAGCGCCTGAATACTTGACCGAGATAGGAACACCAAATCAACCAAGCGACCTAGCTGATCACAATGGTTTGCTGTATCAGCTGCATGATATGTTGCAAGACGAATGGGTGTTTAACGACGGTAAACAAGATCATAAAGTGAAGCTAAAAGGGAATCGCGCCTCGAATGATGCTGACCTTGTTAGGCGCTGGTGTGTGGCTGGGAAAGGCGTGGCGATAAAGTCTTGTTTAGATATGTCGAGTCATTTGCTTTCTGGCGAAGTGGTTAAAGTCATGCCTGAGTTCAAGCCAACCTCAACCGAACTGTGGTTAGTGTGCCCGAGTCGTCAATCCATCACTCCGACCGTTCGCCTATTAAGAGATCTATTCCGCGAGAAAACCGCAGAGATCCTTTCTCAACTGAGTGAGCAAGGCATTATAGAAGCTCAAAAGTCTTAACGACCTAAAGATGAAAAAGGCGTTAGTGAACTTTAATCCACTAACGCCTTTAATCATTTGAACATTACACCCTATTGATGGATGTATCGTCTAATACGAGTGCTTAGTTTGACTCGTCTTCAACATCACAGTCAGCACAACACTGAAGTGCAATTTCATGCTCGAAAGTGATTGTGTCTTTACCTTCTTCTAGTAGTTCTGCGATTTCATCAGCGACTTCTTTCTCATCATCCGCTTCGATGCCGCTTGCTAGCTCTTCTTCTGAATAACCAAAGAAGTTCAGCAGCAAATATTCGCGAGCTTCTTCTTTCGTACAAACCACATCTGCAGAAAGATCTGGCGTAACTTCACCTTGAGCAAGCGTCGCAGTGACTTGTGCTACAGCAGCATCTTTCATCGCAGGCGTTAACCAACCAAGATCAGTACTTACAGATGTCTTTTTACAATCGAAGCAAGGCAGTTGGTGAAAGTAGTATTGAAAGGTAGTCATAGGTAATTTCTTCTTTAAATGTTGTATAGCGAGATTATGCGCGTTTTGTAGCAAAATACTATCTCAATCACAACCAGAGACTGATTCGTGAGGGTTATTTTTACGAACACGGCGCAAGCCGGTGCCATTATCCAAGCAAACGCTGTTTTACCATTTATTACTCAGCTTTACGCTTGTTTACATTCGTGCCGTTATTATAAGTCCTATTCAAGAACAAGCATGGCATCCCAGCAGATGATCTAGCTTCTGCTCAGTTTAATTGTATTTGGCTTAACTTACTTGCACTTGGCTTATTTTGAACCACGCTTACTTACATCATCCCACATTGGATCTCTATCAATGATCAACACAAAACATCAGGCTCTTGCCATTTCATCTATCGCATTACTCGTGACAGGGTGCTCACCATCATCAGACACACCGTCTGTCAGCAACATCAACGATTACCAAGGCTTAGCAAGCATTACTCAAGGCAGAGCCACTACCGTTGAGTCGAATCTATTTGAATGTGAAAACGGGCGCGGCCGAGTCGCCGGTGTTGGGGAAATTACAGACTCTGAAGGAAAGGTTTGGACAGTTCCTGCCGAAAACAACTTTGCGAGCGGTCCAAAAGCCTTTGATCTTTATGAAGAGTGTTCAAACAACACACCAAGCAGCCTAGCGGATGTTGACCAAACTTTGGTTCCGGTAGTCGAAATTGACCCTGACGGCGAAGAAGTGACAGGCTATATTTTTGCCGATAATTATTTTGAACTGTACATCAACGGCACGCTAGTCGCAGTCGATACGGTTCCTTTTACGCCGTTTAACTCAAACCTTGTTAAGTTCAAAGTTAACAAGCCCTACACGATTGCAGTAAAGGTGATTGATTGGGAAGAAAACCTAGGCCTAGGTACAGAAGACAACCGTGGTAAAGCGTATCACGCGGGTGATGGTGGTTTTATCGCGAGCTTTAGTGATGGAACCGTTACAAGCGCAGATTGGCAAGCTCAAACATTCTATACCGCACCGATTTACGACCTAACTTGCTTGAGTGAAGTAGACGGAAAACGTCTTTCTGAAAGTTGCACTACCGAAGGTACTGATCACGGGCAAGATGCGTACGCCGCTCACTGGGAAACGCCAAGTAATTGGATGGATCAAGAGTTTGATTCAGCCTCATGGCCTCAAGCATCGGTCTACTCAGAAGACGATATTGGCGTAAACAATAAAAAGGCATACATG
The DNA here is from genome assembly GCF_023206395.1 of Vibrio sp. ED004. Lineage (NCBI taxonomy): Bacteria > Pseudomonadati > Pseudomonadota > Gammaproteobacteria > Vibrionales > Vibrionaceae > Vibrio > Vibrio sp. ED004. The sequence continues at coordinate 776,476 of NZ_CP066150.1, read as the reverse complement.
AACTTCATTGAAAAATTCAGTGGCGCCGGAGCAAGCTTTATCTGGTCTACGAACGTTGTTCTCGATAATGAAGTACTTCTAAGGTACGAAGTTAAATAGCTTTCAACTAACTACAAAAGACACATCGAGTAGGGTGAGGCGTTACCGCCTCATCCCTCTCACAGAACCGTACGTACGGACCTCGTATACGGCTCATGCACACTTCCATTCAGCATATTGGCTGAACACATGCCCTGTCCTTATTGTTCCAAGATTTACCAATCCTTGGTCATTAAACCATTGATTTGGCATCGCATAGCTTGATAGGGGACTCGCTGCACTGACCCAACTTGTCATTGAGATATGTTGGAACGGCGGCTTATACCCTAACTGTTTTAACCTTCGGTGTAACCGTTGAGGCTTCTTCAAAGTTTCAACTGGATACTACGAAGTCTTCTTCGTAGCCACCCTGCTAACCTTGAGAACTCTCTGCTGTTATTGGTGATCCTGAAGTATTGACTGAACCCTCTTAACACTGGGTTTAAAGCTTTTATGACTTGCTCAAGTGGCTTACCGCACCCTCGCTTTGTCAGTCGCTTTAACTTACTTTTGAACCCTTTCAGTTTCTTAGTTTGAATGCGGGTAAATTGACTCCCGATTTCTACACCTAAGAACTTCACGCCATCACGGCTGTGCGCTATATGTGATTTCGTCTGATTCACTGTGAGTTTAAGCTCTCCTTCTAGGATCTTCGTCGCTTGTGCAAGGGCATTCTCTGCTCCTGCCTTGCTACGACAGAAGATGAGTATGTCATCCGCATAACGAACGAGCCTATGGTCACGCTTTCGCATTTCCTGATCGAACGCATCAAGGTAGATATTGGCAATCAAAGGACTGATAACACCACCTTGTGGACTTCCTAGCTCTGTCTCCTGCCAACTACCGTCTATCATCACGCCACTTTTCAGAAACTGTTTTATCAGCTCTAACACGCTGCTATCTGTGACTCGCCTTCTGATGCTCTTGAGGATCAACTCATGGTCGAGTTTGTCAAAGCACTTCGACAAGTCCATATCTACGACGTGCTGTAATCCGTATCGGCGGATAAACATCGTGGATTTGTTGATTGCATCGTGACAACTTCGATTCGGTCTATACCCAAAACTTGATGGGTGAAATTGCTCTTCGAAGATGGGAGTGAGGATATCATTGAGTGCTTGTTGGACAACTCTGTCCCTAACGGTTGGGATCCCAAGCAATCGTACCCCTCCGTCTTCTTTGGGTATCTCTACTCGTTTGACTGGCTGAGGTTTGTATTGCTTGGTTTTGAGTTCAGAGAGGAGTTGATCGAGGTTATCACTCAGATTTTCGGCGTAGTCGCTCAGGCTCTGCTCATCTATTCCAGCCGCGCCTTTCGCTTTCTTTACCTTTTTAAACCCTTTATACAGCCTCTCTTTGTTGAGCAGATGACCATATAAACTGTAATAAACTCGCACTTTCTCTCCTTGGGTTGTGTGCTGTGTGGGGACAAGTGTTTCATGTCCAGTGTGGGTGTTATTTCTCTCTGCTATTCAGCCTTCTAGCTCAATGGCAATTTACTGAAGTGTGTCAGAGTTACTCCCCTATACGGTTTCTTAGCTCAGTATCTTGCTTCCACAATCAACCAAACTAGGAATACCCCGATAGCGATTCGGTTTGGGTATCACTGAAAAAAACATCTGTTCATCACAGACTTAAAGTGTACTTCCTCCCTTCGCAGCACTGAGTGCTTTTGGCATTTCAGTGCTCCATCAGACTTGATGCTGATGGTCAGCTAAGTTTTCTCCTCCACACCATTACTGGGCTTCTCGGGCTTAGCCTTACTCACTACTACGGATTCATCTGCCACCTCGCACCAACACAGCTCTTAGCTTTCGCTTCGAGTTTGTGCTTCCAGACTTTGGCTGTGGTGTCAGGCTTCCCCAGTTACTGCACTGGCTCCCTGTTAACAATGCCACCTCAAGCACAGCATAGGTCTGACTGAGTATAGGGCTTCGCGCTATTTCGGACGCTTACCCACCTATATTGCCGAAGCAGGTTTACTTGCGTTGTGTACTGTTAACTTCCTATCGCTTCCTTCAGACCCTGCCGTTAGCCAGCAACGCCCTTGCGATTCGGATTATCTTCCCCTCAGTCGGGGTGATTCAGGTTTCTTTCAACCTAACGGGTTTGCCAGCTTCGCTGGGCAAACAAAAAAGCGAGCCACTTAGGCTCGCTTTTAAATATTTGTCTTGCTTAGGCTTGAGCCTAGATTACAGAAGCTCTACCGACTGTTGAGCAATAACGAACTCTTCGTTGGTTGGGATAACCATTGCTACAGCATCTAGCATTTCAGACTTCGCGATGATTCCTTCAGCGCCAAAGCGAGCAGCTTCGTTACCAGCTACATCTTCAACGAAACCAAGAATCTTAAGGTTGTTTAAGATCTCACGACGAATTGGTAGAGAGTTCTCACCGATGCCGCCTGTGAAGATGATACCGTCTAAAGAATCTAGCGTTGCTAGGTAAGAAGCAACGTATTTAGCTACACGGTAAGTAAACACCTCAAAAGCCAGTTTAGCGCCTTCATGGCCCTCTTCCATTGCTTCTAAAATGCCACGAGCATCGCTCGTAAGACCAGACACGCCTAAGAAGCCAGACTCCTTGTTAAGAGAGTTGAAGACTTGCTCTTGTGACCAACCTTTCTTAAGTAGGTACTCGATGATGCCTGGGTCTAGATCACCACAACGTGTGCCCATCATTAGGCCAGAAAGCGGTGTGAAGCCCATAGAAGTATCAACACTGTTACCGTCTTTGATAGCACATACAGATGCGCCGTTACCTAGGTGAACAGAGATGAAGCTCGACTTCTCGATTGGCTTGTTAACCATTTTCGCAGCTTCACGACTAACGAAGTAGTGGCTAGTACCGTGGAAACCGTAACGACGTACGCCGAAATCTGTGTATAGCTCTTTTGCGATTGCACCTGTGAATGCACGCTGTGGCATTGTTTGGTGGAAAGCAGTATCAAATACAGCGAACTGAGGTAGAGAAGGGAAAGCTTCAACTGCAGCACGGATACCGATAGCACCTGCTGGGTTATGAAGTGGAGCTAGGTCAGATAGGCTTTCAATCTCGTTCGTTACTTCTTCAGTAATGCGAACCGTTTGAGTGAACTTCTCGCCGCCGTGAACGATACGGTGACCGATAGCTACGATATCTGCCGTGAAGCCTAGATCTTCCATCAGGCCAACCAATTTGCCAATGGCAATTTTGTGGTGGTTATCTTCACCTTGAATGGCAATTTCAGTTTTCTCGCCTTGGAATTTCCAGCTCATGCGAGCATCTTCAAGACCAAAACACTCCCCTAGGCCACTTAATACTGCTTCACCAGAAACAGAATCGATTACAGCAAATTTTAGGGATGAACTACCCGAGTTAATAACCAGAACAAACGAATTAGACATTGGATATGGATCCTGTTTCAGTACGAATTGGATGAAGTGTTTACTTCAATTTTAGTTAAGCCCATTATTCAATAATTTTTGAATCTTTCAACTTTTGTTTTGAAAAAATCACTAAATGAACACAATTAAGTTGATCTTAGTCATTAATTTATTTATTTCGAGAGCGAAATTAAAAAATAGTTGAATAAGAAAATTGATAAACGAGTACCGCAAACGAATGCTAACGTTATTTTTAACTTGATTTGCTCGATTTGGCGGATTCGGTGAGTAAGCTCATTTCACGAGAGAAAACAGTAAAATCCCCCCCCCCATTAAACACCTGAGACTCCCAAAAACTCCCCCGCTCCAATAAACCTTCTACACAGCAAATTAAGTGACTTTCATACATTTCGGCAAAACCTGTAGCACGTGATTTAAGTATAGTCTTACAACGCCATACAGCCACGCTAACGGCAGTTGATGCTCACTTCACGTCGTCTTGAAGTTGGTTTAATCATTTTGAGCTGAACTATCGATGAAAGCAGTCAATCGCGGAGTTTGAATGGCTTGCTTTAAATGCGGGCAGCACAATCGGAAAGATGAATGAGCAGGCACAAAAATGTATGGTCCGCCCCGTTATTGCAACTACAATTAAGTAATAACGGAGTTGGTTTGCGCTAATGTATTCGGAGTCCTTGTTGGGAGCACTAGCTTCCCAGCTCCACGATGATATCCGCGCCAGATTATCCTTAAAAGCCCAAAGCATTGATTGCTATTTTTGTGTCAGGTTCTTAATCTGGCCGATTGACCGTTTTGTCATCACGTTCATTGGCGTTGCAAACTTGGTTATAGCTAAACAGCCTTAAAAGCTTGGCGGTGGTATAACACCGCCCAAGCTATCCTCACTAGCTTGTTGGCTAATGCAACTACCACTACATTAAATGGTTTGGTGGCTCGTAGGTTCACAAGCCACTCTCCAAACACTTTCCCTGTCGTCTCTAGCCTAGAGAGTACAGCTCTTGCGCCATGGATAAACAGAGTTCTGAGGTGCTTATTTCCTCGTTTACTCATACCAAGTAGCTTGGTATTTCCTCCCGTTGAGAATTGCCTTGGTACAAGTCCCAACCAAGCCGCCATCTCGCGGCCATTGGTGAAGTTACTCGGAGAGCTTACATCAGCAATACACAATGTGGAGGTAAGATCGCCAATTCCAGGGATAGTTTTTAATAATTGAGCACTTTCGTTATTATAAACAATAGTTTGAAGCTTGATATCTTGGGTTTTGATTTGTTCATTGAGGTACTTGTAGTGTTCATGGATAGATATCAATTCACATAGCAAGCTTTTTGGTAGTGATACTGTTTGTTCTGCTAACCATTGAAACAGAGACTTCATCTTTGCATGCCCTTTGGGAAAGCTAAGGCCAAACTCAAGTAAGATCGCGCCGATCCGCGACATAGTGGCGGTTCTCTCCTTGATATAACTATCTCTGACTCGATGAATCGCTGCGATGACTTGAGCCTCTTCACTTTTTACAGCCACAAATCTCATGGTCGGTAGACTCGCAGCCTCTGCGATCGCTGAAGCATCGATGAAATCGTTTTTATTGCCTTTGACATAAGGCTTTACATACTGAGGAGGAATAAGTCGGGGTTGATGACCAAGCTCACCACACTTTCGAGCAAGCCAATGAGCACCGCCACAAGCTTCGAAAGCAATAGTTGTTGGTTCTATTTTACTAAGAAAGATTAAGAGTTGATTGCGATTAAATTTACGACGAAGCACCTCCACCCCACAACGGTTATGTTCGATAGCATGGAAGCAGTGTTTACCTAGGTCGATACCTAAAATATGAATAGAAGACATATGGTTCACCTCATTCTGAGAGCCTACTCTAAGCTTAAGGGCTTGAGAGTGAGGCGGACCATATAATTAAGCCGAGCATTACGCTCGGCTTTTAAATTCAGTGTCTAGACTAAAGCGTCTAAGCGAAAGGTTGATTAACCTTCGTTACGCTCTGGACGACGACCACGGTTACCGCCGCCATTGCCGTTACCATGGCCACGTTCGCCACGGTAGTTACCACGGTGATCGCCACCACGGTTACGGTCGAAACGACGCTCGCCATCACGGCCGCCTTCACGGTTACCATCGCGTGCACCATCACGGTTGCCACGGTATCCACCACGACCGCCTTCACGGTTGCCACCTTCGCGGTTACCATCACGGTTACCACGGTAGCCGCCGCCATCACGACCGCCACGACCACGGTTGCCATCACGACCGCCGCCGCCACGACGAGGCTCACGGAAGTCGTTGAAATCAACAACAACAGCGCCAGCTTCTTTTTGACGAATACGTAGTTTGCTTAGTTTACCAGCAGTTTCAGAGTTCATTGCTTTTGGCAGTTGAACGTAAGTAGAACCTTGGTCTAGCTTGATAGCACCGATAGAACCTTTAGTTAGGCCAAGTTCGTTTGCTAGTGCGCCAACGATGTCTTTAACCTGAACGCCTTGCTCACGGCCAACTTGTAGTTGGTAAGTATCCCAATCTTGCGTATTGAAGTTGCGATCGCCACGACCATTTTCACGGTCTTCACGACGCTCTTTGCGACGGTTCTTGTCACGCTCAATAGCAGCAATCATTGGGTCTTCGCCAACGTAGAATAGTGGGCTCTTACCTTGCTGACGCTTAAGAAGCATTGCAGCTAGAGTAGCAGCATCAACTTCTAGAGACTCTTGAAGTGTAGAGATAAGACCTGCAAAGTTTTCTAGAGCTTTGCTTTCTTTCTCTGTTTCAAGTTCAGCGCCAAGCTTAGCAACACGTGCTGCAGCAACTTGGTCACGTAGAGGAAGTTGGATTTCTTCCATAGATGACTTAGTAACGCGCTCGATAGTGCGAAGCATGCGAATTTGGTTAGTGCGAACTAATAGGATCGCTTTACCTTTACGTCCAGCACGGCCAGTACGACCGATACGGTGGATGTAAGATTCAACATCGAATGGGATGTCGTAGTTGAATACGTGAGTGATACGTGGAACATCAAGACCACGTGCTACAACGTCAGTTGCAACTAGGATGTCGATAACACCTTGTTTGATGTGATCAACAGTGCGCTCACGTAGAGACTGAGGAATATCACCGTGCAGTGCAGCAGCTTTGAAGCCACGTGCAGATAGCCAATCAGCTAGACGCTCAGTGTCTTGACGAGTACGTACGAATACGATTGACGCGTCAGTTTCTTCAGTTTCAAGAAGACGAGACATTGCTTCGTCTTTTTCTACGCCTTTAACAACCCAGAAGTTCTGCGCTACTTTGTCAACTGTGTGGTTAGTACCAGCAACGTCAACTTTTGCAGGGTTACGTAGGTAACGATCAACAATAGTCTTAACCATTGGAGGCATAGTTGCAGAGAAAAGTACACGTTGTGCAGTTTCTGGAGCTTGCTCTAGGATCCAAGTAACGTCATCTACGAAGCCCATTTTTAGCATTTCATCTGCTTCATCAAGAACAAATGTGTGTGCTTCATCTAGGTGTAGACGGTCACGAGTTAGTAAATCTTTAACACGACCTGGAGTACCAACAACAATGTGAGCACCGCGGCTTAGAGCGCGCATTTGGTCAACGATTGAAGCACCACCGTAGATTTCAATAACCTTAAGACCTTTGATATCACGGCCAAGGTTTTTGATTTCCGCAGCAACTTGAATCGCTAGCTCACGAGTAGGAGCCATGATGATTGCTTGTGGTTTGTGTTGGTTTAGGTTGATTTTGTTAAGTAAAGGCAGAGAGAATGCTGCTGTTTTACCAGTACCAGTCTGTGCTTTACCTAGTGCGTCACGGCCTTCAAGTAGAAGAGGAATAGCTGCTGCTTGGATTGGAGTCGGAGAAACGAAACCCATGCTATCAAGAGCTGAAAGAATGTTATCGTTTAGGGCTAATTCATTAAATTGAATTACAGATTCGGACATTGGGATCCCACTATATATAAGTAAACAAAAGGTCCCGGGAGCTCTATCAATTCCAATACTGATCCAATCAGATACTGATTCCATTCAGAGTTACGAAGCAGTAATAAAACACTTCAAGCCATTAGGGACGTCTAAGGGAGGCGGATTATTCCCTAAATGCATAAAAAAAGCCAGAAAAAATTGAAATACATCACATATTTTTCGGTTTTATATCAATACTGGCTATCATATCGTCAAACTTGATGAATATCTCGTCATAGCGAAGGACATCCACCAAATTGACCTAGTTAAATAAGCCGACAATTAATTTACGCTCACTTCGGCTTTAAGTAGTAATCGGGTCTCGCAATGATTATAGTGTGCTCAATTGTTCTCGTTAGATAAAAGTAAGATGTTTCAAGATAATCCTCTACTCGCTCAGCTCAAGCAGCAAATCCAAGAAACCCTCCCTAAAAAGGAAGGTACTATCAAAGCTACTGAAAAAGGCTTTGGTTTTCTCGAAGTTGATAGCAAAACAAGCTTCTTTATCCCGCCTCCATACATGAAGAAATGTGTTCACGGTGACAAGGTGATTGCCATCATTCGCACCGAGAAAGAGCGCGAAGTAGCAGAGCCAGAGGAATTGGTGGAACAAGGTCTTACTCGCTTTATTGCCCGAGTTAAGCTTTTCAAAGGCCGTTTGAACGTTGTTCCTGATCACCCGCAACTGAAAAAGCTGCAACTTAAAGCGAAAGCAATGAAGGGGTTAAACCCTGAAACGCTTAAAGAAGGTGACTGGGTTGTTGCTCACATCGTTCAGCACCCATTAAAGGGTGACAACGGCTTCTTGGCTCAGATTTCTGAAAAAATAACAGACGCTGATGACAAGATCGCACCTTGGTGGGTAACGCTGGCACAGAACGACCTACCAAACAGCGAGCCTGCAGGCATCGACAACTGGCAGATCAATGACGATGCTGATCTTGAACGTGTAGACATGACGCACGTACCTTTTGTGACCATCGATGGTGAAAGCACAAAAGATATGGACGATGCGCTTTACGCGAAGAAGAAAGAGAACGGTGATTTTGAACTGACGATTGCGATTGCTGATCCTACGGCTTACATCTCTCCTGATGATGCAATGGATAAAGTGGCTCGTGAGCGCGGTTTCACGATTTATCTTCCGGGTCGTAACATCCCAATGTTACCTCGTGATCTTGCAGACAACTTGTGTTCACTGATCGAAAACGAAGTTCGTCCTGCTCTCTGCTGCACAGTAACGGTATCTAAAGATGGCGTTATCGGCGACGACATCAACTTCTTCGCTGCAAACATCAAGTCTCACGCTCGTCTTGCTTACGACAACGTATCAGACTGGCTAGAAACAGGTGCATCAGAGAAGTGGCAGCCATCAGAAGAGATCGCTGCGATCGTTTCTGACCTTCACCAATTCGCTCAAGCACGTTCAGCATGGCGCTCAGCAAACGCTGTTGTGTTCCCTGACCGTCCTGATTACCGCTTTGAACTTAGCGAAGATAACGATGTTGTTGCTATTCATGCAGACATGCGTCGTAGCGCGAACAAGTTAGTTGAAGAGTCGATGATCAGCGCAAACATCTGTGCAGGTCGCGTGTTAAAAGAGAGCTTCAACCAAGGTGTGTTCAACTGCCACTCTGGTTTCAAGGCTGAGAAAGTCGCTGACGTTCTTGAGCTAGTTAACCCACAAGCGGAAACACCATTCACTGAAGAGCAAATTGTTTCTCTTGAAGGATTCGCGACGCTACGTCGTTGGTTGGGTTCTTTAGACAACAGCTACTACGACAACCGTATTCGTAAATTCCAAGCGTACAGCGAGATCAGCAATGAGCCTGCACCACACTACGCAATGGGTTTAGACATTTACGCGACTTGGACATCTCCAATCCGTAAATACGGCGACATGATTAACCACCGCATGCTTAAGGCGCACATCCTAGGTAAAGCGCCAATTCAAACACCAGATGAAACCATCGGTGATGAACTTGCCCTGCACCGCCGTCACCACGGTATGGCTGAGCGTAATGTTGGCGATTGGTTGTATGCTCGCACTCTAGCGAACGCTCCAGCAGAAGAAACTCGCTTCCAAGCAGAGATCTTCGACATTAACCGTGCGGGTATGCGTGTTCGTTTACTAGAGAATGGTGCTGCGGCATTTATCCCTGGTTCTCTCATTCTTGATAATAAAGAGAGAATCGAGTGCAACAGTGATATGGGCACTGTATCTATCGATAAAGAAATGGTATACAAACTGGGAGACGTTTTAGAAGTAGTTCTCTCAGAAGTTAATCAGGAAAACCGTAACTTAGTCGCAAAACCGACTCAAGTATTTGCGGACTTGCCTAGCGAGCCTGAAACAACCAACGAAACCGAAGCTTAAGACCTTTAACGGTTACAGCTTGCAAGGTTAGGGCCTTCAAGGTCAAAAGCTTTAAAGCTTCAAGGTTCACTTCTAAAGGCGCTAATTATTAGCGCCTTTTTTGTAAATGTCTCATGCTTAAACAATACTTAAAAAAACAATCAATAAGCAACCAATTTACAACGTCAAAGAAGCGCACTATGTCATCAATCACAGTTACTCAGTTCAGAAACTTCATTCCCAGGAAACGAGAACGCTACCCCGCCTCTAAAAACGGTATCTTCATGGTATCGAAGGGCAGCATTTCTTTCGTGCTACCTAATGGCACTGAAGCCTCGTTACAAGCGGGCGATTTCACACTTTACAATTCTGGTCAGATTAAAGACATCACGGTTAACACTGAAAATGGCGAATTTAGCGCAACCTGCTTAGATTTCGACTTGGCTATTTTTCAGAAGTTCATCAATCAGTTCAGCGATTTAGAATCCACTCGAATCCCAGACAAATACATCAAGTTCAATCAAACTGATACTGAAATCTACCAGTTGAAAGAGCTCATCATGTCGCTCGCCAATTCTTCTTCTCAGAATGACTACGCACTCACTCAATTAGGCTTAAGTTTGCTGTCACTGATGGTAGAGCAATATCCTGCTCTTTTGGTCATCATTGCTCGAGCTTCGAGATTAACCGTGACGCAAAAAGTCATTCACTACATCGAACAAAACATAGAAAACAACATATCTTTGGACACACTCGCGAGTTACATGGGAATGTCGCCAGCAACGCTCAAACGTCGTTTGTCGGCTGAAGACCTTTCGTTTTCGAATCTATTGAAGATCAAGCGAATTGCCCACGCCGCTACGCAGTTAAGAACATCGGATAAGTCGATTACTCAAATTGCGTATGAATCTGGCTTTAAAAGCGCCGCTCACTTCAGTACTGCCTTTAAAACTTATCACGGAAAAACGCCAAAGGACTTCCGTTCGTTAATTGCACGAGCGCAACAACAAGGCATTAAACCGCCAGTCTAATGTGTAGGGAAACAAGTTAATAAGGCGCAAGTAGTAAAGCTTTGGCGTTGCGCCACTTACTATGAGGTCAAGCCACCAACGACGTTAAAATGATCGGTTATGACCAAAAATATGACTTAGGATCTTTTTCTATTTCAGCCAGAATAGCATCAAGCTCCTTCGATTTAGGAAGGTAGGGATAAGGTCCCCAGTTCACGGAATCAGTTTCGGCATCGTCTTCAAGCGGCACCATCACCAACCAACAAGATAACGATTCATCAAAGGTCACGCAGGCGATCTCATTTGTGTAATCACTATGAGATGAGTCGAGCAGGTAATGGGCCTGAGAAAACAGCACACCGCCCTCACACTCTTCATATAGGGATTTGCCTAGCTCTACCGGTAAATTGCTACTTCGAGAAGTACAGAGCCTCTCAGCTCCAATTAAAAGACGATTCAGTTCTATATGAATAACGGACATAACACCCCTTGTAACTTCATAGAAACTTCTAAGTAGTGAATTCCTCTACTTAGCTTAGGACTCAACGAACATTTTAGCGAACCAGCGAAAACAAAATACCCTCCCTGCTCCCAGAAACGAATCCTTCTTATCCAAAGTTATCTTACTTTCAAAGACGAACCCGCCAGCTATACATCGAGCATATAGAATTTCACAAAAGTGTCATATAACCGACCTATCATATGCGACAAATGTTATTAACTAGGAGTTGTTTATGTTACGAGTCGCGCTTGCCTCTCTTTTATCCTTAGCCCTGTCTTCTCACGCTGCTTTTGCACAAGAAACCAATATTTCGGGCTCCACTTCGGTATCACGAGTGATGGATGTATTAGCTGAGGAGTACAACAAGACTCACCCTGATAACTATATTGCGGTTCAGGGCATCGGTTCTACAGCGGGCATTACCATGGTTAATAAAGGTGTGTCTGATATCGGTATGAGCTCACGCTACTTAACGGACCGTGAACAGAGCGACAAGCTGAAAGTGTTCCCGATTGCTTTTGATGGCCTAGCTGTCGTAACTAACCGTTCGAACGGTGTAAGTAACGTTACTCGCGAACAGTTATTCGATATCTATAAGGGCAAAATCACCAACTGGAAAGCCGTAGGTGGTGCAGATCAGCCTATCGCGGTTGTGACTCGTGAAGCGTCTTCTGGTTCACGTTACAGCTTCGAAAGCCTGCTTGGTTTAACAAAAATCATTAACGACCGTCTAGTGTCTGACATCAACCCAAATAACTTGGTTGTGAACAGCAACAGCATGGTAAAGACGATTGTTAACCATAACCCACACGCGATTGGTTTTATTTCTGTAGGTTCTATCGACCGTTCAATTAAAGCAATCACATTTGAAGGCGTAGAGCCGACATCTAAGAACATTGCCAACCACAGCTATGAATTAGCTCGCCCATTCTTATTGCTGCACAAAACAGACTCTGTTTCTGAAGAAAGCAAAGACTTCATTAAGTTCGTGAAGTCAGAGCAAGGGCAAGATCTTATCGAAGAGTACGGCTACACTCGCATTAAATAAGTGAGTGAGTGAGTTTTATCTAATGAAAACAAAAAGAGAGAGCATAATGCTCTCTCTTTTTTTGAATCTTTATGAATCGCTTGTTTACAAATCACTTAGAAGTGAAGTTGAATCACCGAAACGATAACAGCGCCAGGACGACGAATACCTTCGATTTCTACGCGGATTTCGCGCTCAATCTCTAGGCCTTTCTTAATTGGCGTCACTTTTGTTAACGTACTTTTAGCACGAACGTTGCTGCCTGATTTCACAGGGTATGGGAAACGTACTTGGTTAAGACCAATGTTTACAACCATCTTCGCTGTTGGGAATTGAGACTTGTCAGGATCAACGCTGTCAGTAAGGCGAGGAAGCAGAGACAAAGTTAAAAAACCATGTGCGATGGTTGTTTTGAACGGAGAGTCTGTTTCAGCCTTAGAAGGCTCAGTGTGGATCCACTGCATGTCTTCAGTCACAAGGCCGAATTGGTTAATACGGTCTTGACTTACATTGATCCAGTCGCCAGTATGGATAACTTCACCGATCTGCTGATTAAGCTCGTCAAACACAAGCTGTGCTTCAGGCTTTAATACGATCGGTTGCTCCACAGGCATCTCTGGTGCATCTTCGTTTACTGCAGGTTTGTGGTGATCACGAACCCACGCAAAGAAATGGCTATTTTGCGTACGATTAAGAAAGTCACCCCAGTAATCTCTAAGAGCTGGAGACATCCATTGCATAAACTCTGAGTGTTGCGAAGACACGCTGTCGCCTCGGTGTTTAAATAAATCAATGACTTTCATAAGAACCTCAATGCACAAAAAACTTCAATATAACTTCGTAATTTTGAAACACTTCACACTATTGTGCAAATGTTTTCGAGCATACACCCGTTAGCTGAACCTTGCTATTTTCATAATAAACAGGCACTTACTAATAAAACATCATTTTATTACAAAACCCAATTTAGAGTGTTAGCTCTATCACATAATAAACATTTGATTATATAAATAGCGTTTTTATTCACAAGTGGAATAAAAAAGGCTTAGCGCGATACTAAGCCTCAGTTTTTATAAGGGATTAATTTTCACAAGGGATTCGTTGGGGGCTTACTTTTACAAGCAAGCCACCTCCCTTGAAATTAACTTATCCTATTCGTCATCCAGTGGAATCAGTTTGGTATTACCACCGTGTGCCTTCTCACGCTTACGCTGCACGAATGCGTAGAAGCCAGGGATTAGGAACGTACCCGCTAGTAACACACATAGCAGACCACCAATCAGTGAAATACCCAGAGAGTTCTGGCTCACGTGACCGGCACCCGCAGCGAAGATAAGCGGGAAGATACCTAAGATAAACGACCAAGACGTCATGTTTACAGCACGGAAACGCAACGTACCGCCCTTCACTGCCGCATCTTCAATTGGTGCGTCTTTCTCTTCACGCTCAACTTTCGCGAATTCCACAATCAAAATTGCGTTCTTCGCGGCCAAGGCTATCAAGAGAACCAAACCAATCTGTGCATATAGGTTCAACGGTGTGCCTGTTAGGTTCAACGCCAAGAAAGAACCTAAGGTTGCGACCGGTACTACTAAGATAATCGCAATCGGTATGGTCCAACTCTCGTACTGAGCCACCATGAACAAGTAGATAAAGATCAGTGCCAATGCAAACGCAAAGATCGCTTGGTTACCGGCGAGTACTTCTTGGTAAGCCATACCAGTCCATTCGTACTGGTAACCTTGTGGCAGAACTTCTGCAGCTACACGTTCCATCGCCGCAATCGCATCACCACTTGAGTAACCCGGTGCTGGTTGGCCTTGGATTACTGCACTGCGGTACATGTTGTAACGCCATGCTACATCAGGTTCGAAGATCTGGTCGTAAGTCACAAGCGTACTTAGCGGGATCATCTCACCATTAGACGAACGTACGTGGAATCGTTGTAGATCGTCCATGCTGCTACGGTGATCACTGTCAGCTTGCATGGTTACGCGGAAGTTCTTACCAAACATGGTGAAGTCGTTCACGTACAACGAACCAAGGTTGCCCTGTAGTGTTTGGAAAATTTCCGACAGCGGAATACCTAATTGCTGCGCTTTCTCACGGTCAATATCGACATAGTAGTGAGGTACGTTCGCACGGAAAGTACTGAATGTGTGTGAAATCTCAGGCTGTTTCGTCGCCTCAGTAATCACATCATTCATTACCATCGCAAGGTCTGTACGGCTACGACCTAACGTATCTTCAAGCACAAACTCAAAACCAGACGCTGCACCCATGCCCGGTACCGCTGGCGGCCCCATAGCAAATACAATCGCTTGAGGCAGCTCAGTGGCCGCTCGACCATTTATACGCTGTGAGATAGCCTGCGCTGAATGTTGACCATCCAGTGCATTACGTGTGTCCCAATCGTGAAGCTTGATGAACATCGACGCACCATTCGATGCAGATGCACCTGTCATGAATGCGTAGCCGTTAACCAGTGTTACACCATCAACACCCGGCTCTTGTTCAACCATCTCTAGTAATTGCGCAGTCACATCTTCTGTTCGAGACAGTGATGCCGCGTCAGGAAGCTGCACGTTAACCAGCAAAATGCCTTTATCTTCTTGAGGTACGAACGCCGTAGACGTTGTTTTCGCGAAGTAAGTAACAGCAGCCAAAGCAACAACGAAGAAAGTGAACAGCAGAACGCCTTTCTTAACCAAGAAGCCAGCAATTTGACCGTATTTGTTAGTAACGGATTCTAGACCACGGTTAAACGCTTGGTACCAACGAGCTGTGTTACCACCACCCTGCTTAAGAACCAATGAACACAATGCTGGTGACAACGTTAGTGCGTTAATAGAAGAGATAACAACGGCGATACAGATAGTCAGGGCGAACTGACGATACATAATGCCGGTAATACCTGGCAGCATCGCCACTGGGATGAATACCGCAAGTAGAACCAAGGTAGACGTAATGATCGGACCCGTTACTTCTTTCATCGCGATAAGCGTGGCTTTACGCGGTGAAATCGTTGGGTCTTTGGCCATCGTGGTATCAACGTTCTCGATAACCAAGATCGCATCATCTACTACAATACCAATCGCCAATATCAGACCGAACAGGGTTACCGTGTTAATGGTGAAGCCCGTCATCTGCATGATGGCAAACGTACCGATCAAAGATACTGGAATCGCGACTACTGGAATCAAGGTTGCACGCGCACTACCCAAGAACAGGTAAGTAACGGCGATAACCAGCAAGATCGCTTCGATCAGCGTTTTTACTACCCCTTTAATCGACTCAGCAACGAAGACTGTCGTGTCGTAGCTCGCTTCATAAGCAACGCCTTCAGGGAAGTTTTTGCTTAGGTTGTCGAGCATCGCCATTACGGCTTTACCACTTTCCAGTGCGTTAGCGTCTGATTGAAGTGACAGCGTTACGATCGACGCATCTTGACCACGGTATTTACCATTACCATCGTAGAATTTTTTACCAAGCTCAACACGTGCAATGTCTTTTAGGTAAACCGTTGAACCGTCTTGAGTTGCACGAAGAACGACATTTTCAAATTCATCCGCCGTTTCTAGTCGGCCTTTTGTTACCAAGTTGAATTGTACTTCTTGTGCGTTGTTATAAGGTGCAGCACCAATACGACCAGCAGCAACCTGAACGTTCTGTTCCGCCAACGCGCGATTCACGTCAGAGGTGGTAATATTCAGGTTAGCCATTTTCTCAGGATCTAACCAAACACGCATCGCGTATTCACCACCACCCAACACGTTAACTTCACTGATGCCCTTCACACGAGCCAGTTGGTCTTTAATGTTTAGGTTAACGTAGTTGATCAGGAACTGGTCGTCGTACTCACCGTTTGGCGAATAGAAGTTCAATACCATCAAAAGGTCTGGTGAACGCTTTTTAACGGTAACGCCCACCATTCGAACTTCTTGAGGAAGCTTCGATTCGATTTGAGCAACTCGGTTCTGAACGTTGACCTGAGCCATATCGGGATCAGTACCAACATCAAAGGTCACGTTAAGGTTGTATGAACCATCATTAGCACTCTTAGAAGACATGTAGATCATATCTTCAACGCCGTTAACCGACGTTTCTATGGGGTCGGCTATCGCCTGTTCGACTACTTCAGCACTTGCGCCTGTGTAGAATGCGGTAACACTCACAGAAGGCGGACTGATTTTTGGATATTCCGCGACTGGCAAGATAGCGAGAGAGATCGCACCCGCCAGCGTCAAGATTATGGATATTACAAGGGCAAACTTAGGCCTTTGAATAAAGAAACGACTTAACATAAATAGTCCCCCTACCCAGCTTGTTCAGCAGAAACTTGAATACGAACAGACATACCATTACGTACACGCTGTAAGCCTTGGGTGATAACTGCATCGTCCTTCTCTAGTCCAGAGTGAACAATCACACCACCTTCAACCTGACGACCCATCTCAATGTTTCTACGCTCAGCAACAGGTGCCGCTTCACCTTCAACTAACACCATAACAAAGTCGCCTTCAAGGTCGGTTTGAACCGCGCGGCGAGGAATAGTGACAACATCAATAGATTGCTTCTCACGTAGATCAACACGAACGTGCTGGCCAGGAAGAAGTTGCTGGTCTGGGTTATCGGCAATCGCACGCATCGCGATCGTACCAGTGTTTAAGTTGATACGGTTACCCAAGAAATCGAGCTGACCTAAGTGTTCGAATGCTTCACCATTTTCAAGCATGATTTGCACTTCAACACGATCAGAATCGCTGCTGCCGTCACCTTCAATTCGGTCCATACCTAACTCAATACGCTCACGCTCACTGATGCTGAACGATGCATGGATTGGGTCTAGGCTAACCAAAGTTGTCAGAACACCTGAAGACGGTGAAACGAGGTCACCTTTACTTACTTTAGTGTCACTGATTCTTCCAGAGAAAGGCGCGATAATTTGGGTGTGAGAAAGTTGGACATTCGCGGCGTTTAACTGAGCTTGGCTTGCTTCTAGCTGTGCTTGAGAACCTAATAGGTTTGCCGTTAATGCATCAAATTCCGATTGAGAAATACTGCCCTTAGGAAGTAGGTTCTTACCACGGTTGAAATCAAGTTCGGCTTTTTTAAGGTTGGCATTCGCTTGAGCAACAGCCGCTTTCGCGCTTGCTACTTCTGCTTCAAATGATGAAGGCTCAATTGAGTAAAGCAATTGACCCTTCTCGACCATTTGGCCTTCTTTGAAGTGACGGCTTTGTAGATAGCCAGAAACCTGCGCCGTGATCGCCGTGTCTTCTACGGCTTCAATACGACCGATGTACGACTTACTTTGCTGATGAGAAACAACGCTAACATCCTGTACAGCTACGAGAGGTAAAGGCGCTTGCTTGGCATTCTGAGCATCTTGCCCACATCCAGCAAGAATAAGAGAGCTTGCAAGAGCCGTAAGGATTAACTTTTTACGCATGGTTATACCGTCACTTATGAGAAATTGAACAGCATAAAAGTTACGTAACACAAATATCTACAATGTCCGAGGAATATCAATTATTACTTGAAAAGTGTTTCAACGTGTAACGAGAAACCTGATGCTTATAAAACACTTACAAGTAGATAACAAAATTACCTCAAATGAGCCTTTCTCACATTTAGAAACTAGGTATATTGATTAACATCATGTATCTTCGTAGATAAGTATTCATATTTAATTACTTAAGGTAATTCACATGATTTCAAAATGGGCTAAACGTTTTTATCAAATGGCGGAGCTGGTTGGCTCTTGGAGTAAAGATCCATCCACTCAAGTTGGCGCTGTGATCACCAAACACAACCGTATCGTTTCAGTAGGCTTTAACGGCTATCCTCATGGTGTATCAGATAGCGCTGATACTGATGATCGTGAGATGAAATACCTAAAAACCTTACACGCAGAAGAAAACGCAATCTTGTTTGCTAAGCGTGATTTAGACAGCTGTGAAATCTGGGTGACTCACTTCCCTTGTCCAAACTGTGCAGCGAAGATCATTCAAACAGGTATCTCTGCGGTTCACTGCCCTGAGCAAAGTGAAGATTTCCTTTCTCGTTGGGGAGACAAGATCAAGGTAAGCCAAGATATGTTTGAACAAGCTGGCGTGCAAGTCGATTGGTTGCCAATTGCAGACTTAGACTAGCTTCGGTTGGTTAATCTGTTTATTGATTGATAAAGAAGATACAAAAAAGCCGAGAGTCGATAATATCGCTCTCGGCTTTCTTTTTATTCGGCTAGTTCATTCACAAATGAAGCGAGGATTATGCGATAGCTGGAAACTCTTCAGCGTACGCTTCCATGAAGTCTTTGCGGATGTCTTGCTCTAGGTGAATCGCTTTTTCCGTCGGGCAGAAAATCATAAAGTGGACTTCTTGTTCACCCGTTGAACTGCTCGTGATGTGGATGTGCGGCTCAGAGCCCGGAAGGTCGACGCCAGCGTGCTTTTCAATTACACCGTTATAACGACGTGCAACATCGATAAACTCTTCACAATGCTCTTCAATTTTGACGATAAGACTCGGCACCATTGGGTACAGGTTAACGAAGTCTTTCACTGTCACTGTAAAGCTATGGTAAACGTAACGCTTCATGAAATTGAGGTTCTTTACAGGATAAGTAAAGAACATGCTGTTAGGCAGCGTAGCGGTCTTGCCAGTGAAGTGGTATTGCCCATGATACAAGTCGATTTCTTGAATCACAGTCGCCATCAGATTGTGTTCAATCACCTCACCACTGATTTTACCCACCTCAATCCAGTCACCGATTCGGAATGAACGTGAACTCGCACGTTGAATCGAGCCAGTAAAACACAAGATGATCTCTTTCGAAGCCACAACTATCGCAACGGCAATCGCAGTCACAGACAGAGCAAACTCACTGATTTCAGATTTCCAGAGAATAAACAGCGTAATAACAATAATCGCAAAGGTGCCATTTTTGGTACGGGACATCCAGTTACGTTGGTCTTCGCTAAGGAAAGCGACATCACCTCTAATTCGAGACAGGGTGATTCGGCGGATGATTAAAATGAGACTGATAATCAGCGCACTAAAAATAAACTTATGAGCGAGTAGGAAATCTATTACTTGCCACACTTTTTCCATTACTTAATCCTTAGCATTACAACAGTTAGCTTTAACAACAAAGCAGCCGTAAACAGCATTATAAAAAAGCGCTCAAAAATAGAGCGCTTTTTTTACGTGCTTAAATCAGCCTAGCTAAGGCTATCATTTTATCTGGGCAGAAGTAATAAATTGGCCAAAAGTTTCACACCAAATCACAACGGTATTAAAGCGATTAAGATCAACACCTTCTGGAAGCTCAACCATAAATCGGTCGAATGTTTTCACATCTCCCACTCTCAATAACTCGCTCTTGCTGTCATTGAAGGCTTGTTCGGTTTCAATAAACTTAGGAGAGAGGTAAACCTTGTAGTCCGGCGCCAGCTCGCCTTCAAACGCAATCGCACTTTCAGAAACCGAGACGATGCCCTCTCCCCAATGCAAGAAATCACTGTCTTGGCGATCTTTACTGAATTCGCCGGTATAAATAGCTTGTTGTGAAATCGCTTCAACTGAACTCGAAGATGGAGAATCAGGCTCAATCAAGATAGGCAGTGCATAAACACCAAGCCCAAAACCAACAGCACCCACAGCTAGGTGGGTGCAAAATAAAACTAACTTTTTCATCGCGTACTCCCTTATGCTTAAAGAGAGTATTATTGAATACTCTCAAAAATACAAAGAGATATCGCGTTATAGGCTGCTATTTCTGGTAATGCAGAGCAGTACGCTGAGACAGTTCCACAATCACTTTTACCGCCTGTTCCATACCTTGGATGGTAATGAACTCATGAATACCATGGAAGTTGTAGCCGCCAGTAAAGATATTCGGACATGGTAGCCCCATGAACGATAGGCGAGCACCGTCTGTACCACCTCGGATCGGTTTGATCATTGGCTCTACATCGCACTCGATCATCGCTTGCTTCGCCAACTCAATAATGTGCTGATGAGGTTCAACCATCTCTTTCATGTTGAAGTAACTATCAGACAGTACCAACTCAACATGGCCTTTCTCTAGGCGCTCGTTCAGTTCATCGACTTTCTGTTGCATGAACACCTTACGCGCTTCTACACCCTTACGCTCAAAATCACGGATGATGTAGCCTAGTTCGGAACGAGCAACGCCCATTTCAGCCGATTTCAGGTGGTAGAAACCTTCATAGCCTTCTGTGCATTCCGGTGTTTCTTGCGCCGGCATCATCAACTGGAACTGCGCTGCAATGTTCATCGAGTTCACCATCTTACCTTTCGCAGTACCCGGGTGAACGTTTACGCCATGGCAAATAACATCAGCACTTGTGGCATTGAAGTTCTCAAACTCCAACTCACCGACTGGACCACCATCAATGGTGTACGCCCACTCAGCGCCAAACCTCTCAACATCAAACAGGTTTGCACCACGGCCGATCTCTTCATCTGGCGTGAAACCAATGCAGATGTCACCGTGTTTAATTTCAGAATTCGCCTTTAAGTAAGCAATCGCACTAATGATTTCAGCGATACCCGCTTTGTTATCGGCACCCAGTAACGTCGTGCCGTCGGTTGTAATAAGGTCATGACCATGCAGAGCATCAAGATCTGGATATTGGCTTGGGTTTAAGCATTCTCCACTTGTGCCTAGCTCAATCGTTCCACCTTGGTAATCTTTAATCACCTGCGGTTTCACGTTCGCCCCTGATGCATCAGGAGCGGTATCCATGTGCGCGACAAAACCAATTGCAGGTACTGGAAAATCGACGTTCGACGGCAGTTTCGCCATCAAATATCCATTTTCATCTAAAGATACATCCACTAACTCTAATGCGATCAATTCTGACTTCAAGGCTTCAGCGAAGGTGATTTGACCCGGTGAACTTGGGCACTGCTGATTAGAAGGATCGGATTTGGTATCAAAAGTAACGTAATTCAGAAAACGTTCTACTAGCTTTTCCATAATTCATCTCACCATGGATTAAGTAATTGATTTACTGACCTAATTATTATGTAGATAGGCGATGTATTGTTAAATAAATACGTACGCAGAGTCAGTAGCGAGGTTTTTCATCTTACGCCCCTGACCATCAATGTAATTGCTCTAAATCATTATTGTGCGAAATTAGACGAGCTTCCTATACTTGAAATCAGAGGGTTTCGTCAGTTCCAATATTGCATACGGATGATAAGCGATCGCTTTGTACGCATTCTACGCCCTTCGCTCTCAGCCTAAAAAAAGTACAAAGTGGATGATGATCACAATTTATCCCTGATGCAGAATCTGTCATACGTTACACGGAGACACAGTTATGACGATTAATAAGTATTTTATTTTTTCTCCTCAAGCCTCTGAGGAAGCACTTCAACCAGTATTGACTGAGAAAGAAGTTCAAAGGCAGGAAGCTCTAAGGCTCGCGCAATCCCAAGGTGGATTTGATACCAACGCGACCTCGTAACTTGATAATACTCAGAACGTATTTATAGAACCCCTAATAAAGGGTTCATCGCGGCTTTCCGGGGAAAGCCGCTTTTATCTTCAAGAAGAAGTAGTCTGTATCTCGATATCCACACCCCATTCGCTTGATTAACTTTATTTTGTTGTTTATCCCTTCCAATGTGCAGGTGTTGAGCGGATAAGTTGCCGATGCAATAATACCGTGAAGATAAGGCCTCAGTTTTCGTGCGAACTCTTTCAATGGTTTAATTCCACTCTCTTGCACTTGTGCCCACCATACCTCCCAGAGCCCCTTAGCATGTGCTTCTGATTTACAGTACCAAAGCTCTTTGAGTTGTGAGCCGAGTATATAAGTGGCCATCAAGTCCTTATTGATATTCAATATTTCAGTAAGATAGCTATCTTGTCGTGCATTTAAATTACCTCTGTTTTTCAGCAGTACCCAGCGTGAGCGCTTCACACATTGCCTCGCTTTTTATCCTGCTTGAGTTTGTTAGCTTGGTCGACTCTGACTCTATCCATCACCTCACGACCGAACTTAGCAACAACATGGAATAAGTCGTAAACGATTTTTGCATTCGGGCAGTGCGCTTGAACTTCAAGGTCAAAAGCCGTATTCATGTCCATTGCGACCGCTTCGATATTGTTACCATGCTTGCCTAACTGCTCGAAAAACGGTCGTATGTCCTTGCGGCTACGACCTAACCCTATCCAAATGACTTGGTGAGTCTTAGCATCAGCGATGACTGTGGCATATCGGTGCCCTTTAAAGATGGCGAACCCGTCCATGACGAGTTGCCTTAGCCCTTCCCATTTCACTGACGGTACCACTTGGCGAAGTCGACGTTTATCTATCTCTTTAATGGTGTGCCAATGAACGCTCGTTAACTGGGAGATATGCTTAATGGGAAGAAGAGGCAGTAGTTGTTCTATATAGCTTTTTAGACGCGTCGTTATACGAGCATAAGGCTCTAACCAAGATAGAAACTCTGTTTTTATGCCGCAGTCACGACACTTGATCCTTCGAGTTTGAACGGAAAGCTCAACAGGAACATTGAACAACATGGCCTCTTTCACATGACGCCATTGATACTCATGGATAGCCTCAGCTTCAAGACCGCAAAGGCATTTAGCCTCAGAATTAGGTTTAAGAGTTAGTGTAACAAGTGATGCTGTCTGGTGAGACTTTACTATTTTAAAGCCTTCCCAGAATGAAGATAGGAAAGTATGATTCGGCATGAAAACGGTAGTTTGTGTATGATTTTTGTTTGGCGACTAAACCATATCACTTACTACCGTTTTTTTGTTTTTAGTTCCCGCTAATCCGCGATGAACCTAATAAAGAGCTCTACTTCTCTATGATGTAGAGCTCTTTGTCTTTAGACCTTTCTCTATTTCCGATTAGCCCTATTCAGGCGTCAGCCTATCCGCACTCTTTTGCTTTCCGACCTTCGCCTATACCTGTATCTATAGCTACTCGAGTACATAGCCATCTCAGTTCACACGCTGAGAAATGACTCATTAAACTTCCCCAAGCCATACCTTGTCGTGCCATTTTGTGCTAATAATTCATATTCGTTTTCATTCCTCACTCGCCCTCTTTTCAAATACTTTTATGCGAGCACCAGAGAACTTAACCACAGGAATCCCGAATTCAATGGAATATTCAAAACTAGGAAGTAGTCAAATTCCCGTTTCCCGAATCTGTCTTGGTAGCATGACTTGGGGGCTGCAAAATACGCAACAGCAAGCCGACCAACAGATCGAATACGCACTAAGCCAAGGTATTAACTTTATTGATACAGCAGAAATGTACGCGGTTCCGCCTTCTCCAGGTACCTACGGCAAAACAGAAGCGATTATCGGTAACTGGTTGTCTCGTAATCCGCAGCGCCGCCAAGAATTACTCATTGCGAGTAAAATTGCGGGGCCAGGCCTGCCTTGGGTTCGAGATGGCGGCCCGATAACGGGTGAAGCCGTAATCGCCGCGGTTGATGCGTCATTACAACGCCTACAAACCGATTATATTGATCTTTACCAACTTCACTGGCCAAATCGCACTACACCTCACTTTGGTAAGCACTTTCCTAATCACATTCGATTCAACGATATCGACCGAAAGCAGCATGAAGCGGAGATGTTGGAGATCCTTCAAGCATTAGCGAGCTGTATTAAGGCGGGTAAGATTCGTCATGTCGGCCTTTCAGATGACACGACTTGGGGCATTAACACCTACCTTAAACTGAGTGAGAAGCACGATTTGCCACGTATAGTCTCTATTCAGAATGAATTCAGCCTACTGCACGCAAAAGACTGGCCATATCTGATTGAGAACTGTGTGCACGAAGATGTCGCTTACCTGCCTTGGTCACCTTTGGCTGCAGGTATGTTGAGTGGTAAATACATTGATGGTGCAAGACCGGAAGGCAGTCGCTGGACGTACATGCAGCGTAAAGGCATTTTCCGTGACACTGAATCTGCAAACGAAGCGGTTAAAGGATACGTGGAAGTGGCGAACGCACACGGGTTTACACCAAGCCAATTGGCATTAGCGTGGTGTAATCAAGTCGACGGTGTTACCTCGACCATTATTGGCGCAACCACCATGGAACAGTTGAAAGAAAACGTAGCAGCATTCAGCAAACCGCTATCAGAAGAGATTCTGACTGATATCAACACGGTGTTTAAGCGCTACCCTGCTCCGTATTAAGCTGTCAGTTCAACGTAACTTAGGTAAGTAATCCCATAAGAGCGCGCTATTTAGTGCGCTTTTCTTTTTTAAGTGGGTTGCTTTTGCTTTTTATGTAGATCGCATTGAGTCATCACGCTTTTGGTTATCCAACCTTTGCTCTATAATGCGCGGGCTTATATCTAGGATAAAAACATGATTTCAAAAAACCAATTAAAACTCCTTCGTGCTTTGGGCCAAAAGAAACAACGTAAAGCCCACGGCTTGTTTCTAGTTCAAGGTGAAAAGAACGTTCTTGAACTGTTCAATAGTGACTTAGTCGTAAAGAACGTCTTTGCTACTGCTGATTTCTTATCCGAGAATCACGCATCACTGATTGAGTTTGATTGTGTTGAAGCCTCGCTAGACGACCTAACCAAAGCAAGCACTCTAGTAAGTAACAATGCCGCGATTGCTGTGGTTGAGATTCCAAAGGTTGAATTACCAGAAGCGACAGGCTTAATGATTGCGCTGGATGGTGTTTCTGACCCAGGTAACCTAGGTACGATTATTCGCGTGGCAGACTGGTATGGCATTAAGCATATCGTTGCGAGCAGCGATTGCGCAGACCCATACAACCCTAAAACGATCAGTGCAACTATGGGTAGCTTTGGCCGAGTACACGTAAGCCAAACGGACTTACCAGCTTACTTAGAGCAAGCGAACCTACCGGTTTACGGTGCTTTCTTAGAAGGTGAAAGTGTTCATAAGACTGACTTCACTGCCAACGGTATTTTGCTGATGGGCAGCGAGTCTCACGGTATCCGTGAACACGCCGCTAAGTTCGTGACCGATAAGATTACGATTCCAGCATTCGGTGGCGCAGAATCTCTAAACGTGGCGATGGCGACAGGTATCATCCTCGATAACATGCGTCGTCAGCATAGCTAGACCTCTAGGCTAACGAGCCAATCGACAGTGTTCAGATATTAAAAAAGGCGTATTGATTAAATCAGTACGCCTTTTTATTTGAGTTCTTTTCAACAATTACTTTTCTAGCATTGCCAACTTATCAGACACGCCATTCCACTTTTCAGCGTCATCCATCGGTGCTTTGACTTCCGTTTGCACAGGCCAAATCTCAGCAAGCTCAGCATTCACTTCAATAAAGATCTTTTGATCTTCTGGTAATTCGTCTTCTTGGAAGATCGCTTGAGCATCACATTCAGGTACACATAAACCACAATCGATGCATTCGATTGGGTTAATTACCATGAAATTCGGGCCTTCATGGAACGCATCTGCGGGGCACACGGCCACACAGTCTGTGTATTTACATTGAATACAATTATCGCCTACGACAAATGCCATGATGCTCTGCTCTATAAGTTAGTCAAAATTGAAGAATGGGGATAATACTCATCCCAAAGCAAAATTCAACACCATACGGCTCTAATATCGTGTCTATTTGCTCCATGTTTCCAAATTAGTATGACAGATAAATCAATTTCTCGTAAAATGCGCGCCATTGTGAGCTTATCGCTTCTTTCAACCTCAGCGTTTTCATCAAACCTGAGTTTAGAAGTGGTTTAGCTAAGACACCTATAAAAAACGAGACATCGAAATGATACGTTTAACCGAAATTAAACTTCCACTAGACCACGAAGAGTCTGCCATTCAAGACGCGATTGAAGCGAAGCTTGGTATTAACTCTGATCAGGTACTTTCTTTTAATATCTTTAAACGTGGCTACGATGCTCGTAAGAAATCGAAGATCCTACTTATCTACACGCTGGATGTTCTCGTTGAAAACGAAGCTGAGCTGCTAGAGCAATTCATCAGTGACCCGCACGTAAAAGTGACTCCAGACATGGAATACAAATTCGTTGCTAAAGCCGTTGAGAACCAAACTGAGCGCCCTGTTGTTATCGGCTTTGGCCCTTGTGGTTTGTTCGCTGGTCTAGTGCTTGCTCAAATGGGCTTCAACCCAATCATCGTTGAACGTGGTAAAGAAGTTCGTGAACGTACTAAAGATACCTTTGGTTTCTGGCGTAAGCGTACTCTGAACACAGAATCAAACGTACAATTTGGTGAAGGCGGCGCAGGTACTTTCTCTGACGGTAAGCTTTACAGCCAAGTGAAAGATCCAAAACACTACGGCCGTAAAGTAATCGAAGAGTTCGTTGCAGCTGGCGCACCAGAAGAAATTCTATACGTAAGTAAGCCGCACATCGGTACCTTCAAACTGGTTACCATGATCGAGAAAATGCGAGCTTCTATCATTGAGCTAGGTGGCGAAATTCGCTTCAGCACTCGCGTAGATGACGTTCACATGGAAGACGGTCAAATCACTGGCTTAACGCTTTCTAATGGTGAAGAGATTAAGTCTCGCCACGTTGTACTAGCAGTTGGTCACAGTGCTCGTGACACGTTCGAAATGCTACACGACCGTGGCGTTTACATGGAAGCGAAGCCTTTCTCTGTGGGTTTCCGTATCGAACACAAGCAATCAATGATTGATGAAGCTCGTTTCGGCAAGAACGCAGGCAACCCAATTCTAGGTGCGGCGGACTACAAACTGGTTCACCACTGTAAGAATGGCCGCACTGTATACAGCTTCTGTATGTGCCCAGGTGGTACTGTGGTTGCTGCAACGTCTGAAGAAGGCCGCGTAGTAACAAACGGCATGAGCCAATACTCTCGCGCAGAGCGTAACGCAAACAGTGCGATCGTTGTTGGTATCGACCCAGAACGCGATTACCCAGGTGACGCACTGGCTGGTATCCGTTTACAACGTGAACTAGAAAGCGGCGCTTATGTTCTTGGTGGCGAAAACTACGATGCACCAGCACAAAAAATCGGTGACTTCCTGAAAGGTCGCGATCCAAGTGCAATCGGTGAAGTACAACCGTCTTTCACACCGGGTATCCACCTAACAGACATTTCAAAAGCGCTACCTGATTTTGCTATCGAAGCGATTCGTGAAGCCATCCCAGCGTTCGAGAAGAAGATTAAAGGTTTCTCTACACCAGACGGCCTACTAACAGGTGTTGAGACTCGTACGTCTTCTCCTGTATGTATCAAGCGCGGCAAAGACTACCAAAGCATCAACCTTAAGGGCTTCTTCCCTGCAGGTGAAGGCGCAGGCTACGCAGGTGGCATCCTGTCTGCTGGTATCGACGGTATTAAGGTTGCGGAAGCACTTGCGCTATCTATGGCAGAACAGAACCAAGCTGAGAAGATTGAAATCGCTTAAGGTCTCACTTCAAAGCTACTAAACAGCGATTAACCAAAACAAAAAATCCAGTGTCGGTAGACACTGGCTTTTTTATTGGGAACAATTTATCGGTGCTAAGAACTCACTCGAGTAGCCTTACTCGCAGCTTTCTTTTGACCAGTTAACACCATCATCTGAACACTCAAATCGACTTGTCCCATTCTGGTAGTAATAACCTTTAGTCCAGTTACCTTGAGAATATCTAGACGTTATCGTTTGAGTATAATCGAACGGCGTGTTTTCAATGTACGTTACATTGATAGGCTTGGTTTCGACCCCCTTCTAAGATGGTAATGTGCTTAAAGCCTCATTGGCTAGTTTGCACTTTAAGGTTGGAGTTAACTTTCATTAGGCCTAGGGTCTTTTTGCTGTAATAACCATTGGAAAAATAAGTGGTGTTCACAATTAACAAACCGATAACGCTCACCCAAACTTTCAGTGTTAGTACACCAAAGCCCGCACAGATAAAGAGACTAACGTATGAAAAAATGCACTGAGTTTACCTTGCATATAGCACCCAAAAAAAGGTTCATCGCGGATTAGCGAGAACTAAAAACAAAACGGTAGTAAGTGATATGGTTTAGTCGCCAAACAAAAATCATACGCAAGCTACCGTTTTCATGCCGAATCATACTTTCCTATGTTCATTCCGGGAAGGCTTTAAAATAGTAAAGTATCACCAGACAGCATCACTTATTACTCTGACTCTTAAACCTAACTCTGAGGCTAAATGCTTTTGCGGTCTTGAAGCCGAGGCTATCCATGAGTATCAATGGCGTCATGTGAAAGATGCCATGTTGTTCAGTGTTCCTGTTGAACTTTCCGTTCAAACTCGAAGGATTAAGTGTCGTGACTGCGGCATAAAAATAGAGTCTCTATCTTGGTTAGAGCCTTATACTCGTATAACGAAGCGCTTAAAAAGCTATATAGAACAACTACTGCCTCTTCTTCCCATTAAGCATATCTCCCAGTTAACGAACGTTCATTGGCACACCATTAAAGAGATAGATAAGCGCCGACTTCGACAAGTGGTACCGTCAGTGAAATGGGAAGGGCTAAGACAACTCTTCATGGACGAGTTCGCCATATTTAAAAGGACCGATATGCCACAGTCATCGCTGATGCTAAGACTCACCAAGTCATTTAGATAGGGTTAGGCCATAGCCGCAAGGACATACGACCGTTCTTCGAGCAGCTAGGCAACAATATCGAATCGGTCTCAATGGACATGAATACGGCTTTTGACCTTGAAGTTCAGCGAACTACCCGAACGCAAAAATCCTTTACGACTTATTCCATGTTGTTGTTAAGTTTGGTCGTGAGGTGATGGATAGAGTCAGAGTCGACCAAGCCAACAAACTCAATCAAGATAAAAAACGAGGCAATGGGTCAAACGCTCACGCTGGGTGTTGTTGAAAAACAGAGGCAATTTAAATACACGGCAAGGCAGCTACCTTACGAAATATTGAATATCAATAAGGACTGATTACCACTTATATACTCGGTTCACAACTCAAAGAGCTTTGGTATTGTGAATCAGAAGCACATGCTAAGGGGCTCTAGGAGGTATGGTGGGCACAATTGCAAGAAAGTGGAATTAAACCATTGAAAGAGTTCGCACGAAAACTGAGGCCTTATCTTCACGGTATTATTGCATCGGCAAGTTATCCGCTCAACACCTGCACATTGGAAGGGATAAACAACAAAATGAAGCTAATCAAGCGAATGGGATACGGATATCGAGATACAGACTACTTTTTCTTGAAGATAAAAGCGGCTTTCCCCGGAAAGCCGCGATGAACCAAAAAAAGCACCTAGCCTTGACATGAAAATAAGTGCTTTGTCAGTTATAAATAGTCGAAATGAAAAAACGCTGGTTAGGCGAGGGGCTATAATGCGGCAATTACGCCACACCCGATTAAGAAAGCAAGAAATTTTAGATTCGTACTTGTTTGACCTGACTTTCTTTATCATAAAAATCCGCTTTAAACTTAATTAAATCTTGCTTCAAACGATTAAAACAATGACTTTCAGAGTGGTTAGTATTTTCCTTCAAGTGCGCTATTAAATCTTTACTACAGCTGTTAAAGTAATGTCCACGTCTATTACTTTCATCTTTATCATCTTTAGCAGCATTCTGAATCTCGGATATTTCTAAATTTTGAAGGTCCTTAAATAAGCCACTGATCTTAAGTTTTTTATCCCCTAATAACGTAGGTTTAATAGCATCTTCAATATCATGACCACAAAAATAGCTATGAACATTATCATAGTCTAGGCCGTGATTACCTCTTAGGAATTGCTCATATTTTTTATTATGAACCTCGGTAAATTCACCTGTTATTTCATGGTCATAATCTTTGATGAGCTTTAAGGATTTGACTATGGTTTTTTAAAATCTAGAGTTTCTTTTTCTGTCTCATGCCCATTAGATAACATTTCGATAAGGTTTATAAAGCTACCATATTGCTGCCTTGACCAATTACCAAGCATCACTTCATACAAGTTATCTGGAATATGTTGTGCATCACTACAGGCTGCTTTTTTCGTTAAGTTAACTAGCCTTTCAGGCGCATAATAGTAGCTTTCAATTGCATAAAAATAAGTTTGAAAACAAAAAACACTCCCATAAAGTGTAAATTTTTCGCCGCCTTTTTGATAAAGTTCATGATCTTTGTTAAGCAAATAGTCATAATCACTATCGACACAAAAAAGTGAATACTCGCCTAATACCTTTTTGTCATCCTCTGTTTTTAGCACTGACAAAATTGCATCTTTTCCGAAAGCTTTTGCTTCATCGTGCTTTCTAATTGCTTTAACTGTAACCTTTTTCATTCCAAGGGAATGAAACAAACCATCCCAAAAAGGTATATCAGCATACGACTCAACCCAAATAGTTCTATGACCACGACGAGTTTTGTCTTGCGACATCAAACTGCTGCCCTTTCTGAAAGTTGATCGAATATACCTTCGCTGAGTTTTAGTACTAGCTGGAAACGCATTCATGATTAACTGTTCTCCGGTGTCAACTCTACACAACTGTCGAACCAGTCATCTTCAATAATACTTGGCGAATGAGTTGCAACAATGAACTGCTTACCGGGAACAATTGACATAAGATCTTTAATCAATTTAAACTGCCAGTCTATATGCAAACCAATCTCAGGTTCATCAATTATAAACAATTCACTATTACGCTCTAAGAATATTGAAAGAAACAAATAAATAACTGTTTTTTCTCCACGAGATAATTTATCACATGGGATTAATTTATCCTTCGTTGAAAGAGTTATGCGACCTTCTTTGTCTTTTCTTATGTTCTTCCCAGAATAATTAAAGTATTCATTCATCTTTGAGAATAAAATAATTATTTCTGATTTTATTTCTTTCGCATCTTCGAGAGTAATATCACTTTCAAAAAGTAAATCATTCTCTCCCAGTAATGTGTCATTAATTACCGATTCGTATGAATGAAACTCCTTCCTAATATTTAAAAATATGTCATCAATATTTACCCCGTACATATAATTAAATATTGTATTTACATTTTTATCACGCAATAACTTTATTTTATTTGCGTTTCTATCCTCTTGATAAAGATAGGTTTTATATGGGGCTATATTTTTATTTAAATTAGAAGGTGCTGAATTTTTAAATCTTGCTATTTCACCTAAAGGCTGGTTTTCATATGAAATGAAAATATTATTACCTTCATCTATTTTAGAAATTTCACTTTCTATCAACTTTAACGTTTTTATATCATGGGCAACAATAGTTGAGTCTTTATTTTCTAAAATGGAATCTAATAACTTTTCTTCCTTTTCCATGGTTTTAGTTACTGCTGGAATGACAACGCCGGTTTTATAAAACTCATCATCACGATTAAAGATTAGCTTAGTCGAAACAAATCTTTCTTTTGATGACGATGCATTATTTATATCTGAGTCACCATTCGCAACATCAGAAATAAGGTTCAAAATTGTACTTTTACCCACACCATTGGGGCCATATAGAAATGTAACCCCTCATTAAAAGGGATACTAATCTTCTCTTTGCCCCAAAGGTTTAATATCTCGACATTTGATATATACACAATAAATCCTAATTCCTGATTCCTGATTACGCCTAACGCCTACTTAAGTAGTGAAGCTACACAGTATTCAATCCACCATATAGCATTTTAAATTCACGTTCACTTGTCAACATTTGTTATACATAATGTCCTTCTAAGTATCTGATAGCTCAACGCTCGACCTAGAACTGTGTACTATGAGTGGCTACAACGTAATCATATACCTAAACTCAACAAAAGTTTTCTTCAGAAACAATACCACGCAACTCAAAAACACAAAAGAAATCATCCAAATTAATGTAATCTCTATATCCAAATCAACGATTCTTTGGTTAACTTATCCTAAACGCTGCACTTTCAATGACCTCAAACACCTTTTCACTGGCTATCTTACTGACTTCTAGCAAGTCTTAAACCCCAAAGTAGTCGGGCTCTTTGAGCAACTCCGAGATTTCTGAATGACTGAAAATCATAGTATTGTTAACAACGACAATTGTTCCAACCACTTGTCCATATTCAATAACAATAAGTGATTAAAGTTATAGAGAGAGCATTACAGACTTTGGTTGAACCACATCTAACTGTTTTTACATATCACTGAAAGCCCCTATATAGCGTACTTGAGCCAGTATTATCCAACTAAAGTGTCTATGTCACTAGCGGTACACAAGCAACATGGTAGAATGCCGCCATTAATCTTATCCTTGTATAAGATTGTTGAAACTTTCCATCGCTATTTAGCCAAATCATACCGAGAAACTTATGCCATTTTCCAAGCTTGGATTAAGCTCACCTATTGTTAAAGCCGTTGCAAAACAAGGCTATGAAAAGCCAACTTCGATTCAAGAAAAAGCAATTCCAATTGTACTTTCTGGTAAGAACCTTATTGCGGCAGCACAAACAGGTACAGGTAAAACTGCGAGCTTTGTTCTCCCTATCTTAGAAATGCTAAGCAAAGGTGAAACGCAGCGTAAAAAACGTATTCGCGCCGTGATTCTTACACCAACTCGTGAGCTGGCTGTTCAGGTTGAACAGAACATCACTAAGTACGCGAAGTTCCTAAACCTCACATCACTAGCGATGTACGGTGGCGTGTCTTACCAACATCAAAAAGATCGTCTGATTGAAGGTGTTGATATTCTGGTTGCAACTCCAGGTCGCTTGATCGACATGTACGGACAACGTGCCGTTCACTTTGATGAAGTTGAGGTATTGGTTCTTGATGAAGCAGACCGCATGCTAGACATGGGTTTCATTGAAGACATCAACAAGATCATTGCGCGTCTACCACAAGACATCCAAAACCTTCTGTTCTCAGCAACGCTTTCAACGCCAGTTCGTGCGCTAGCGAAAAGTGCTATCAGTGAAGCGGAAGAGATTTCGATTGCCAAAACTGACGCGTCTAAAGCGAACATTGAGCAATGGTTGGTAACGGTAGATAAAGACCGCAAATCAGCACTATTGAGCCACATGATTACCGAAGGTAATTGGGATCAAGCGCTTATCTTTATCGAGACCAAGCACGGCGCGGCTAAGTTGGTTGCTCAACTTGAAAAACGTGGCATTCAGGCTGAAGCTTTCCACAGTGGACGCAGCCAAGCGATCCGTGAAAAGATCTTGGCTGACTTCAAGAAAGGTCGCCTAAAATACTTGGTAGCGACTGGCGTTGCTGCTCGTGGTATCGATATCGATAACCTAAGCCGCGTAGTGAACTACGACCTGCCTTTCCCAGCAGACGACTACGTTCACCGCATTGGTCGTACTGGCCGTGCTGATGCATCTGGTGAAGCGATCTCTTTCCTATCAAAAGACAACTTCAAAAACCTGTGTATTATTGAAAAGCGTCTTGGTCACCTGATTGAGCGCCGTGTAGTGGAAGGTTTCGAGCCACGTAAAGAAGTGCCGATTTCAGTGCTGAATTTCGTTCCTAAGAAGAAAAGAGAACAGCAAGAGAAAGAAGGCAAGTAAACTATCAAAGCGTAACTAGCAGCGATAACGTGTTAGCCGACGAATTACTTAAACGAAGCCCCATGTGGCTTCGTTTTGTTCTTTGATACACAGATAAAACAGAGGTATTGAGATGATTACTCCTATCGTAACGAGATTAACCCGAGGCCAAGACCTAAAGCTTGAGATCCAGAGGCTAGTGGCAGCGCACAATATCTCGGCAGGCTCTATCGCATCTTGTGTCGGGTGTGTTTCTCAACTCAATATTCGCTTAGCTAATGCCAACAATACCAAGCTAGTTCAAGCTCCGTTCGAAATCGTATCTGTGATGGCAACGCTAACGCCTAACCACCAGCACGTTCATATATCCGTTGCTGATGAGAATGGCTACGTGATTGGCGGGCACCTGTTGGAGGGAACGATTATCGCGACCACCGCTGAATTGATTGTTCACCGTTACGATACCTTGACCTTCAACAGAGAGCATGATGATTCGACGGGTTACACTGAGCTCACTATCAGCAGTAACATGCAATAGCTTCACTGATAGCACTACCAAACGCCTCATATAAAGCGATACCACCCAATAGCAATTAGGAAACACGATGGCTCCAAACTCCGCAGACTCCGTTATCGTTCTCGATTTCGAAACCACAGGCTTATCACCCAATATGGGCGATCGAGCGATTGAAATCGGTGCGGTGAAACTCGTTAACGGCGAAGTCGTCGACACCTTCCAACAACTGATGAACCCAGGATTTCGCGTTAGTGGATTCATTGAAAGCTACACCGGCATTACTAACCGTATGCTGAGCACTGCGGCCAGTTGCAGTGAAGTGATGGATGAGTTTGCAGACTTCATTCAAGACAGCCAACTTGTCGCTCACAATGCTTCATTTGATAAGCGCTTTCTTGATGCAGAATTAGATAATATTGGTCGTGATTACAATGGACAATTTGCCTGCTCAATGCTAATTGCTCGTCGTCTAATCCAAGATGCACCGACTCATAAGCTAGGCGACCTTGTGCGTTTCAAGAATATCGACAACGATGGCACTTTCCACAGAGCGTTAGCCGATTCAGAAATGACAGCACGCTTATGGTTGTTAATGATTGATGAACTGCAAAGCGACCACGGCATTCAACAGCCAAGCTTTCAACTGATGCAAAAAATATCGAAGACAGCGAAAGGCTCTATTCCAAAGCTGTTGATGAGTAACCGAGGTTAAAACCCTTACCATACGATGATGTTTGAAAGGCTGATGGGTTTAACACGATCAGCCTTTTTAGTTATTAACGAAGCTTACTCGAGCCCTACTCCTGCAGTGTCACCAGCGTTGATTTGAGACTCTCTAATTCATTCATGAAATAAGACCATTGCTTATCACTACTGATTGCGGCGATATCCACCAAGAATTTGGCTGATGTCTGCATATTCTTATTAAGCTTAGATTCCAATTCGTCTGGATAATAAGCTTCGTTATTCAGAAGCAAGTTCATAATAATTGGCTGAGCGATATGTAGGTCGCTCTTCTTTTCCATCAGTGTTGTGAGATCTTGATAGGTGTTATTTTGATATTGACGCCAGTTATCGTTGGTATTTACCCACTCTAGAGACCAAGTGTAAATAATCTGCTTTTGTTCTTTCGAGACCGATCCTAGCCATCGCTCTAGTCTCTCTTCTATTCGATTTCGATATCGCTCTCTGGAATCTTCGTCATTCAACGACAATCTTTCTTCGTAATAGTCTTGCTGCTTTTCTCTAAAGTTTTTTAAGAACTCGCTATCTTGCTTAGGGGTAAGTTGCATACTTAACGCGTAAACATCAGGTGCAAACTCATTAACGATCGCGCGAATATGATTTTTAATTTGCTCACTTTGGTCGACGATAAACGCAGAGTTCATATCAGGACGAGTAATACTTTGAATCGCTTCTAATTGCGAAATGTACAATGGGAGTTGAGTTTCTTTATGCCAAGCTTGCAATGAGTCTAGGCGGGCTTCTAGTTCAGACTCTTGGTTATTGGATAACGAAACAAAGTCTTCGATATAGCTGACCGCAAACCAACTGATATTGTTATAGGCGAATTTCGTTCCACACCCAGCAAATAGAAAGCACAGCAATAACATTAACCAACGGCATCTTCTCATTACACCCTCTCACAACCCTTTACTGATCTGCGAACCTGTAGACAGCTTTATCAGTTTCACTCTTGATCTTATAACATTAGCTATAAAAGCAGCTGATCGTAAAAACTTTCAGATAAATTGAGACTTCACCTTGCTAAACCGTCTATTTAGGCAAATGATTAAACTAAAAATAATTAACGGCAGTGATATAACTTGATTTTTATTACTCATTTGACGTAATACGCCCCCTATAAAAGAAAACGGGTTAGCGTATTTTCAAATGATTGATATTTGGGAGGCAAGCTATGGCCGCTATTCCTGAGCACCCGAGCGATTTAGAATATGAGCTTTGTTATTTTGACGATGGTTCAATAACCACAATCACGATATTCGTTCACAATCGACAGGAAGCGATGAATTGGTATGTTAGCGAAGGAAAACATATCAACGATCTTTATTCGATAAGACCCGATGAATAATGCTTTGATCTAGAGGACTAGGTCGATAAACCTAAGAGAAGAAACTTGAGTGGCATTTTGTGGAACACCCTTTACTGCAATGTCATGAATTAGCAATGTCGTTAATTAGACATATCGCAGTAAAGGGCTTCAGTCTCGAATTACTTCAGGATTCGGGCGCGGAATTGACGACCCTTCATTTTACCTGATTCGATCTTGTTCAGTGCTTTCTTAGCGACAGAGCGTTCTACAGCAACGTACGCGCGCATTGCGAACAAGTTGATCTTACCTACTGATTTACCATCAATACCACCTTGACCAGTCAATGCACCAAGAATATCGCCTGCACGAAGCTTAGCTTTCTTACCACCATCAATCTGAATGGTTACCATGTTTGAGTAGTACGGCTTAGCAATAGGTTTTGCTGGAAGCTCAGATGGCTCAATCGGCATATCCATGTACTCATCAATTTGAGCAACACGGTACACCTCTTTCTCGCTAAAGAAGCTGATAGCGACGCCTTTGCTTCCTGCACGGCCAGTACGACCAATACGGTGTACGTGAACTTCAGGGTCGCGAGACAATTCAAAGTTGAATACAGCGTCTAGGTTATCAACATCAAGGCCACGGGCCGCAACGTCTGTCGCGACTAGAATCGAGATCGTTTTGTTTGAGAACTGAACCAAAGCTTGGTCACGTTCACGCTGCTCCATGTCGCCATGAAGTTCGATAACGCTGAAACCACGGTGGCTTAGCTCATCGTTTACGTTCTGTACTTCTTTCTTCGTGTTACAGAACACAACTGCAGATTCCGGTTGGTGATGAAGTAGCAGCAACTCTAGAGCGTCATCACGAGCTTCAGAACCTTCTAGCTTGTAGAAGTGTTGCTGGATGCTTGAGTGATCGTGCGTTGATTCAACCTTCACCATTTCTGGGTTACGCATAATGCGGTCTGCAACAGATTTGATCTGTTTAGGGAAAGTGGCACTGAATAGCAAAGTTTGGCGCTCTTTTGGCGCCGCTTCAATCACTGCGTCCAAAGCGTCTTGGAAACCCATCTCTAGCATGCGATCCGCTTCATCTAACACAAGTG
Organism: Vibrio sp. ED004; assembly: GCF_023206395.1. Classification (NCBI taxonomy): domain Bacteria; kingdom Pseudomonadati; phylum Pseudomonadota; class Gammaproteobacteria; order Vibrionales; family Vibrionaceae; genus Vibrio; species Vibrio sp. ED004. The sequence continues at coordinate 738,996 of NZ_CP066150.1, read as the reverse complement.
TGTTCAGCTCAGACAGGTCAATGCGGCCTTTCTCTAGGTGGTCAAGGATACGGCCAGGAGTACCCACAAGAATGTGTGCGCCATGCTCTAGTGAACCAATCTGTGGGCCCATAGGCATACCGCCACATAGTGTCAGCACTTTAATGTTGTGAATACCACGAGCAAGAGTACGGATCTCTTTTGCTACTTGGTCTGCAAGCTCACGAGTCGGACATAACACTAAAGATTGAACACGGAAACGCTTAACGCGTAGGTTCTGCAGCACGCCTAAACCAAAAGCAGCTGTTTTACCTGAACCCGTTTTACCCTGACCGATAACGTCCTTGCCATTTAGGATAGTAGGAAGACTTAACGCTTGGATCGGCGTCATTTCAGTATAACCAAGAGAATCTAACGTATTTAGAAGCTCTGGTTTAAGGGCGATTGAAGAGAATTTTGAAGTGCTCAATGGAAATATCCAACTGGTGAAAAACAGAGTGCATTATGAGTGTTTTTGAAAATTATTCCACCTTAATCACAGTTTTGAAGAAACAAACAACCATAACAAATATTTATCAATTAACAGTGTTAATTAATAATAAAATACGGGATACTATAAAATAGTTAGAAACTCGTAAACTCCTTAGGATTCATCAGTATGAAAAAAACTTCGTGGCACAAAGGCTTCACACTATTAGAGCTGATCGTTGTCATTGTCATACTCGCCGTTATCGCTCTCGTTACGGCACCACGTTTTTTATCTATTGCTGATGACGCTAGAGAAGCGACTAGCCGAGCACTGTTTGACAACTTCCGTGCAGGAGCAGAGATCTATCAAGGAGCTTGTTTAGCGCGAGGCGGAGATGTCACTGAGCTTCAAGGACAAAACACATCAGATTTCAATATTGATGGTATCTATTCTAACTTTTCAGGAAGCTGTTACCCAGTTCGCAATAGCAACGCAGGCGTTCGTAGAGACATTAACAATGCGAGAGGTTGTTACGAGCTATTCCAAGATGTCGTCAACAGTGATCACTTCGAAGATATCAATTTTGGTAATGGTGGTTGGAAAAATGGGGAAACGGTTAAAGAAAGTGAGTTGATAGCTGCTCGTGATGCTGGTTATCAAGTGTATATCCATCAAAGATCGAAATACTTTTCATACTGCCACTACTACAACATTGAAGGTGACTTAAGCAATGCACCTTATCTACTTTACAATGCAGTTGATGGAACTATGGTCTCGGGGACAAAGAACCTATCGAACGGATTTAGTTGGGCTAATGAGCTTCAAGAATACTCGGTAGCGACTCCCCCGCCATACAACGAATAACTGTCTGATAACTCGCTACTCTTCAAAAAATAGACTCACCTCAAAACAAAAAAGCCAGCTTTCTTAGCTGGCTTTTACTTCAATACGAATTGCTTTCTATGGCACACCGTGACCTTTAGATGCTACCCATACGCGGTACCATTGCTCGCGAGTCAGTTCAATTTTCAGTGAATCAACGGCAGTCTTCACACGTTCAATCTTACCTGAACCAATAATCGCAATTGGATTAGACGGTAAACGACGAACCCAGGCGTAAATCACTTGATCAATGCTGTCTGCACCCACTTCTTTGCGAATCGCTTCGAGTTCATCACGAACACGAACCGCTTGTGCTGAATCACCACTGAAGATGCTACCGCCACCAAGGCAAGACCACGCCATTGGGCGAATGCGGTTCATCTGCAGTTGATCTAAAGTACCGTCATGGGCAACTTCGAAGTTCAGTGGGTTAATTTCAACTTGGTTGGTTACTAATGGCTTACCAAGGCGAGATTGAAGCAGTTCGAACTGACGCGGTGAAAAGTTAGAAACACCAAAGTGCTTAACTTTACCGACCTTATGCAGCTCTGCGAACGCTTCAGCTACTTCATCTGCATCCATCAGTACGTCTGGGCGATGAATCAGCAATACGTCGACATCGTTAACACCTAAGCGCTCTAGTGAGTTATTCACTGATTGGTAAATGTGGTGCGCGCTGGTGTCATAGTGATTGATCTTACGATCAGGAGTGTGGTCACCACACAAGTTGATATCGCACTTGGTGACGATTTGAATATCATCACGAAGACTTGGCTCAAGCGCTAATGCTTCACCAAACAACTTTTCACATTGGTAGTTACCGTAAATATCCGCGTGATCAACAGTTGTGATACCAAGATCAATGTGCTGCTTAAGGAAAGTCAGGCGTTGTTGCGGGGTCATACCCCATTCTGCTGTACGCCAGTATCCTTGCACCAACTCAGAAAGTTCTGGGCCTTGTGGCGCTGTCGTTACTCTTGCAACCATGGGTTGTCTCCTTTATCAATACTGAACGTATCCTAAGCTCGTTTTACCGAAGGCTCAACGTATAACAAATGGCAAAAGTAAACGCTTGCCAAAAATGTGAGAGCCACAGAAAAACGAACACTTAAATGAATAATAACTTGCTGTCTACCCGTGAACCGTTATTCCAAAAGGCTTGTTCTCTCTAATGAATTACGAAAGCATCTATAAATTTGAGCAATTAAAAGCGATTTAGTTCAACCGTTAAGTTATCACCATCACTCTGTAACTGAACCCAAGGAGAAGGCGAACTAGCAGACGATGAGTTAGGAACGTCCCATAAACTCACTTGATCGGATGAATGGTGTGGCGCATTAATAAATTCAACGAGCTGCTTATCTACCTCATCAAAACCAACGCCCTCGCGTTTTGCATGTTCAAGTTGAGTGACGACATCGAACCCATCTTCCCCAATACGAATTGAACTGAGAGCAAAGCCATCTTGGCGAAGGTAAGCCTGAAGCTTGGTATAACTTAAGTTTGAATACGGCAAGCTTAAGCGAACCACTTCAATGCTTGATTCACCTAGCTCCAGTTCAACATAAACATCCAGATCGTAATATTTGGTTTGGTCGCTACAAAGCAGAGTGCCTTCTATGTCACCACAATCCATGAGATCGATATCGTTGATATAGTTTTGAGAACTTGGCTGAGCTGAACTCGTATTGAACACAGTTCGCAGCCACCAGCTTTCGGTTGCTTGTGCGGAGAATGCTATGGCATTCAAAACCAGTAGCAAAGGTAAGATTAAGACAGGAAAAGTTCTCATTGATTGTGCTTATTTTGCGCGATAAGAACCGTCCATTATACGCGACCGATCAGTAAACAAACCCCTGAACCACAAATTTCAGGCGAAAAAAAACGGGCATACATGCCCGCTAGATAAATTCTATCGCCGAATAACGTAATCCGTCACGTTGAGAACCATTACGGAACTAACAATACCATTCCGATGACTCACATAAAACACATCATATCAATTATTTATAGCCACCTTCTATTGCTGGCTCTTCAAGCGATAGTCTTACTTTATTACGTTGAATGGCTTCTGGCGGCAAACTGATGAAGCCGTATTGATTCAACACGCTTTGATGCTCTTCCGACAAAGTAAGCCCAACAAAGAACTTCTCTTGCTCAGTAAACCCTTTACGATGCGCTGGAATATTCAGGTACATGTAATAAACCGTGGCTAATGGGTAACGACCAGAGAGGATCGTCTCTTTGTTTAAGTCGTAGTTCACACCTAGATTATCAACCACACTCAGCCATTTCACATCCGAGATTTGATCTGAGTAGACGGTATAACCAATGGCGGCATCCTCGTCTTCAATCTTGTTAATCAAGTCAGGCAGATCCGCTAAGAATTGAGTATGGGCATATTCTCCCTCCGTTCCACACTCGACCCAACTTGAAAAGGTGGTATGCCCCTTAAGGTTATGATCAATGGCGAAGGGCAGCATATGAGTATCTAGGCTTTCACCATTACGGATATCACTGCTTGGTGACCATTTGGGATGTTTAGGGTCATTAGAGCAACCAAACACATCGATAAGTTCAGCGACACTGATGGATGTTGCTGGGTTATTCTCATTCGCTAGAATCGCAATCACGTCAGCGGTAAACATTAGCTCTGTCGGTCTATAGCCGTAGCGCATGTCGAACCTAGCCATCTCTTTGTCAGTCCACTTTTTGGAAGTAATACCAACACGTGAGCGTTGCATGATCATCTGCTCTGGTACGCTGTCACTCAACAAGATCTCTAGGTCGATCTCTTGGCTCTTAAGTAAGTCTTCAACAAGGCCCTGCATATTCGGCTCAATCGCGACCAAGCCCATTTCACTGGCATCATTCGCAAGCGTCGCTGCAGAGAACAACATAGGTACAGCAGCAAGCAGTAAGCCCGATTTATTCGATAGACGTTTCATTACTGGCCTCCTACTGGATCAATCGATGTCTTAGATTCAACATCGCTGTTACTGTCGAGCTGCATCTCTGAAGTGAAGATATTCCAAGATGGGTTCACTTCCATGCTTTCTGTCTTAATCACCGCAATCGTTCTGCGCTTACGCTTGTGAAGATGCTGAGTTAAGCTGGTTATTTGAGTAAACTCTTGTTCGAAGATTCGCTCACCATTGATGCCTCTATCAATCAATGCATCTCGAATCACGCCCGTTCTTTTCTTGGCCAATGCTTTGTTATACACGTTTGTACCTTCAGCACTGGTATCTCCGACCAAGGTAACCGAAGCATCAGGCTGCTCTCCTAGTAAACGCACCAATTCATTTAGTACAGCGGTATGATCAGATTTAAGGTCATACTTATCGAAATCAAATGCCACGCTTAACACTTCAACATCTTCGACGATTTTCCAATTGGCACAGCCTTTAATATCTACCGTCACGCCTTCTGGAGTATCGGCACAAAGATCGCGTTGGTTAATGACTCCGTCACGGTCGTCATCCGCTAGATCATCAATTTGATGGCGAGTCATTGTCGTGTCGGGCGTTTCTGCACAACCCATTAGCAAGATAGAACTAAGTAGCGCTAGTTTAAAATATCTCATTACTTGTTCTCCCCTTGCCACTCTTCTGGGTGTTCAACCCTTAATGCGTAGGTCAACATGCCCATCGCGTTCAGTACGCGGTATGCCGCTAACGTTTGGTCGTATTCTGTGCTGATGAAGTTTCTTCGAGCCAGGAACACTTCCACTTTTGCATCCAACACATCTAATAGGCTTCGTCTGCCTACATTAAATTGTTGGATGTAACCCAGTTCTGCAATTTTGGCCGCATCTACGTTCTGTTGAAGTAGAGACTTTTGTTGTTCAAGCATCTTGTAAGCGTTCCAAGCAAGCTGGGTACCCTCTTTCACTTCACGCTCGGTTCTCACGCGAATTGCTCTTGCCTCTTCGACACGCCACGCTGACGATTCGACACGAGAGTCGGTAGAGAAGCCGTTAAACAGATCATAATCCATGGTCAGCATGATTCTCGCGTCTTCATCAACACCGCCCGGTGGGTTAGACACGTTGTCATTTTTGTTGGCATGAAGTTCCAGTTTTACTTCTGGATAGTAATCGCCTTTCTCTCTACGCATCTCTTTACGAGCTGCGTCGATATCAAGCAAGGAGGCTTTGATTTCTGGGTGATTCTCGACAGCTTGTTCAAGTGCGACCTGTGCTGAGCTTGGTAATAGAGCGTAATCAAAACGGGGATAAACCAAGTTCACAGCAGGCTTGCCCACTAAACGTAGGTACTGAGTTTGCAAATCAAACAGGTTATTCTGAGCAGCTATCAATGAAGATTGCGCCGTCGCAACACGAGCAGAGATTTGAGCCAGATCCGAGTTACTGCTCAAACCTTTGCTCTTCTTGTCTTGGATATCTTGATAGATCTCTTGGTGTTCTTTTACGTTACGTTTAGACAGTTCAAGTAACGTCTCTGCCTTAAGAATATCGAGATAGTTTCTCACCACATCTAACGAGACATTTTCAGCGCGTGAAATCAGGGTTAATCGTTCGGCTTCAGCTTCGAACGTTAGTCGGTCGACATTCGAGGTCGTTTTAAAACCGTCGAATAGTAACTGAGAAACCTTAACGCCAACTTCTGTTCGCGTTAGCCCACGGTCATCAGTGTCGAGTTTACTACCGCTGTTATAGCGCGTCTCTTCATAACCTGCTGCCGCGTACAAATTGACTTGTGGCATATACAAACCACTTGCAGCATCTCCGTCTCTGACAACCGATTGGTATCGGGAGTACTGCGCCAATATCTCTGGGCTATAGTCTATGGCAAAGGCCACGGACTCTTCTAATGAGGCTGCTTGAGACAGTCCACTCATCAGTAAGCAAGAAGAGAGTAAGAATTTTGAATGCATTACACTTCCTTTTATATTTATGCTTTAACCCACTTCATCGTTCGCGAAGTGAGTTTTCCTTAGCTCGTAAAATAGGTTTTAACCAATAACTCAATACTGTTTTTTCGCCGGTCAAGATATCAACCGCGACTTGCATCCCTGGGATAATGCTAAAGGCAGAGTTTTGTTGCTGGTCTTCGTTTAACTGAATATGGGCACGGTAATAGGCGTTGCCATCTTCCGTTTGCAAGGCGTCAGCACTGACATAAGTCACCTCGCCTTTAAGCCCGCCATATATGACAAAATCATAAGCCGTGAATTTAATCGTGGCGCCCAAACCTTTATGTACGAAGGCGATATCCTGTGGCGATATTCTGGCTTCCACAATCAACTGACTGTTCGACGGAATCAGCTCAATAATCGGCTCACCCGGCCTTACTACACCGCCAATAGTACGTACAAATATCTCTTTCACCGTGCCATCGACAGGCGCTAAGATTTCAGTTCGTTTCAACTGGTCGGCAATCGCCTGTTGGCTTTCGTTCAATTGCGCGATTTTACTGGTCACTTCATTCAATTGACCTTGTACCTTGGCACGAAAATCGAGTGCGATACTGCGATGATCCGCTATCGATTCTGAGTAGGCGGCTATCTGTTTTTGAGCCGCTACTTTTGAACTGGCAATATCACCTTTAAGCTTCACCACATCACGATTAAGCTTCAGCAGTTCAACCTCAGCAACTGCGCCGCTCGCGACCACGTCTTTGAGCATGTTGCGCTCACGAATAACGATATCGAGACTACTTTCTAAGGTCTGGATATTATTCAGCGTATCAACACGCGCTTGGTCTTGTTGCTCAATACGAAGTGCCGCCTCTTCGAGTTCCGATTTCAACTGACCTAAACGCTCTCGGTAGTTCGCTTTTGCGTTCATTAACGCGGGGTGGCTTGATACATCAACAGTAATATCTTGTGGCACCAAGACCACTCGCTCATACCACTCTTTCGCATCGTTGTTTAAAACAACCGTCGACAGTTCAGCCTTTAATCTTAATTGTTGAGCAAGTAAGGTATCCGCTTGTTGGGCCGACTCTAAAAACGCGGCTTTAAAACGCGTGTCTTCCAGCTTAGCCAGAGGCTGTCCTTTCACCACTGATTGGCCTTGTCGCACCATGATTTCTTGGACAAGACCGCCTTCTAAACTCTGAATGGTTTGAACTGAAAGGCTCGGCACAACTTTGCCTTCACCGATCACCACTTCTTCTAATGTTGCCCATGTCGCCCAACCGATGATAGACACAATCAATAGCGCACTTAACCAGATCAGCTTGCGAGAGCGGAACGCCAAGTGATTGTTGGTCCACTGAATATCATTACTCATGACGACCTCCCTTCACCACTGAAACCGTCTTAAAGCGACTTGTTCCTTTCGGAGCGCTTTTCTTCTGTAGAGAGAGGATATCTTTTGGCTCACCCTCAGCCACGATCTGACCTTTATCCAACACAATCACTCGGTCACACATCATCAAGAACGAAGATTTGTGCGAACTGATCAGCATGGACGTTTCTCTCGGCATACTCTGTAGTGCATTGAAGAACTGTATCTCAGCTTGATTATCAAGTGCGCTGGTCGGCTCATCCATGATCAATAGTTTTGGACAACGATAAAGCGCCCTTGCGATAGCCACAGCTTGGCGTTGGCCTCCTGAAAGCAATCGGCCACCTTCACCAACTGGCGTTTCTAAGCCATTGCTTAAGCGCCCCATATAGCCATTCAAACCCGACTGTTGTAGCGCTTGTCTTAGCTTCTCTTCATCAACATTAGTCGCTCCAAGCGTAACGTTGTCGTAAACACTGCCGAAGATAAGGTTGGTGGTTTGTCCTACCCAGCCCATGCCACTGCGTAGCACACTGGTTGGCCATAATTGCCCATCGATTTCTTGATAGAAAGCTTGGCCTGTTGTGGGTAAATACTGACGAGCAACAATCGATAGTAGGGTTGTTTTTCCCGCGCCAGCCGCGCCCACAAGGCCAACTCGTTCACCCGGTTTTATCTCAAGAGAGATTTCCTTTAGCGCTGGGCTTTGAGTCTCTGGATAAGTAAACGTGACTTCATCCAACCTAACCCCGCCATCAAAGTCCCCCTTATCGATCACTTGGTGTTTAGACTCTTCTTGAGGTAGCTCCATGATTTGATTCAGGCCTTCGACGGCCGACCGTGTTTGTTGGAATCTCAGCATTAAAAGAGAAAGTTGGTTCACCGAGCTTGCAGCGCGTCCACTCAACATCACCACAGCTATCAAGCCCCCCATGCTCAATAAGCCTTCAGAGATCTGATAAACGCCGAAGATGATCAGCGTGATGGTAACAATCTGCTGACTCGACTGGATGGAATGCGTCACGATATTCGAATAGTGGCGAGATTGAGTCTGCCATTGAGAGAGCGATGAAATAGTCTGCTCCCAACGCTTTTGAGTAATACCTTCCGCGTTGTTTTGCTTGATGTCCGGAAGCGTTGTTAAACAATCAAACAGCTGCGCTTGTCTTTGTGTTGATAACCGTGCGGTTTCGTCGAATGTTTTCTCGACTTTGCCTTTCATCGCTATGCTCAACACAATCAACACCAACATGATTGCAACTGGGATGAACATCATCGCACCACCAAGCCAACCGATAAGGAAAAGGAACAACAAGGTGAATGGTAAGTCGACTAACGTGACCAAAGATATGGAAGTGAAGAAATCTTTAACGCTGTCGAAATCTTGAAGTTGTCTGGCAAATGCACCTACCGATTGAGGTCGATTTTCCAACTTCATACCGAGTACTTTAGAGAACAGTTGAGAAGACAACTTGTTATCAATATAGCGCCCAGCCATGTCAGTCACAGAGCTTCGTGAACTTCTCAAAACCCAATCAAAAATAACGACAATACCAACGCCTGCCGCCAACACCCACAAGGTATTAAACGCTTGGTTTGGCACCACGCGGTCGTACACGTTCATGGTAAACAGAGGTACAACTAACGCGAGTAAATTGATCAAGAATGAAGCGATAAACAGGTCTCGATACCAAGGCTTCACTTCTTTGACGACACGCCATAACCAACGAGTATTGGATTTACTGTCACTACGTTCATGGGATTGAACACGGGCATCATCAAGCGCTTGAGCACCCACTTGCCACACATACGGTTCCACTTGAGTAACCAAGTCTTTTAAGAGGGTTTGTTGGCTTGAATTGGTTTCGCAATCCAATACATGAAAGTCGCCACCGGAACTTTGGGTTACGACAAGAGGAGTCCCTGTCGCAGAATTAATGGCAACAACAGGGAACTGACATTGAGTCAGTAATTCTTTCTTAACGTGGCTCAGCGTTAACCCCGACTTCTCAATCGCTCTTGGAAAAAGGGATTCATTGAGCCGGCCTTCATCTAAAGGTAGGCCAGACACTATTTTGGAAGGGTGGCTGCGAACATTAAAATGCTCACACAGCCACTCAACACAATCTAGCCAGCTGTCTTTTTGTTCTACCAATCTAAACTTCCTTTTATAGACTGTACATCTAACTTACAGCGTTAAATTATTGTCTTCTATCATTTTTTGCAAAATTTGTGCTTCTAATGCACTGCTGCTGTTACCTTGATACAGATCGTCGTACGTGACATCGGCAAGTAAGATGTTTTGTTGAACGTCTTCATCGCCATTCGGTTTGATTGAAATGGTCACGCCTTCTCCAGATTCTTCTAGATCTAGGTATTGTGTTGCCCCTACTCCGGTATTCAGTCCAAGGCTGCCTAGAATACCTGATAGGTCAATTGCATCCGTATTTGGAGACGCATCAAAATCTTGAACCACATCGTAGCTTGGGGCCTCTGCACTCCCTAAACCAGACGATTCAAATACAAAGCTATCCGAGCCTGTGCCACCAATCAGCAGATCGTTATCCTCTGTTGCGGTAATCGTAGAGTCTCCTTCAGCGACAAATTCAACCAATACTGTTTGAGGCAAACCTACCGCTTGGTTGTTGCCTATCTCTGCCGACGGCTCAATCGTTAGCTCAAATTGATCACCACTGTTGTAGCCCCCTGTTATCGCTAGGTTAGGCACATCTGCCAGGTCAACCACGTACTGTCCGCCGACCATCGAACCATGTGAGAAGGTCAAACCTGCAGGTATGTCATAGATGGTGATAAAACCCTCTTCTGAATCCGCTGGGTTAACCAAAGATAGATCTAAGCCTAGAGGAATCGTGTCACTCGCTTCCGCGACTATCGATGGGTATTCAACGCTCAGTAACGGAGCATCAGGTTCTGGTGTGATAATAAGCGTCATGTCTTGCGAGCTTGGGTCACCCGTGTCGACCACTAACTCACCAAGTACAGTGTTTTGGTCGACCGTTCGGCCTGTAATCGTAATATCGAGATTGCCAAACGCATCGCCTGCAAAGAACTCGAGCTCATCGACAGAGCTTGCTTTCACCAATGTCGCCTGTATGATGCCACCAACATTGGTGAAAGAACTGGTTTCAGAGCCAATTCGAATTCGGTCTAGCCCAACTAACCCTGATGGGTCCGAAGTCCCATTTACCGTTACCGTAATTGACAAGAATTCATCACTATTCGTCTCAAAGCTATTCGCATCAAGCGGAATAACAATGCCTTCATCTTCACTGCCCGTCAGTTGTTCAGGTAAATCAAAGAACTCAACCTTGTCACCAATAGGGTTCACACCAACCGAAAATTCAGATTCGGTATAACGAATTTCTGTGGTGCCGATTTCTTGGGTAATCGCCTCAAGAACAAGATTCATGTCACCACTGAAATCCCGTGGCGGCATGATAACGAGATCGGCGAGCTGGCTCGGATCCAGCTGCCACTCATAAGTTGGATTACCATCAAAGGTACCGCCATCGACGCCATTATTCGGTACCAATTCGTAACCATCGCCCACTTTTATCGCGACAATTGCGCCTTCAGGTACACCTTTCAATGCCAAAGACATATTTTCAGAGCCGTCTTGGTCAATCAGCTCTGCGCTAAGTGAAGACAATGAAATATAGTTGTCTTCATCACCGACAATGTCTTGTGTTACCAAGTTTGCCGCGTCAGCGACAGGTTCAACGGTGATCGTCACTACGGCCGTTTTATCTTGTGTATCCGTTTCAGTCACGCAATCCGCTTTATCGGTAATATTGGCCGTTACCGTCAAAGTAATTTCACCGCTGTAGTGTTCTGGTGGTGTCACCAACACATCACTCAATCGGCTCGGATCGGTTACCGTCCAGGTACCATTGCCGTTATCAACCAACAAGCCAGTATCAGCAGGGCTTTCCGACAGTGTCACACCATTTGATACTGTGATGGTCAGAGAGTTAACGGTCTCTTTACCAGTAGCGCTGTTGCCTTCACCCGTGATTAACTGTCCTTCCTCAACGCTATCTCCAAGAACAAGCTCAAGATTAAGATCCGTAGTGATGTCTTCTTGGATTGTTGTCGAATCCGTTGCAACCGTAATGTCATCGACAACAGGCAGCACTTGAATGCTGATCGTTTGATTTGTCGTGACTGTGTCACCATTACACGGTGAGGTTTCGACCGTCTCTATAGTAAAATCAATGCACCCTGCAAAGTCTTCATCTAACCCAGTTAGCGTTAACTTCGATAGACCATCAGCCGTAATCGAATAACCGACGACTTCGCCAGCTGCATCATATTCTGCAATAACACCATCACCTGAAATCTCAACGCCTTCAGGCAGAGAATCGGCCGGAATATAGAAAGAGATGGTGTTGTCTGGGTCACTAGCAACATCAGTATTTAATAAACCCGTTAGATCGATATCTTCACCTTCTGGCATTTTAATATCACCATCTGGTTGGATTGGACTTGGTGGACCAACTGGGTCACAAGAACCGCCCCCGCCGTCATGACCTGTAATCTGAATTTGGAATGAGGTATCAATATATTTCGAATCTTCACCATCAATAACCCGAGCACGAACCACAATATCTAACACAGGGGTGTCACTTGGGCTGGAGATCGTCATTCCGCTCAGGATTTCTTGCGCCAACTCTTGGATAGAATCACTCGTTAGGCCGTTCGCCGAGATAATCCAGTTTCCTGAAATATCTTGAGCGGCTCCGTTAGGGTGGTCGATAATCAAAGAATAACCATCAGGTACATCGATCAAGATATAATCTAAGTACTCAGAGCCATCCATATCTGCGTCAACAAAAGTAACCGCATCTGACACGTTGACCGGAGAACCGTCATCACTGGTGTATAACTGCCCCGAACTTTCTAAACGTGTATCTAACTCGACCCTCGCATCAACGGTAACACTAATGGATCCCGAGATATCTTCTACGTCAGTCGCGCCCGTTGGCGATGTATCAGTAACTTCATAAGTAATTGGGATTGAGAACGTGCCGCTCAAATCTTCCGTTGCCGTTACCGACAATCTGCCGCTGTTTAAAAGCTCCGATAATGTTGGCGTCGTGCTATCCAATAGGGTTTCTAAATCCAAACCTGAAGCAGGAACGGCAATCACACTGCTATCGAAATAGAGAGTCAGATCAGCAGGAAGGCTATCAATCACATACCCAGTTAAAGACTCGCTGCCATCGACATCTTGATTCACAGATGGCTCAAGGTTCAATCCAATTTGGCTGTCTTCAATACCTTGCGTGCTCACCGTTTGGCCATCTTCTTGATCGACAACAGGTGCTAACTCCACCTTTAAGGTCATCGGGAATTCGCCCGAATCACCATCGGGTTCAGTTGAGATAGCGATAACGGTAAGTTCCAGTTCGCCACTGAAATCAGCAACTGGCTTGAGATACAAATCATTCAATTGTGCATTAGAGACTTGGAATACTGCGCCAGTAACATCATCGATATAAGCAATCGTCAGCGACACTGGTTCACCTAATGCATCCACCAGCAAAGTGCCTTCAGGGATGTTGGTCAGAAGTATGTTGATCTCTTCTGAAACATCGTCATCTGAGGTTTGAACAACAAAGTCGAGTCGAATCAAACCATCTTCATTGAGAACAGATTGATTGCTGATGACTTTGGTATCGCTATCATACTCCCAGTGTGCATTACCTCCGTCCACGACAACAGGCTCATCCACCACACCTTTGAGGAAAATATTAATGGTTTTAGTGTCGCTAAGCGCAGTCACATTAACAGGGGCTAATGAGTCAATGGTCGATTCATAAGAAACGGCAGTCACGTTAATGAATAGGTCTTCTGTAAAAGAGCTGATGTCTTCTTTTGGTATTAAATAAGCGGTGCCGTTCTCTATCGCTTCAGCAGAAACGAGATAAGTATTAGGACCAATTAGGTCAAACAATCCACCTTGAATCGCCCAGCCGTCTTGTACTTCAATTTGATAACTCAACGATTCAGAACCATCGGTATCAGTCAACGCACCATTGATTACGTTCTTTAAGAAGATGTTTTCATCTTCAAGACCTTTGTAATCTTTGACAGATAGAGTTGGTTTATCCGCATCAGGAGAGATCTCTACGATGACAGTATGAACATTATCAGCCGTTTTATCGGCAGGATCAGCGAAGGAGTTTCCGGATTCAGTGGCAATTGCAGTAATTTCAAATTCAAATCGACCCGCTAAGTTTTCATCGGCTCTGATTTCCATTTTGTCGATTTGATTCTGAGTGTACTCCTTACCTTCTTTAACGGCATTTCCGTTCAAGGTGATATTCAGACCATCTGGAATTCCACTTATCGTATAAGTCAATGTTTCCGACGAATCTTGGTCAACGAGTTGAGCGGTAATATCGAGCTTGATAGGGTCGGCGTCATCTTCCACAGATTGATAAGTAAAGACCGAATCAGACCAATCCGGTGCATCAGCCACGGGTAAGACGGAAACAGCAATATCAGCGGTAAGCTCTTTTGGTACCGTGTCGGTACTAATGATGGCATTGATTGCCAAAATAACCGTCGACGTAGTATTCGATTCATGAAGCGCAGGGCGATAGGTTAACTGCCCGTTCGGCCCCGTAAACTGACTATCAATCATCGTCAGCTGGCTTCCAGATAGGGTAACCTTGCCGTCGACAACTTGAAGCAATACCCCATCAAGATACAAGCTACCACCGTTTAACGATGTTTCTGAGAACTCGATAGCCGTAACGGTTTCGCTTTGGTCTATATCTCCTGTTGAGACACTGACGACAATAATCGCGTCGTTATCTTCTGTGGTTTCAGAATCTTCATAACGAATAAAGCCTTCGTTATCGTCCAACAAAAGCTCAGCGTTACTAATAACTTCATCGCCATCGGCATCTCGCACCAAATAGTCAATGTCATCGACGATTTTGGGATCGGCAGGGTCAGTCGTTACATTCGGGTTCGTCGTTAGCTGGTAGCTACCATCAGGTGAAAGCGTAAACTGACCGTAAATTGACCCATTGTCATAATCATTAATCAGGTCGATCGTGATTGGCGTGCCTGCATTATCAAACGTATAAGTGACATTACGATAAGTGAAGCTAATTATTTCTGCACCATCGGCGCCTGCAAATTCTTCGGTTAAGAATTGCCCAGTAAGGTTATCACCCTCAACTATTTCAATAGAACCATCTCGAGCAGTCGGCACATCATCTTTTACGTTGACGGAATAAGTAGCAGGATCTGAGCTGTCTCCATCCGCATCGTTAACCACTAACTCAAAATTCAGATCTAACTCGTTCTCACCATTATTTCCATATTCGTGATCTAGTGGTGCATAGAGATCAAACTCAGTGGTCCCATCATTATTAAAGCGAATTCTAAATACGTTATTGCCATCAGTATCTTGGCCGTAATACCAACCATCAGAATCAACAGCTTGAAGGGATATCGCCTTACCGGCACTGGTGTAGCCAAGTGAATCAAAAGCAGCGGTGTTGACCGTGACAGAAACAACATCATCAGAGCCTTCAATAATACCCAAAGAAGGACTGCTATCTTCAACTCCAACTTGCTGACAATCTCCTAGCAAACCATCCTCATCAACTGAGATGCTTCCAGTCACCGAAATTTCAGGATCTTTACCGTCATAGATTTTTATATCAGACTCTTGCGTGTCTCTCGAACCATCGGAATCAATGGTGACGATAGAAGCAGGAATCGTCAGCTCGGTGTCTTTAAAACCAAAGCCATGATCAATGGACTGATACAGCTCAATAACGACATCAACGCTGGTTGAATCATTGGCTTCAAGGCTGAAACTATCTGGTAACTTGATTCTGAAAACAGCATCGCCATTACCAAGAACCGCATCAAAGGTACCATTACCATTATCACGCCAAGTCAGTGCTTCACCATTGCTGGTTACTGCTACACCATCGCTATCAAGAACAGCTTGGCCCGTGGTCACATCCAAACCTAAGAAAACCAGAGGGTCATTCCCTGCGGTAACGGCTAAGCTCACGTTTGCTGTTGACCCAACTCCCGATGGAGTACTATCAGCAACGGGAATTTCACTCAGTTCAACCGTTCCTGAACCAATCGTTGGTTCACCCCCATCAGTCACTGATGCATTCAAGGTTAATTTGGTTTCATCGTTGTCATCATCTCTAGCGGTAACAACGAATGGAAGTTCGTCTGTAATGTTATCTTGGTCGAGCCCCTTAAAGAGTTCAAAGGTATAAGTAACATCAGTATCCGCCTCACCTGAAGGAGAGGTAAAGCTCAGGGTGAATGCTTTATTGTCAGCACTTTCAGAACCAACATAGCCAGTAAGTTCACTTCCATCCGCAGAGACCACATAAATGATCTGTACACCGCCACTAAATAACTGCGGCTGATCTGCAGCATCGAAAAATACGGACTCGACAAAGTCACTCCCGACGTTGAGATTAAACAGACCAGTATCAGAAACACTGCCATTAATAAGATCAGATTCGTCCACAGCAGCATTGCTAGTTGAAGTTAGTACCGGGTCGACCCCATCCTGGATAATCCAATCAAACTGCCCCTGCTCTATAGTAGTACCATCTAAATCTTCCCCATCAATAATAAGTGGTAGGGTAATAGAATCGTTACTGATCAGGTGGTTTATAGGCTGCTCTAGAACTAATGTGACATCTGCTAGAACATTAATACCACTAGCAACCGCACTCAACGTTAGTGTAAATATCGTTTCACCATTTGCTTGTGCGGTAATCGTTTTACCATCATTGGCTAACGTGTAAGTTAGAGGAAATTCCTCATCGCCAGTCGTTAAGCCCAAGGCGTCTAGCTGCACAAGGGTATTGGCATTAAATACAATCGAGGCGGGATCTGGATTGTCTGAACCTGCGGAAACAGTAAACTGACCGACTACAGTTTGGACTCCATCAGATACGTCACCTTCCGTACTGGTCGTTATCCCATCTACCACTAATCCCGCATCACCATCGAAGATATCGATAACCGCAGTGCCATTTCCGAAGTCGTTACTGCTATCGCCAGCGACATAGTTGAAACTGATATTTTGAGCTACCGTGTGATCTAAGTTTCTGTTGGCGACAAACGTCCAGTGTCCATTTGCAAAGACGGTTAAAACACCTTCATCAAGAGTAAATGATACTGGAGCGCTGCCTGATATTGTTTGTGTCGTCCCATCAACTTCAACGCTTCTTATAGTTAGCAGGGTATCAAGATCGATGTCGTTATTAAGTACATTGCCAGATACCACTTCACCTTCAATAACTTCATAAGATTCATCAAAAATGAGTGGGTCCGAATCTTTAATAACAATAGGCAGATGACCAATAACGAGCTCTGTGGTGCCGTCCGCATCCGTTTGTAAACCCTCAATGACCAACGCGGTCTGAATTGAATCTAAACCGGCCTCTTGGTCGATCGCCTTATAAAAGTTGATGTTTACGTTACTACCTGAAATAGCCGCATCAAATACAATTTGGCCATCGCTTCGTGTTCCAACTAGGCTTTGCTTGTCAGCCGATACCGCGACAGTGATCGTTAAGTCTTGAGAGGTTAATGACTCAGCTAGACTTTGATCATCACCAAACGAGAAGTCTGCAAAATCGATGCGAATATCGGATGTTTGTGTTTCATCGCCAAAAATACCGATGACGTTTTCCGAAAACACCACAGACTCTGGAAGAATAATCGTTGGCATGTCATCGATGGCTTCATTGCCGACTGTATTGAAAACTTTTGCGTCAATCGTCCATTCCAAAGACGAATCTAGGGCAGAAATATCAATATTCGCCACCAGCCAGTTACCCGCAGAATCAACAACGCCTTCAAAGACTAGAGTCTGAACCCCGTCGCTTACTTCAATGTAAACTGGCAGCCCTTCTGCAACATTGGTTGTACCCTGCATGGTTGTAAGTTGGCCACTACGAAATGCCAAGATACTAAAACCATCTAACGTATCAATATCAATAACTGGCGAAACGGTATCAATAACAATGACCCCTGCACTATTAACTGCAGTCGCTGGATTACCTGCGATATCAATAGTGTCAGCCTCGACGGTAATACTGCCATCAGCAAAGCTCGTTAGATCGACTCCTTCCACAGACCAAGCACCATTGACTATCGTTGCCGTCAGCACGAGCACGTTGGTGGTGCTGTCTGAAATACGGATATTGACCGTTTGGCCATTCTCAACATTTTGGACGGTACCGAAGAACTTGGCAGACTGAACTTCGAAACTGTTGAGAACACCATCGCCGCCATCATCAACACTTGCTGTAATACTCGCTAACGTATCTTTGATTATGGTGTCAGTCGCTGTGGTTGGGTTTCCAGCGACATCTATGGTGTTAGCAATAACCGTCAGCTCCCCTTCCGCAAAACTTGAGTAGTCTTGAAGGGTGAGAGTCCATGTACCACCTGATACGGTCGTTGTGTATTCTTGCGTGAGGCCTTGGCTATCAGTAATGGAAATGCTTATCGTCTGACCATCTTCAACATTGGCAACGGTGCCGACTAGCGCTCCGTTAGCAATTTCGAACTGGTTATAAAACTCATCACCAAAACCATCAAAATCGACATCGATTGTGGCTAGGGTGTCTTTGATTGTGGAATCGTTAGCAGTAATGCTATTGCCAAAGTCATCGGCGATGATCGCGTCAACCTTAAGGTCACCTTCCGCCAGCGAAGAAAGATCAACACCGTTGACGACATAGGCTTCGTCATTTGTGATTGCGGTCGTGGTGACTGTGTTGCCATTAACATCTGTGATAGTCAGAACAACCGTACGTCCATCTCGAACATCAACGGCGGTCCCCGTAATCGTGACAGCAGGTACTTCGAATTGGTTTTCATAACCGTCACCACCATCCAAAATATCGACGGTTAATATTGCGCTAGGTAACAATACATCGAGTTCGCCATCGTTGGATGTTGTATCTTCTTCAAAATATTCAGTCGGGCGAGTGTCAAAACCAGCTTCCGCTAGCGTTTCGTCTAATGTAGAGCGGACATAAGCAATAAAAGAAGCACTGGAGCTAGGCTGATCGTTGGCAGAGTTCTGTTGCTGAGGCGCGCTTTCGATATTATTGACAAGCTGAGTCACCACCTCTTCCAACTGTTGTTCTACAGCGGCTATTTGCGGCTCAGTAAGAGGTTGAGTTTGGTCCAAATTCTGAGGCTCAATGCTCACAACTTGCACACCTTCAACTTTGGGTTGTGATGCGGGCACTTGAAGCCAAGTACCATCAGCCAGCACCTGCCATACAACGCCACCAACTTCGATATATAAAATAGGATCCATCCTAAACCTCTTCCTTACAAAAACGCTGACATTGAGAACATCAATTTACTCAATAAAAGGGGAGAAAAATCAGCGAACATTCCCTAAACAATACTAGCAAAAAACAAAACATTAACAGTTCATTAATTATCACTCATACGCCGTAATGTAAACCGACATCTTGTGACTTACATTCCGATATACGCAATGTCACAAAATACATCGTATGAATGTGTCATAATCTTGAAATTCAAGCGTTATTTTCAAGGAATATCATGACTGCTACGAACTATCTCAACGAATTGAATCAAAAGTATCTTGCGACTCATAAAGCAAAAGAAGACTTCTTTTGGGATACTTACATGGGAATAAGTGACGACCATGATGGCTCGACACAAGCGCAAACTCAGTGGACCGAGTTTCTTAGTGCAGCTGAACAAATTACGGCTATAAAAAAGCACATTTCTGCCATTGACGAGATTCAAGACGTTCAAGAAAAAGAGAGCACATTAACAGGGCTGAATGGCTGGTTAGCGACCTTTAAATCTCACGCTATCGAATCCCAACAATCTCAGGCGCTAAAAGCAGATCTCATCAAGTTCGAGGCAGAGCTGTTTGAGAAAAAACAGAATCACGTGATGACATACGTTAATGAAGCGGGTGAGGAAACAGAAGGATCGTTACCGGTTCTAGGTTCAACAGTAAGAACGAATAACAATGAAAAAGTGAGGCTATCAGCGCATCAAACACTATTAGGACTTGAGCAATGGCTTCTGGCTAATGGTTTCATTGAGCTCATCAAAAAGCGTAATCAATTTGCTCAATCACTTGGCTTTAAGACCTTTTTTGATTACTCCGTCGTGAAAACTGAACAGATGACGACCGAGCAACTGTTTACGATTCTGTATGATTTTGAAGCTCGTACACGCGATAGCCATCAAAAAAGTCTAACGAACTTAGCTAAGCAGAAAGGCACAAGTGCACTCGAAGCGCATAACTTTACCTACTCTTTTGCTGGTGACGTTATGAATGACTTAGACCCTTATGTTCCCTTTTCAAAATCACTGAGACGCTGGATAGAATCTTTCGGCCGACTGAACATCGAATATTCTCAAGCAACATTGAAATTGGACCTGCTTGATCGCAAAGGAAAATACCCAAATGGCTTCTGTCATGGACCAATCCCTTCTTTCTATGATCAAGGTGAATGGGTTGCCGCTCAAGTGAACCTCACTAGCAATGCTAAACCCGATCAAATAGGTAGTGGTTATGACGGGATTAACACCTTGTTCCACGAAGGTGGTCATGCTGCGCACTTTGCCAACGTAAAAATGAACGCTCCGTGTTTCTCTCAAGAGTTCGCCCCAACGTCAATGGCTTATGCGGAAACTCAATCGATGTTCTGCGATAGCTTGTTGAATGATGCTGATTGGCTAAAACAGTACGCGCTTAATTCAGAAGGCCAAGCTGTACCAGATGAATTAATAAAGGCCATCATTGATAACAAACAACCGTTCCGCGCTTACCAAGAACGCAGCATTCTCGTGGTTCCGTATTTTGAGCGAGCTCTATACGAGATGGCTGATGAAGATCTGACGCCTGAAAAGATCACGGCGCTTGCTCGCAGCAGTGAAAAGAAGATTCTAGGATTAGATTGCAGCCCTCGCCCACTGATGGCGATCCCGCACTTATTGTCTGATGAAGCATCTTGCGCATATCAAGGTTACTTATTGGCTCATATGGCGGTGTACCAAACGCGTGCATATTTCACCGAGAAGTTTGGCTACTTAACAGATAACCCAGAGATCGGGCCTTTGTTGGCTGAGCACTATTGGCATCAAGGCAATAGCGTGAACCATAACGGGACAATACAAAGCCTTACTGGGGAAGGCTTCAATGCCAAATACCTTGCTGACGAGTGTAACTTATCACCAGAACAGGCATGGGCGATTGAAGAGCAAAAGATCAAAAAACTGTCTTCTCGTGAACGTGCACAAGTAGCTGATTTAAATGCGAAGATATCGATCGTTGATGGTGCAACTGAATTAGCGAACAACGCAAAGTCGAATGACCAGATGTGTGATGATTTTGAGCAATTTATTGTAGAACAATACGGACGATAATCAGCGGGCGAGTTAAGTAAGCCTTACGCTCAAAAATCAGAAGCAAAAAACAAAAAGGACGATATTTCATCGTCCTTTTCTTTTAAATCTTGGCACTACATCGAAACGCAAGCTGACAGAATTTCGGTATCAAACTCAATATCAACTGACTCAATGCTTCTCAAAGACTTTCTATGGATGCCGTACACCTGCCCCGTCAAAACAATATAAAACTTCTCAGTTTTAAGTAGCTCCCACGCTTCATCTAGAGATTCAACGTACACCTTGTTTTGCGAATCTTGCGGGCGAGTACCAGCAACTCTTCCGTGCTTACGTGCTAATTCAAACAATCCATTGCGATTAGGTTTACACGTAAACAGGGTGTCATTGCCATAAATGACACCCTTGCCAGTCATGCTCTTAACCATTGTATTTCTCCAGATAATAATCCACTCGTCAAACTTGAGTGGCATACCACATGTCGAACAGTGGATGCTTAAGCCGCACAAAGAAGAGAATATGGTGTAAAGACCGGGCAGCAATTACACCATAGCGTTCAATTTCGAGTATTTGAGTTCTAAGGGCTTAAGTTCTTAAGTAAATTTAAGCTCTTAGAATTACTTATGTTCTTAGAAGTAGTAGTAAGCAGCGGCGAATACGTGTGTTTCTTCGTCGTATTGCATACCAGTAGAACCAATGCGAGAGCCTTCAATGTCTTGTTTGATATCGATGCCCATGTCTGCATTTTCTGCGATACGGTACATTGCAGCGATGTTGATGTAAGAAGCATCTACATCCGCTTGTCCGTCAAGTTCGTTGTTGCTAGATGCGTAACCAGCAGCAAGCGTTAGGTCTTCAGAAACTGTGAAGCCACCAGATAGGTAGTAACCTGTGTTTTTCTCAGAATCACTCTCTTCAATCCAAGAGTTCACACCTAACTTAAGCGCGCCAACTTTAACGTTACCTGTCACTGTGTAAACTTCGAAATCATCTTCGTAGTCACGGTTCTCGTAACCAGCGTATAGGTTGAATACTTCTTGCTCTAGACCGATGTAGCCGTTCACACCTTTGTCGAAATTATCATCGTTGCGAGAATCTTTCGTTTCAAAGTAAGAGATACCGTAAGCAATGCCGCTTGTTGCACCTTGGAACTTAACTACGTTGAATGCATCAGAAGCATCGCCAGCAGAAGCACCAAACTCATAAGTGTTGTCGCCTGCGCCATCGACTTTATCTAGCGCCGTGTCATTTTCCCAACCAAATGAAGCGATACCGTAACCAGTGTCGAAACCTAACCACGCTTTATCTACGTCTGTCGCAGGGCCAGTATCAATACCGTTCACCCAAGCAGATGTCGCTGCGTCGTTCGCTGCAACGTTATTGTCAGTTGTGTAGTTCAGCATCATGTCAGTTTCGAAGTAACCAACAAAACGGTTGTTACGGTAACTTACCGCAAGCGTTAGGCCTGTCGCCCAATCATCGTAAAATGCTTTAGAACCTGTGTCGTAGTAACCACCAACACCGAAAGAACCTGCTACTGAGAATTGATCTTTGTGCATAGAATCAAAAGCAAACATCTCTTCATTCTGGCTGTTTTGGCTGCTTGTGTTTACAGCGAATGCTGAAGTTGAAATGCTTGCAATCGCAAGTGCTACTAATGTTTTTTTCATGGTTACCACTACCTATATATTGATTCGGCCTTGTTAGTCCGGCCTTTTGGAGTGGCACTATTGTTCAAAAAATCACGTTATTGATATACCGTAAATTTACTGAAATTTTATAGCTTTGATGAATTAAATTACATAATGATATGTTGATATGGCTTTTATATTGAGAAACGCAACCCGAGCGTAAACCCGATGTCGGTACTGTTGTCCATGTTACGGATGTTTTCGATCATCAAAGCCTCAATCGCAAGTTGATGTAGGCGATAACGGTAACCCACGACCACTTCGTTGGAAGGTTCAGAAAAATCTGGATCGTTGCTCGCCCACCCTTGATAGTTGAGAGATTCAATAAGCAAACTATGACGCTGATTCAGTCGATACTCATACCCTATCGCCCAACTCGCGCTTACGTTTTCAAAACTTAAGTCTTCTAGGCCAACAAAAGAATTATCGCCATTTCGATGCACTAAACCGACGGTCGAAAAAATACTGTGTTTGGGTGTGATATAGCTGTAGTTAAGTTGAATGCCTTGCTCAAAACTTGTTCTCGCAAATTGGCCAATTCTTACGTTGTTGTAATACAAAGAACCACCAGCAGAGAGCGACATAGGCCCTCTGGAATACAGCAACAGCTCATTGTAAAAAGTCAGTGCATTGGTTAAGTCATCACCTTCAAAATCAGAGACATGAACGCCAGCATTATGAAAATCCATGGTGAATTGATCTTCTGCTACCTCATCACGTCCATTCTGCCCAATGCCAAATAGGTCATGAAACCCCATCACAAAACTATCTAAGCCGTTATCTTTGGCAGTGACGACACGATAATCCAGTTCTGTTTTCCAAATGGGAGACGCTTGCCACTCAACAGCAATATTGGATTGGTTTTGGTAGTAGTCTAGAGAATAGGCTTCCGTATGAGCCCATATACTGGCCTGTGTATAAGATGACTTGAACTCTATAGTGCCGGCTCTATTCGGTTGGGCAGAACGCAGCTGAGTTGAGAGAACGTTTGAATGAATTGGAGACTGAGCGTAAACAAACATTGGCGACGCTATGGCGCTAGGAAAAGTGAGGATCAGTATGGATGAAGTGAGTAAGACTCTAAACGCTATCACGGTTCTGCTCGATGATATAAAACGTCCGATTCTCTTAAAATCACAGGCTGATTTATGCAGAAAATGTACTGCTTTTGACTAGAATAGATAGAACAAAGTGTTATAAAAAAAGAGAATTAAGAACACCTTAGTTATCTTATCCCGTTAACTTGCGCTGCCACGAGTTAGCGAATATCTTCACCGCGTGAATGAATAGCCAAATTTTTAATAAGGATAAAATGTGAACGCCTCTAACCAGAGCTTTGAGCAATTGTTGATGAGTCAGTCTGCAACTTTGATCAATAGTGACCCAAGGGATTTTAACGCGACTTGGTCCACAGCAAGCTTTGATGTTCTAGACTGGTTCGATATTGATAGGCTCACACTTTACCCGAATTCGATGGTGTTACTGGAAGATGGGAAAACCTGTTCCGTTTCCAAATCGCACATCCCTTCAATCAACAAAAGAGACTTTGTTGGTTGTAACCACCTTGAATATCTAAAACTTCTTAAAACGTCCGAAACCTACTTGGAGTTTTCAGAGGCACAACTCGCGATCAGCCAAAACGATGTGTTGAGTCAAATACATAAACAAGGTGGAAAATGGCACTGTATTATCCCTCTGCAACTGTTCAATCAACGCTGGGGCGCTCTCTCTTTTACCAACTTTCATGACAACAAAACCACCTTGGGTTTCGAAGACATCAAACGCCTGAAACTAGTCTGTGAAATGTGGCTTTGTTATTGGCAGCATTCAACCTTAGCGAGAACACTGAATCAAAGCGAAAACTTGTGGGAAGATGATAGCGATAAATTGCTGTTACTGACGAAGAAGCAAACCACCGTGCTTTCTCTTATTGCTCAGGGGTTTACCGCCAAAGAGTGTGCCGATAGGTTGCACTTGAGCCCACGTACCATTGAATCCCATAAATACAGAATGCTTGGGCTAATGGAGCTCAATAATCACAACGAGTTAGTGCAGTTCGCCTTACGTAACGGATTAGGCATCACTGAAAACCAACACACCACTCGTTAAGCTTATTTAGTCTGTATCTGGCTTATTCGTTGCCTTCACTTAATGCGAATTTAATCTCATCGGATGAAAAGCCTTTGCGGCTCAACATGGCGTAAGCCTTTGAGCGTTCCTTATGATCGTTAAGGTCATAAGATTTTTTCTGAAGCTGTTCCAAACAAGAAGAGTAAAAGTCCAATTGCTCTTCATTGATCAATCGGTCGATCAACGTTGAAAGTTCAGTGGTATCGATTTGTCGCTGTCTAAGTTCTTGTTGGATAGCGGTTAAGCCTTTCCCTTTGCGAGCATACTTGAGCACTTCCTTCTCCAAATCCGCTTTGTCGGCCTTGATTTGGATATTGCTTTTCAGTTCATGCGCTTGTGGGTGCTGCTCGATGGCAACTTTGACCTGTTGATAGCTGAAGCCACGTTTTTGCAGTGAGGCGACCAACTTTTCACGGCTCATGGTAAAGCTTGTATAGTAGTTGTTGATTCGCTCTATCAATATAGTTTGTTCGTCGATATTTTTTTCTGAAGAAACCTTGTGAATAGCATCAGCAATAATCGAATCAGAGAGTCCCTTCTTCTTCAATTTCTCTACGATGTATCGAGATCCAAATTCGCCAAAGAAGGCTTGTTCTGCGAATTGCTCAGCAAAATCTTGGTCGGATTTAAGATAGCCGTAACCTTTCAAGTTGCTCAAGGTTTCATTGATCCAATCTTGATTGTCCGTTTTCACTTTTAACTTCGCAATCAACTCGCTTTCCGTCATGTCCCTCTGGGTTAAATGCCACATCGCCGAGTTCATGACACTTTCGATTCGCGTCGCTTTTCTTACCGTTGTATTTCTCGTTTTTGGGTTTTGCTGTGAATCATCCATTCGATTTCAACTATCCAGACTGAGCCTGCCCCATGATAACGCAATTCTGACTAGCGTGGAGTGACATAAAAGAACGAGATTCAGATAAACTGGCTTCCAACAAAAATGGACACCTATTTGGCGTCCATTTGATTGTCACATGAAAAAATCGACTTTTAGACGAATTAACTCTCTTCGTGATTGTAAATATGCACATCTCGTTGCGGGAATGGAATCGTGATGCCTTCTTCATCAAAGCGTTTCTTCACAGTTTCCGTCACATCCCAATATACATCCCAGTAATCGTCTGTCTTAACCCACGGTCTTACCACGAAGTCTACAGAAGACGTATTTAAGGTATGCAGCTTAATCATATGCTCAGGCTTTTTAAGCACTAGAGGGTGCGCAATAATGATGTCGTTCAATACTGCTTTTGCTTTATCGATGTCATCTGAATAACCGATGCCAAACACCATATCCACACGTCTCACGCGCTCTGCCGTGATGTTATTGATAACGTCACCCCAGATCTTGTTGTTCGGGATCACCAAGCGTTGGTTATCGATGGTTTGAACCGTTGTCGATACTAAGCTCATGTCTTTTACTGTGCCTTGAACGCCCGCGACTTTTACCATGTCACCGACATCGTAAGGACGGTAAATCAAGATCATCAAACCAGACGCAAAGTTAGACAGCGTATCTTGCAATGCAAAACCAATGATGACACCCGCGACACCGAAACCTGTTAATAGCGGCGCTAGCTCAATCCCTATTTGAGACAAAGCGATAAGCAGGCCAACAAACACGACCGCTTTGGATGCGATTGATACAAAGAAGTCTTGCATCAATACACTAAAGTCCATTTTAGAGTGCGAAACGCTCTTGCGAACCGTCTTACGAGCTACGTTAGCAATTAGGCGAGTGACGTACAAAATACCGAGAAACAGAGCGAGTTTAACGATAAAAGAAGGGGTATTTTCAAAAGCCCATGAACTGAAGGAACGTAGCCAACCGTCTAGTAGCTCTAGTGCGACATCGACATCCAATACATCGGCGTTAATGTCGCCCGTCGTTGCTAGTAGCACACGCTTGTAAGAGGTCACATCGACGCCAAACGGTTCCATCAAGGTGATGGTTTCTTCTAAGCTCGCCACCATAACGCTGGTACGTTCGCTGAAGCGTTCCAGTTCTTTTTTAATGACCGCTTTCTCTTCTTCATTCACGAAAGACAGGCGCGCTTCAAGATCTTGTCGCTGTGTATCAGTGTAAAGAATGGCATTAGTCAGATATTTAGAACGAGCCACCAGCGCCGTTTTGAGATCAGCTTCAGGGACGGCTACATCAATACCACGCTCTTTTGACCAGTCGAGTGTCTTAGCCAATTGCTGATAATAAACATCCATCATCCCGATTCGTTTTTGAATGCGAAGCTCAAGACGTTTCTTAGCATCACCCTCTGTCGAACGGTTTTCTTTGCTCATTGAAACGATTTTAATATCATTCAATGACAATAATTTTTGTAATAGTTCAACCTGCTGAGCAAGAACAATATTGAGCTCTTCTTTCTTATCGGATGATAACTGGGTGAATATATCTTCGCGCAAGCCTTGGTTCTTACGCCTTAATATATCTTCAAGAAAGGGTTTCTCAGCATCGTGCGCCGTTTCTAGTGTTGCCAAATCGAGCATCAACTGATCTTGTACTTGTGCTATTTTCTCGACGCTTTGTGCATAACTTCCAAATGCGACAAACGCCAACATTAACAATAGACAACGCCAAACCTTCATCATATTAATTCCTATTATTGTCTAAATTGACCCTATAAATAGTAGTAAAAAGAATATGGATAACAAGCATTTAAAGGTATGTTGTGTTAAAAATTCGCAAAATATCAGTCCGCATCTAATATTTGAGAGTTCCAATCCCCTCTTATGACCTGTAGAGTACGCAACCAACAAAGAACAACGGCCAATATCTTCACCTAGGTACATGCATTAAAATGCCTTGAATCCGATGTTGGCTCACAGCAAGAGAATAGAAAAATGAACAACGAACTTGATGTTATTGAGTCTCTAGAAGAGCTAGAAAAATTCCTAATTTCAGTGGAAGCTGGCGGTTTGGGCCTTGAAGGGGTTGAAGGCGTAGGCATGGCAACCAATAATTCAGATGGTCGTCACTTCGTTGCTGTATTCAACAGCAGCCACAAAGTTCTACTTGCTCGTTGGATCACTCAAGAAGTCTTTGAAAATGGTAAAGACCTAGTGCGTAACGGCCCACGTCGTAGTCACTAAGATTACCCATTAGAAGGCGTTGGAGTTCTGAACTTCAATGCTAGCGAAAGAAGCCCAATCGAGTTCCTAACGAACGGTTGGGCTTTTTTGTCTCTGTTTTATCGCTCTTTTTTATTCAATCGAACACCTTTGCTAATTATATACTGCTCAAGGGAAGTCACGGCTTTGGTCAACAAAACAGCGAATAGAAAAAAAGAACAGATTATTATGAACTTAAGTGAAAATGCGATGCCTTAGCCTCTGAGTTTGGCGTTTATGTGCCCCTTTGACTTTGACAATTTTATGACTTGTGGCACGCAGCAAAGTTATCTAAGCTAGCCTGCTTCTAACCCGTTTTAAATACTAACTGATTCGATTACTGACTGATTTGCTGAATACATCGCTACTTTCTTTATCCCAACAGAACCGCCAACAAAAGCAATCGCTTTGGGCGCTTCTTCTTACCGGACTGGTTATCGTAACTTGTTTGGCAAGTACGCTGTCTGCAAATAAAGTGACGTTTTCTAAGGCTTCGGTTAGCCAATCAACACACATAGGTTCTGAAACCAGCGACCCACAAGCGACTATCGCTTCATTTAAAAAAATGTCTGAGCTTTATGTCAGCGTTTTTGGTTCAGATGCGTCTAAATCACTGACGGCACCGAATTCTAGCGCCTGTGACCTGAGCTCAAAAATGCTCATCTTCGCCACGCCGAAAACAGGCTGGTTGATCCCTTTCATTTTATTTATTGCTGTCGCATTCAGCCTTTCACCTCATATATCGAGATTATCTAGAGACAACCATCGCTCTACTCGACCAACAAAACACCGCCTACACCTAAAGCACTGTATATTTAGAGAGTAAATAACCGGGCTATTCCACCCTTTTATTTATTTTTTGGAGATACATTTGTGTACAACACACTACTAACTAAGTTTGTCGATTCATTGGCATTCTGCATGCGTACATGCGCGAAAACTTTAGTCACTGCCATTTTGGTCATGACATCATTTAATGCTTTAGCACAGACTACAGGCTGGCTCAGCGTGCCTGAACACCCACCGGTCAAAATGCGAATGATGTCGACAGGTGAACAGTCGGATGACGGTTCTAAGATTCAAACCGTGCTGGATGTCGTGCTCGACGGCGACTGGAAAACCTATTGGCGCAGCCCAGGCGAAGGTGGCATACCTCCAAGCTGGGACTGGTCTGGTTCAACAAACATTGAGTCGGTAGAGTGGCATTGGCCAATTCCGAAGTACTACGAGCAGCTAGACGTAATGACGTTGGGCTACAAAAAGCACGTCAGCTTTCCGGTCACACTCACACTGAAAGACAACACTAAGCCAGCCATCTTCAAGGCTTCGTTCACTTTTCCGTCGTGCACGAATATTTGTGTGTTAACCGATTACGACATCGAACTGCCGATCGACCCACAAACATTAGAGCTCGATGAAGAAGCCATGTTCTTGTTCAATCAAGGCATGAGCCAGTCACCGCGCGAAGCAAACCGAACTTCAGTAAATGGCTTGTTTTGGGACAAGAGCAAGCAGCAACTGGTGACTCAGCTAACAAGTATAGAAGGCTGGGATAAGCCGATGGTGTTGATTGATGGCCAAGAAGTAATTGACGACTTCTTCTCTCAGCCAGCCATTCATATCACAGACAACACAATGACGGCCGTTTTCGATGTGAGTAACTGGATTGGTGACGTCGACTTAACGGATCGCACCGTTAGCGTCACGGTTTCAGATACTAACTTTGCTGAAGAGATGACTGCTCAGGTTGGCTCAGAGCCTATCGCCTAT
This sequence comes from Vibrio sp. ED004, assembly GCF_023206395.1. Taxonomy (NCBI): domain Bacteria; kingdom Pseudomonadati; phylum Pseudomonadota; class Gammaproteobacteria; order Vibrionales; family Vibrionaceae; genus Vibrio; species Vibrio sp. ED004. The sequence continues at coordinate 709,250 of NZ_CP066150.1, read as the reverse complement.
CAATCAAGTAACACCAGCTTTATTGCGATGATTGGCTTTGCCTTAATTGGTGGCTTGATCCTTAATATCATGCCGTGTGTTTTACCTGTATTAGGAATGAAGCTAAACAGCATCATTCAAAATCAAGGAGCATCAAACCGACACATCCGAATCTCATTCCTAGCATCGGCGATGGGTGTCATCACCTCGTTTGCGCTATTAGCCTTAGGCATGACAGTGCTCAAAATGGGCGGTAATGCGATTGGTTGGGGAATCCAATTCCAAAACGTTTGGTTTATTGGGTTTATGCTGATCATTACCCTACTGTTCTCAATTAACCTACTTGGTTTATTCGAGTTCAGACTGCCATCGGGTTTAAACACTTGGATGGCAACCAAAGGCGATGACTCATACTCAGGTCACTTTGTTCAAGGTATGTTTGCCACGCTGTTAGCAACGCCTTGTAGTGCTCCGTTCCTTGGTACCGCCGTGGCTTACGCGCTGGGCGCAAGCTACCAAGAGTTGTGGGCTATCTTCATCGCGCTTGGTATTGGTATGAGTGCACCTTGGCTAATTTTCGCGCTGTTCCCTAGCCTCACCAAACTGCTACCAAAGCCGGGCGCGTGGATGTTCAAGGTTAAGCTGGTATTTGGCTTAATGATGTTCATCACCAGCCTGTGGTTAACAAGCCTACTTAGCCCATTCATTGGCAAGTTTCCAACCATCTTGTTGTCACTGTTTATCGTGATTTCAGTACTGGTTTGGATTGGCATGAAATTGGGACGTAAAGTACTCATACCTATCATGGCAACCACTACCTTGATGTTTGGTGCAGCTCTTATTGTCGGCAGTGTTACTGCAGATAACTGGGCAACGCCTATCGTTGATGATCTTGCTTGGCAAAAGCTGGATGCGAAACAAATTCCTCAATTGGTCGATGAAGGTAAAACCGTATTTGTCGATGTGACTGCTGACTGGTGTATCACCTGTAAGGCGAACAAGATCGGCGTGATTCTTCAAGATCCTGTATACAGCCACCTGCAACAAGAAGACATTGTTTTGATGAAAGGCGATTGGACAACACCAAGTGAAAGCGTCACTCAATACTTACAAAGTAACGGACGATTTGGTGTGCCATTTAATATCGTGTATGGCCCAAGCTATAAAAGCGGTATTCCACTGCCCGTGATTCTGGACAGTGACACTGTCGTTCAAGCCATCGATGCTGCGAGATAAGTGATGAAGACTCCCAACAATGAAGAGAAGCCTCACACGACCAAAGACCAGCCTATAAAAGGTGATGCTAGAAAGCCAAGTCGTCTTAAGAAGTGGGGAAAGGAACTGGTCTCAATGATACTGATCGTTGGCCTGGTTTCGTTTGCTATGGATTTTTATCACAGCAGAAGCATGCCTAAAGGAGATGCGATTCCAATCGTGGGTCAGTCACTGCAAGGTGAGGATATTGATGTTATCGAGCTCAGTAAAAACGGTAAGCCCGTCATTGTCTATTTTTGGGCAACTTGGTGTGGTGCGTGCAAATTCGTGAGTCCAACCGTCAATAGCTTCAATGACTCTCACCAAGTCGTTACGGTCGCCCTTTCATCAGGACCCGATGAACGAGTGCAACGCTACTTGGATGCAAAAGAGTATGACTTCCCTGTGATCAATGATCTTTCTGGGGCAATCAGCAGAAGTTGGGGCGTCAATGTCACTCCAAGTATCGTCATCATCAAAGACGGAAAGATCAGCAGTATCGCAACTGGCGTGACTTCTCCAATCGGGCTGTGGTTAAGAACCTATTTTGCATAACTCGCTTACCAAGAAAAAGCCAAGCAAATGAACCGACTTAAGCCAATTTAACAAACAATAATACCGTGAGCGTGACCTAATGAGCGCTCACGATTATCAAGAATTAGAGAACAAATAACATGAAAAAACATCTGATTAGCGCACTGATTTTAAGCTCACTAATGAGCACCAATGCCTTCGCTGAACTAAGCAAAGAACAAACCCAACAACTTGAAGAAATTAATCAGTTTCTGAAGGAAAACCCTTCGACTATATCGGGTTTGCATACCAGCCTAGAGCAGTATGTGGCCGGCCAAGAACAAGCGAAGAAAGCACAAGCAGAAAGCCATGATTGGTTGTACAACAATGACGCTCACCCAATAACGGGTAACCCTGACGGCAAATCGGTAATCATCAACTTCACCGACTACAACTGTCCTTTCTGTAAACGCTTGGAGAAAGGCTTGGTTAAACTAGCCTCTGAAAACAGTGACATCAAGATCATCAATGTCTACCTGTCGTTTAAGCAGCAACAAGTGAGCGGCCTTAATACCAATGCAGCGCTATACGCGATGAAAGTATGGAAAGACAACCCAGAAGCTTTCCCTGAAGTCGATCGATTACTGATGGCGAAAAGCGGCAGTCACACAAAATCGTCACTGCAAGCGGTAGCGAAAAAAACAGGTACTGAAGCGCAGTTAGAGACAACGACAGAACAAAGCAACACGTTAATGACTAACCACCAAACCTTTAGCGCACTCGGCTTAACAGGTACACCAACGCTAATGATGAATGGTCAGGTATTACCGGGGTATGTGCCTTACGACCGACTAAAAGACATTGTGGATGACGCTTTCTAATCCAATCTACTAAGGTTGTGAGCCTTAGCTAAAATTGAAGACGAAATTGATAAAGCCTACTTGCGTTAACCCGCAGTAGGCTTTTTATGGCTTTGAATACTAGATTTTAAGATACAACGATTTCAGGTCAGGATTTGAAATAATCGTTTTGAAACAAAAAAGCAGTCGAAGTGTCACCATCTCGCAATGGGTTCTTAATTTATCCTATTTACTCTAAAAACAGTTCTGTCGACGAGTCCAAGACGTGTTAACTCTAGACAACTGTCCTTTGACCGAGCCTAGCTCGGTCTTTTTTGGGGCATTTCAAATAGCAAACCTAGCGACCATCTAACTAATTACTAGCTCAATAAACGGCACACCAACGCCCCCGGCTCTCTTAATGCGTCCACGTTATAACTGAGTACACGACCAGAAGATGGCGCATGATAACGACGACATTCATTGCCGAACGCATCATATTGAATGGCTAACAGATCATCTTGCTCCACGCTTTGCAAAAGCTCGACCTGAGGCAGTACAAAACCACCAATATCAGCTCGAATAGACACGACATTGTTACCTTCAATCCAATCCATGCTCGGCAGTTGCTTTTCCTCTGACGGATCTTGTCCATCGACCTCAAGCATCTCGTAATAGGAAAGCATATTCAAAACGCCGTCTACCGCTCTTTGAATCATGTCAGGTTGAGTGAACTTCCCCATCCCTACTTCTACGGTGATGCTAGGTATACCACTGCGATTCCAAACCGTTTCAAGAATTCCAGGGTCGCCAGGATCATTAAGTACACAGTCGGGTTGCATCAGCCTCGCCATGTTTAAACATTGCTCTATCCGATAATCTGCAAACACATAAAGTGGGTATACTGCACCGCGAGTTTGGGTATGAAGGTCAACGGCGAAGGTGGCATTGTGCTTGAGTAAGCGCTCCCAAAGTGACGCAACAAAGCGCTCTGCTGCTAGTCCGTGAGCATCACCGGGAAAGAGGCGATTGAGATTTGCAGGGCATGAACCCGGATCGGAAGAGATGAAGTCACGACTGTGATTTAACAAACCGGATAAGTTCACCGTAGGTACAATTGTCACCGTACCTTTCAGTGTTTTTCCCACCAAATCTCTGATAATTTGCTGAGCAGCCAATACACCGTTCAGTTCATCGCCGTGAATACCTGCTGTGATCATCAACTTAGGGCCATCTTGGCTGCCTTTGAAAACAGAAACCGGCATGTTTTTAGGTTGGCCGAGTCCATCACTGGTCACTTGAAACCAAAACTGATGCTCTCCAACATGTAAGTCTTCAACATTCAAGGAGCCAATAACCTGTCTACCTTGTAAAACATCGCCTAAGTACTCTGTTTTCATCCAACTACTCCATCTTGTTGAGCAAAATCTATTCTCTTGTAAGTTTTTGCATCATAGAGGATATCTTAACCAGTACAAGCAGTTAATCGATTTAACAAGTACAGTTCAGCCCGTAAAACTCACTCATAACATCCTCACCTCTTTCAAAGTGAAACTTGCACAAATGGCTGTTCTAAAACTTCCAATTTAGATAATTATTCACAAGCCACTCAGCCAAATGAAATAAAAGTGCAATAAAATCAACATTTAAAAAAGTTCCCTATTCACGGAAATGTAATTTTATAGAAATGAAAGCTTAATTTATCTGCTCTAAATTAGCTTCATATCGAAACGGAGAGCGCATTGCTCACGGATTTTAAAATACAAGGTAAGTGATTATGAAAAAGGCAGTTCTAGCTTCTGCAGTGGTAGCAGCACTAGTTTCAGGTTCATCTCTAGCAGCAACAGTTTACAGCTCTGACGGTACTGAGCTTAAGATTGGCGGTCGTGCTGAATTCCGTGGTGACTTCATTGGTTCAGGTGGTGAAGAAATCGAAGGTACAATGGAAAACAAAAGCCGTTTTCGTTTGAATGTTGGTGGTACTACAGAAATCACTAGCGACCTATCTGGTTTTGGTTTCTACGAAGCAGAACAAAGCGTAAAATCTTCTGCTGATAACAGTAAGACTGAAAACTTTAAGCAACGTTACATGTATGCAGGTTTTGAAGGTAACTTCGGCGCAGTATCAGTAGGTCGTCAAGATACAGCTGCAGCTCAAATATCAGAAATGTCGGATGTTACTATCTACTCTGGTGACCAAAAAGCATTCATCAATGCAGGTGACGAGCAAATCAATAACACGTTTGTATACGCTTACGACGCAGACGCACTTTCTCTTAAAGCAAGTTTGATTGCTGGTGAAGACAAAGATACTGACGGTTACGGTATCTCTGGCATTTATACACTACCTATGGGCTTAGGTTTCGGTCTTGGTTACTCAGGTAACGACAACGGTACTGGTAATGGTTCAGCTACAGCATTGATTGCTGGTATTAACTACAAAATGGATGCTTTATACCTAGGTGCTACCTACACAATGGGTGACCTAGACGACAAAGCAAAAACTGAGTTCTCTGGTGTGGAAGTTGCTGCTAAGTACAAGCTAACAGACCAATTTGAACTGGCAGGTTTGTACCAAAAACAAGAAAAAGACGTGACACAGAACTTAACTGTAGACACAGCTGACTTCTTTGAGCTGACTGGTACTTACAAGTTCAACAAATCTATCCGTACATACGTTGCTTACCAATTAAACAACCTAGACGACTTTAAAGTTGCAGGTTTAGAAAAACAAAGTGAAGACTCTCTTCGCTTAGGTTTACGCTACGACTTCTAATCTAAATTTACTTTAGATAAGTGCTAAAAAGGTTGGGCAATCGCTCAACCTTTTTTCATATTCAAATATTCTGACTAACTTCATCAATGCTTTTTCTGGTTAAGTGGTGTTAAATCCGTATCATAGGTGAACCACATCAAATAATTAGAAGCATCATGTCACAACACCATCCGATCCAAGGCGCTAGCTGGATGCTAACCGCAGGTTTAGCCTTTGCTTTGATCAACAGCCTAACTCAAATCGCTAGCATTCATTTCGGACTGACTTCTACTACCGTTGCCGTCATTCAGTATTCAATCGCATTGTTCGCTATCCTTCCTTACCTGAAAACGTTAGGAATTCGCCGCGCACTAAAAACTGATAATCTCAAGCTACACGTATTCCGTGTCTTCCTATCAGTTATTGGTATCCAACTTTGGATTTGGGCTCTGGCTTACCCTGTGCCGATTTGGCAAGGCATAGCCCTTCTTATGACTTCGCCACTGTTTGCAACCATAGGTTCTGGTCTCTTCCTAAAAGAGAAAGTTGGCGCAGCTCGTTGGGGTGCAACCTTGGCAGGCTTTGCAGGTGCTATGGTCATTCTCGAACCGTGGGCTGAAGATTTTAGCTGGGCGACGTTGCTACCCGTTGGTGCAGCTTTCTTCTGGGCATGCTACTCACTGATGGTGAAAAAGCTCTCTTCACAAGACAGCCCTTCAACCATGGTGGTTTACCTTCTGCTATTGATTACACCATTTAACATCTTACTGGCCGTTCCTGATTGGCAAATGCCAAGTGGCGGCACTATTTGGGCTATCTTAATCGTTATCGGTGTTATGACAGCATTGGCTCAGTGGGCTATTGTAAAAGCGTACTCGGTGGCTGATGCTTCTTTCGTTCAACCGTTTGATCACGCGAAATTACCACTTAATGTCTTGGCTGGTTGGCTGGTATTCAGTTGGGTTCCACCAGGTCGTTTATGGCTAGGGGCTGCGATTATCATTGCGTCTGTTGCGTTCATTACCCATTGGGAAACGAAAAAACCGACGAAAGTTAAGAAAGTTTAAAGTCGATGAAATAAATAGTTCTACTGTCCGTTCTATATTGATAAGAGAATTTTAAGCGAGGTCGTAACCATGAAGAAACCAGTCAAGATTACACTATACCGTTGGGCAGGCAGCTGGGGTCCATTTAAAGTAAACATCCCATGTGGAGAATGTACCCTTACCAAAGACATTCTTAAGGATACTTTTGAGAATGAATTGGCTGACGTTGATGTCGAACTAGAAGTGAAAGATTGGTTATCTCACTGGTGGGAACCGCTAAAACTAGGTTCTTGGCATGCGCCTATCCTTGTTGTTGAAGGCAAGGTTGTTAGCCAAGGTGAAGCACTCAATCGTGGTGTATTGGTTCAATCAGTAATCAAAGAGTGGACCAAACGAGACAGCCTAAAAGGCAATATCGTTTATGGCAAAGCGACCTGCCCATTCTGTGTGAAAGCTAAGAAAATGCTTGATGAAGCGGGTGTCGAATATACCTATCACGATGTCGTTAAAGACAGTGCTGCCTTATATCGCATGATTCCAGAAGTGAAAGCACACATTGGTGAAAAAACACCGGTGACCGTTCCTCAGATCTGGCTTGATGGCAAATACATCGGCGGAGCAGACAACTTGGAAGCATGGATGAAAGAAAATGGTCTAGATTCCATTCCAAACAATGTGGTCGACTTATCCAATCAATCGGCAAGCTGATCTCGCTTAGATAGAGTTAAACTTCCGATCATTTACTAATCAGTGTTTTCTTGTGTCCATCCACAACAAAACAAAGCGATGAAAGTCATCAATCGCTAAAACGAAAAAGGCCTTAAACTTCAATGAGTTTAAGGCCTTTTAAAATTCCGTTTTGGAAAATGCTTACTTAGCCATTTTCTTCATCATTCGCTTAAAGAATGATACTTTTTTTGGCTTTGACTTGCCATACAATGCTTCGTGCATCATGTTCTTTGCTGCCATTTGACCAAGGTATACGTGGCCTAGTTCGTAGTTCATGCTTATCTCCGCACATAATCAACTTTCTTAAGCGCGGATTCTACACTTAAAACACCCAAAAACAAGATCTAAATCACACTTTAATGCAAGTTGATGAATTTTATTACAGCGTGAGTATTCCCGTTGTAATCACAATCAAAAGTATAGTTATATATCAATAACTTAAGCTATTACTCGTTTTGACTTTGGTGCAATACATGTAATGTCTCTTGGGATCTAGATTGAAACACCCATAAAAAAAGCAGCTCATGTGAGCTGCTTTTTTAAATGCTTCGCTTAAACTTCATGCTTTGATACTGAAGTCATTAACGATAACTAAAGCCTTAGCTACGCTTTGGCTGACGGTAAGTTTTACCCGCAATTTGGTAAGTATCTTTTTGCTTTAGTTCGAACATAGTTTCGAAGAACCAAGCTGCAAATTTGATTAAGTCATCGCCTTCATTCATTACATGTTCGATGTACTCTTGCTCTTCGCCTTGTTCATTCTCTTGAAGCGTCACGTGGTAAATGCGCTTTTCGCCTTCCACTTCCGCTAGCGCAAATTGACCAGTCAGTGAAGCGGCAGCCTCAGCAACTTCAGTATCCTCATTGGATTTCAATAGCTCAAGTGCTTGAGGTAGGCCATCTAGTGCGCAGATAGCTTTTACCAGTACTTCAAATTCATTTTGCTGCATTTTGTTTTACCTATTAAATGGACGCCAGTATTGTAGAAAACCAGTCAGACAAATACAACGTCTTAACGATAAAGCACTTCTTATTATCCCGAAGAGCTCTATTCATACCACGAACTCTATTCATCTAGACTCAGCGACCTCACTTAGACACTAAGCTCCGCCTGAATCGCAGCGCCTTTGTCTTTTCGGTTGTTAACCACCAAGCTTGCGACGACCATCAGAGCACTGAATACCGCAACGCCATGCCAACCAAAGTGTTCAAACGACAACACGCCAGCAAACGAACCAAACGCGCCACCTAAATAGTAACCCAGCATGTAAATACCATTGATACGACTTTGCGCTTGCGGGTCGATAGAAAACACGCGAACTTGGTTAGAGACCTGTGCACTGAACACACCTAAGTCGATTAAAATGATGCCAGCAATGAGACCCATTAAGTGATCGCCGAACATACCTGAAACCGCAAAGCCAACCACAATCAAAACTAACGCCATATTGATCATCTTGCGAGAGCCGAACTTACTCACAATCGCGCCAGATACCTTTGCACCAATCACACCTGCCAGTGCCACCACACCGAATAAACCCGCCTGTTGAGCGTTGTAATTGAACGGAGCTTCACTTACGTGCAGTGCCAACGTTGCCCAAAGCGCATTAAAAGAAGCAAACCACAACGCACCAGTCAGCGCTGATTTTCGTAAAATCGCATGCTGTTTTACTAACGTCGCCATGCTCGCTACTAACTTTAGATAAGGCATGTTGTTGGTCGGTTTATTGGACGGTAAAAACACGTAAAGCAATACACCAAACAATGATGCTAAAACGGCAGACATAATAAACACCGCGCGCCAGCCATATTGCTCTCCTACAAAGCCACTGACTGTACGAGAAAGCAAAATACCAACAGTTAAACCGGTCATTAAGGTACCGATTACTCGACCTTTAGTTTCAGGTGTGCTTAAAGAGGCCGCAAAAGGGATGAGTTGTTGAGTAATATTGGCGCTAAGACCAATAGCAAAACAAGCAAGCACCATTGCCAACAAACTGGAAGCGTTTGAAGCCACTAATGAAGAGAAAACAAGTAATACAGAGAGAATCGAGATGAGTTGCTTACGCGGTAACTTATCCCCTAATGGCGAGAGAAACAATAATGCCGCTGCATATCCTATCTGACCCGCAGCAGGAATAGAGCCGAGCTGTTCACTTGATAAACCCAGTTCAGTACCAATTTTCGGCAATATTGGTTGGTTGTAGTAAAGGTTGGCAGCTGTTGCAGATACTGCACTAGACATTAACAGTAAACGACCTGTGCCTAATAATTCTCTTTGAGTTTGTTTCATGTTTAACCCTTAAATTCTGTCTCATTGCGTTGATGAGTAGAGTTTAAGGGGACGCTTAAAATAACAGAAATAGCCATTTAATCTAGAATCTATACCGTTATTGCATAGATAGATTTTAGGTCATTTTACGACGGATATTATCAATCTCGCTGTATACAAGTTCGGCAAACACTCGAGCCGTTGGGGAGAGAGTATGCCGATGATGCGTCATGACCAAAGGGATCTCAACGGGCTTTGAATCAATAGCTTGATTGGATCTAATAGAGATAAATGAACATTCATCGAACCTAAGGTCTTTTACCGAATAAGGCACAATGGTCACCCCTAACCCAGCAGCGACCTGAGTAAGCACGGCCTGCATCTGATTCGGCTGTTTTTTGATGTTGGGTGAGAAGCCTGACATTTGACACTGAGTAATGATCGAGTCAAATAGCCCAACAGCCTGCTCGCGCTCGAACACAACAAAAGGGTCATACTTTAGTTCGCTGAGATTGATTTCATTCCGATTTGCTAAAGGGTGCGTGATAGAAACCGCTGCCACCAGTTTGTCGGTGTAGATATTGGTCGATATATAGCTATCTTCGAAACCAGCAGGCAAAACGCGCGAGAAAGCGATATCAATGTCATGTTTCTCAAGCGCTTCAATTTGCTCAGACACGGTCATTTCATACAAACCGACATCGATATTTGGATTATGTTGGAGATAGTTTCGAACTAAAGCAGGAAGAAAGCCGAGCGTTGCTCCTCCTAGATACCCTATCTTGAGGCTACCTACCACACCTGAGGCGGCTTGGATGACGGCTTGTTTGGTGCTCTCGGTTTGTTCAATCAGATGGAGCGCATCTTGCAACAACCTTGAACCCGCAGCGGTAATCGTGACTTCTCGCGATGTGCGGAAGAAAAGCTTAACACCCAACTCATCTTCAAGACTGGTAATGTGGCGACTAATAGCAGGCTGTACCGTATGCAGCTCTTTCGCTGCCCTCGAAAAACTACGGTGGGTTGCTACGGCCACAAAACTACGAAGCACTTTGATTTCCATAAGTATCTCAGCTCACTATCAATCAGTTACTTAAAGTATCGCATCTTTTTAGAGCTGAGTAACCGAGCCACACTTATTCATTTAGCTGAATTCTACTTCCGCGTTGTCCGCTTTCTTGTTCATTCTCGCTGAAGACCAAAGCACGCTGCCCATACCTGCGCCGATGATAAGATAGAACACGCCAAGTTGTAGATGAGTCGTAACCCAACTTTCAACCAAGTATCCACCTAGCAAACCCGCCAAACACATTTGAATCGAACCGGATAGAGCAGACACCGCGCCCGCTTGCTTCTTGTGGGGCTCCAACAACATGCTGATAGAAAGAGGGAAAGAAATACCCTGTGCGATCGCCAGCCAAGTAAATGCCCACACTAGGTTAAAGATGGAGAGTTCATGTGTTAACAACCAAGAGCCAGACGCCAGTATAATCAAAATCGCGAGGCTCATTAACTGAGGCGTACTGAATCGACGATTGAGTATGTTCAACGCCACGCTACCAATCAACAATCCTGCCGAAGGCACAATCATCAAAGATCCATATTCAGCCGCTGTCAGCCCTAGTTGCTCCTGCATTAAAAATGGGAATAGAGATAACGATACCAAACTCGCCATATAACTCATCCAGTTATAGCTGGCGCTGCTTATCACTTGGCGATTCGTTAACAAGCGTCCGTAGTTCTTTACCACTTGGCTTACTTCAAAACGGCTCTTCCCATATGGCAGAGTCTCATGCAACACGAAGTAACCCAATGTGAATATCGCCAATAAATACAATAGAACGAAAAGGAACACAGCCTGCCAACCAAGGTGGAATGAAATCCAGCCACCAAATACAGGTGCAATGATCGGCATGATCGAAGCCGTTAGGGAAATGTAGGACAAGGCTTTAGTCAGCTGAGGGCCATCATAACTGTCACGAAGTACGCTTCGCCCTAGCACCGAGGCACTGCCCGCCCCTAATCCTTGCAGTAATCGACCTACTTCCAACGCAGTCATGTTGTCAGAAAAAGCAAAACAAACGACAGTACCAATCAAATAAACACCCTGACCTAACAAGAAAATAGGTCTTCTTCCCACCGCATCGGACATCGGTCCATAAAACAGCTGCGATAAGCCGAAACCCACAAGAAACAGTGTGACGAGCAGTTGCACATCCACTTGGGTAACACTTAAGTCAGTAGCAATCAGCGGCAGTGCTGGCAAGTAGATGCTGACACCCACTTGTCCCGTCGCAATGATCATCATTGCTAACAGTAATGGCGTTTTTTTAAAGGTCGATTGGCTCAAAAAATTCCCTATTCGTTTGATATTTGTTCATGATATAAGTCTATATTCAAAACCAGTAATTGATAATTAACCAAATTGGAATTTAATTAAGTCCCAACAGGAAATAATATGGATTGGATTCTCAACGTAAAAAGCTACGTTAGAGTGGTTGAAGAAGGCAGTTTTAATGGCGCTGCGCGTAAACTCAATACCACCAGCTCAGCAATTAGCAAAAGAGTAAACTGGCTAGAAGAACGCATCGGCACTCAACTTTTAAAGCGCACCACTCGCTCAATTAGCCAGACCGAAGCAGGCGCACTCTTCTATCAAAGAGCAAAAGATCAACTCGACAATTGGCAGTCGATCATTGATGAAACTCGCTCGGTCAACCAAACCCCTGCGGGCTTGCTAAAGATAGGCGCGACCATTGCGGTTGGCTCTAAGTTTCTTGTGCAATACATGGACGACTTCTTAGAAAAGTACCCTGATATTAAGGTTCAACTCATCACCACTACGCCCGGTCAATTACCCGAGCTTGGTTTGGACTTGGTAATCAGTCGTGAACTAGAACAACTCAACTCATTAAGCTTCAAAAAAACGCCATTGTTCGAGCATAGAGCCAGCTTCTATGCAGCACCAAGCTATCTCGCCAAGTACGGCTACCCCACTTGTGAGCAAGATTTAGAGCAACACAACTCGTTGATTTGGGGAGAGCGTCCGACCCGTGAAGTAGCACTCACCAAAGGGCAGCGAATCACGTTAAACGGTAACTTTGCCACTACCAATCCAGAGGCGTTATTTCATGCGGCGAAGCGTGGGATGGGCGTGTTGTTAACCATCAAAGCGATGATCAAAGAAGATCTAAAACAAGGGACATTAGTTCCAGTATTGCCAAATATAACAGCAGACGAAGTGATGGTTTACGCGTACTACCCTAAGCTTGATTACTCACACACTCGAACCAAGCTGTTTTTGGACCACCTCAAAGAGAGGCTGGATCGAGAGCGAAGCACTCAGATTCTGTGAAATAAATCACATTTAAATTTGAAAAGTTATACAACACGACCAATAATAAACTAGACGCATATTGTTTTGTATGCACAGATAGACAAGACCTTACATAAACAGCTTACACAATGATTCTGGTTAGCTATGGATGGTGACTATGACTCAACATACCCACAACAGCATGATAGATACAGAGCGCATTGGGCGTTTACTTAAGTTGGAAGGTATCGACCTTTTAGAGTCGGCTGTGCTCACGTTGCACCAAACATTTGGTACTCAATACACCAGTATCATTGAGAAGAAGTACTTCCCAGACCAAACGGTTCCCTTGGTGATTGCCCATTCCGACCATGTACTGCATGACAAGATCAACGCGCGTCATGGTCATATCTACCAACAGGCGGTGAATCAACGTCACCCAGATTGTTCGTTTGCGCAATATGTCATTCAGTCGCTTCCTACGTCGGCGTTTAGGCAGGAAATCACCTCACAAAACTCGATCGCAATTCCTACTCGTACCCAAAGTGGTGAGGTCATGGGAGTGCTGTTCTCAACGTTCACCTCTCCTCTTAGCCCAGACCAACAAAATGATGTGATCAAGCACCATCAGCTATTTGCTGACATCATCATCCACACGCTAAGAGAGATGTGGTTCAATGATCGCTCTGAACAACTGGTAAATCAGCTGAGTTACGAGGTATCACACGACAGCTTAACTGGTTTGTTAAATCGCAGCTGCTTATCCGATACCTTAGAATCAATCACTCAACAGAGTGTTACCCCTTTTACGTTGGCCTTACTCGATATCAATAGCTTCAAAGCCATTAATGATATGTACGGTAATTATATTGGTGACAAGGTGCTGCAGTTTGTCGCAGAAACATTGCGCCGAACTTTACCTGAAAGCAACCTGACTTTTCGAACTGCGGGTAATGAGTTCGCCTTCATCACCTACCATTCCGACCCGATAGCCGTGTGCGAACAAATACTGGCCAAAATTAAACAAGGCTACAGTAGCGTTGATATCAAGATAGATTTCGACATCAGCATCGGAATTGCCAGTTCGGATGGAGACAACAAAGACGTTGAGCAGATAATCTTCAATACCAGCTTGGCGCTTAAAGAGTGTAAACACAGCCAAGATACCCATATTCAATGTTATGACACTCACTTAAGAGTTCGTTACCAAAGAAAAACCGAGCTAGTCGCTGCGCTACGAAGTGAACTGGAAAACCCAATTTCACAAAGCTATATCCCCGACAGCAATGGCATGTACGTGGTGGTACAGCCAATTGTGGGTCAAGGTGAAACGCAATGGGAGTACTTCGAGGTACTGACTCGCTGGAAAACAGCCAGACATGGTGACATCTCACCCGTAGAGTTTATTCAAGTGGCTGAAGAATCGGGGCTGATTGTCGAATTAGGCGAACGCATTATTGAACTGGTGTGCCGCGCTAAAACCACACTAGAGCAAGGTTTAGGCTATAAGGTTAAGCTTGGAATCAACTGCTCTGCGCATGAGCTTACTGATTCGAAACGTTATATCTCCTACCTGACTCGGACCATTGAACAGCACCATTTTAAGGCGAATGAGTTTGTTATCGAGTTAACCGAAACAGTTCTGTTATCGCCAACACAAGAGACTAAATCCGCTCTTAACTTTCTGAGAGGACAAGGCTTCACGATTGCCCTCGACGACTTCGGTACAGGCTACTCCAGTTTGAATTACATCCACAGCTACCCTATCGATTGCATTAAAATTGATGCGACCTTTATTCGAGACTTGTTGACTAGCTCGACCTCAGAGAGCGTAGTGTGGCTGATTGTTCAATTGGCCCATAGGCTCGATGTATCTTTGGTTGCGGAAGGGGTTGAAAAACGTGAGCAATTAGAAAAACTGCACGCGATGGGATGTGACAAGATCCAAGGTTACCTCTACTCACCTCCAATGCGACCTGAAGCTATCGTTAGCTATGTCGCGCACTCAGAGCCTTTAGTTTAAAACCCTTGCCGACTCTTCTACCGAGAACTAAAAAAGCCGCAAGATCTTCATTAAACACTGACTGTGCTTTGTGATGCTCTTGCGGCTTTAAAACAGTTTAATGGTTAGCTACTTACTAGCATTATTAACCATTGCTAGATTGCGCGTTTCTAACGCTGCCTTCAATAGCTTGTCGGCTTCATCTCTCGCGGCTGTGAATGTCGCTTTTTCCTTTTTAGGCACAGAATCGGCCATTGGGATATTCGCTTTCATCGCATCAACAGGGCGACCACGTTCGATCAGTTCATAGTGCAAGTGAGCACCTGTCACTCGACCCGTTTTACCCGATAGACCAATACGTTGACCACGAGATACCGTTTGTCCTTTACGAACAAGGATCTTGCTTAAGTGCAAGTAACGCGTTTTATAAGTGCTACCCTGTTGAATCACCACATAGTTACCCGCATAAGGGTGTTTACGGGTCATGATCACTTTGCCGTCACCCGTTGATTGAACAGGCGTGCCAATTGGTGTCGCGAAATCCGTACCATTGTGCGGTGAGATTCGGCCAGTCACCGGGTGTAGACGTTTAGGGTTAAATTGAGAACTCTGACGCCAGCTGCTGTTTACAGGATAACGTTGGAAAGCACGTTGAAGGCTATCACCGTCTGCGTCGTAGTATTGACCATCAGTATGAAGGTACGCAGACACAACACGATTGCGGTTTATAATCTTAATTGCTTCAATTTCGCGTTTGCCCGTAGCAACACCATCAACAAATTGCGCTTTCTGAAGCACCTCAAACTGATCGCCGGCACGTAAGTCACGGCTGAAGTTCAGCTTGTCTTTAAGAAGGGTCACAATATGGTCAATCTCAAGGCTGTTCAGGCCAGCTTTATTCGCCGACATTGAGAAGCTGCCATGGATATCACCCACGAGAGGTCGCTGCTTCCATTCGCCCGGAATAGAGATATCTTCAAACTCGTATGTGCCGTCTTCAAGCAGTCGATAAACCACTTTATCCGCAACACTAAATTGAAGTTCCATTTTAGAAAGATCGCCCGTCGCCTCATCACGCCAAAAACGCAATGTGTTACCTGGACGAAGCGTGTCCAACGCAAGGAAGTTTAAATCGGTTTCCATCACGCTCATCATCGATTTATAAGAAAACCCAAGCTGAGTGAAGATGCTACTTAAGTTATCACCCGTTTGAATTTGGTACTCAAACGTTGGCGGCTCGATAACAGTAACAGAAGAAGGTGACAGAATAGACTCAATCACAGTTGAGTCGGGTAAATCAAGATCGATCGTTTTCGTCAGATCCGATTGTGACGATTGCAAAGCAACACCAATCGCAGCAATAAGTGGCAGTCCCAAAATAGCTACTTTTTTTACAGGTGAAAGCTCAGCAAACGGAGAGGGAAATATTTTTGAATACACGGTAAACAGGTCTTTCTACGATATAAAGGCATAGGATATGCTTTTCAAACGCATAAATCATCAATGCATTGTCATAATATGACGTGAATCTGTCTACGTAGAGCTAAGTCATTGAGTTGCCGTAAGTGAACGTTCACTTCTCTCCAAATAAAATTAACCGCTAAATTTGAAAATAAAAAAGCAGAAACGGCTAGTTTCTGCTTTCTATTAATTTACGTTATTCCGTTTCGAATAATTAATAAACGAAGCGAATTAGTCGCCGTTTTTAGAAAATGAAGCGCTTAAACAACTCAATCCATTATCACGATTGAAGCAAGACGGCTGAGTTCGAAAAACGCGACTTTTTACCTAAAACAAACGATCGCGATTAAGCGTTAACCGTCGACACTAGGCAGTTGTCTTCGCCAAATTCATTTGGAATGTAACGGTCGGCATTCGAATCGTTTACCCATTGCTGATCATCAACTAGGTAGCGAAATTGAAACTCGCCATCTTTAGGTAAGCGAGTTTTGAATTTGTAGACTTTTCCTTTCGCCAGTTTTTTCATTGGCGTGGCTTTCCAGTCAAGGAAGTCAGCAACAATGGATACAGAGTTCGCCTCTTGAGCTTCTAGCTCGAAGGTCACTTCCACTTCATCTTTCGTCTTAAAAAAACGTTTATTAATCATTCGCAAGCTCCATTTGTAAAAGTAAGCAGACACAAGCACAAAAAAGTGTCTAAATTTCATTCATCTTATTAAGATAATATGTAATTTGGCTCACATAAACAACAAATCCTTGCACTAACGAAAACGCTATTGCTTACCAATTGATTGCGTATCAAAAGAAAAGCTCATCAACACCTTTTCAGAAGGGGGTTCTGCAAATGATTGTTCCGCAGAATGCTGAGTAAAGCCGATAAAACCTTCCCCTGTGAGTTTTTTCTGTGATTGCGAATCTGGCTGCTGAACGACATCCAAAGTCTGAATTTGCACGCGGTCGCCCAAGAAAAGCTGGTCAACTAGCACCACACGGCTTCGCTGCTGATCATGTTTAAACAGACCAAGGTAATAGAATACGCCACTGCCTTGGTTTGATATCCACATTGGCGCAACGAAAAAACTCGCGTTGCCCAAGGTCACCGCAGAAAGGCTTTTCGTATCAACAGTCACCACGCCACGCTCTACTCCAGAATCATAACGACCAAACGCGATTGCTTTTGGCGCATCGATTTCATTAATAAAGGCGTATGCGTTGGTTTCAGGTACTTTGATTGTCCATGGGTTGGTTGTCTTCAAATCAAAAACGGTTTCTACGACTGGGTCATAACTGACTTGAGAAGAAGGAAACTTAGCTAAGATTTCTTCATCACTTAAACTAAAACGATAAACACCCGCCAATATCACCACGACCAGCATGACAATTGGAATCAGTAAAATCAGAGGTATAGGCAAGATTTTCTTTTTCATGAGCAATTATATTCTTTTGTTTTCATCCAGTTGTGCAGACCATAAAGGGCTTTAGTATAATTATCAATACAGGGTTAACCAGAAGTGGAGCATGGATGGATATCAATCATATTAAAGACAGAAATATCAGAAGTTGCGAATGTCGCTGTGGAGCCGTCAATCTCGTATGCCGCGGTGAGCCTCAACGCACCTCTGTGTGTCATTGCTATGAATGCCAAAAACGCACAGGAAGCGTGTTCGGCGTTCAAGCTCGGTTCCCAATTGAACAAGTCACACTCAGCGGGGAGATCACCTCTTTCTCACGCATTAGCGATACAGGCAATGAAGTCACCTATCAGTTTTGTCCTCAATGTGGCACCACTATGCTTTTACAATCTGTTGCCGCTGCCGATTTTTATATCGTCCCTCTCGGGCTATTTAAAGAACAAGATTTTCCACTGCCAAGTTTTTCAGTTTATGAAGAGCGCAAACATGGTTGGGTCAAATTTGACCATCAAATGAGTCACTATAATTAGTGGCTACAACCCTCAAGTATTGCGATAACACCTGTAAAGAAACAAACTGCAATACTGTTGCCCAAGATCAAATATGAAAGCCCCGCAACGCTAGCGTATCTTTTCGCTAGCGTTATAATCTGCTCCTCTTTCTAACCCAGGGTGAACCACATGATTTCTAAGCTACCTCGCTGGGTTGAATACGGCGCGCTACTGCTAGCAGGCCTTGCTGGCAGCGTAAATGCTATTGGGTTACTTGGTTTCCAACATCAAGCCATCTCGCACATCTCTGGCACCATGTCTTTACTCGGCAGCAGCCTACTCACCCCAACTTCGGCATCAGTGCACCTTCTATTGGTGATCATGAGCTTTATGTTAGGCGCAGCCTTTAGTGGGTTCTTTATTGAAAACCAAGCACTAAAGCTAGGACGCCGCTACGGTGTCGCGCTATGTATTGAAGGTGGGTTGTTATTCTTGGCACTTTGGGCACTATTACAAGGCTACATGTCAGGCCAATACTTCGCTTCAGCCGCATGTGGGTTGCAAAACGCAATGATCACGACTTATAGCGGTGCGATCATTCGTACCACACACATGAGCGGGATCATCACGGATCTTGGGATCATGATTGGTGCTCGCCTTAAAGGCATGCCCTTTGACCGCCGCAAAGCCAAACTGCTGATGTTCATCGTTGTCGGTTTTCTATTTGGAGGCTTAACGGGCGCTTGCTTGTTCCAACGCTTCGAAATATTAGCTCTGGCGTTCCCTGCTTCTTTCGCCTTCATCATTGCGTTTAGCTATTGGCTATACTTGACCTATCGAACTGAAACGCCAGTAAATTTATAAATATCTGGCAATATATCCTCAAACTACGTAACATCCGCAACACTTTATTCTAAACTCTTAAGGAGTTGCAGAATAACCAGTGTGAATACTTAGCGATATTTGATGAATAGTATTGCAAGCGATATTAATACTGGGTAATCTTGCACCCAATGAGAAAATACGGACGTTTAGTGAATAAAAATGCCAAGGATGTGGCTTTTTTACGTGTAGAAATTCGAGAACAATAACATGTCTAACAACACGAATACTGCTCAAACAGAGAAATCTAAAGGCAGTTTCTGGGTTTTCTTAATCCCATCATTGATTGGTTTATTCCTTTTCATGGCACCAATCAGCTATCAAGGCGATCTCACCATCCCTGTAGCGATCTTAGCCAAGTCAATTCAAGCGGTTTTCGGTGAGTACCTAGTCTCTATTATCACTGCGATCGTCGCTTTCATGTCTGTAGCTTCCGTTTTAAGCACCATTTTCAAGCCTACATTCATTACATCGAATTCATTTTTAAACGGCCTTTTCAACCCATCTCCACTGTGGTTGTTGGTTCGTTTGATTGGTGGTGCTGCGGCATTCATGGCGTTCTTCCAAGTAGGTCCAGAGTTTATTTTGGAAGAAAACACCGGTGGTTTAGTGTTAGAAGGCCTACTTCCTACACTGTTCTCAGTATTTATCTTTGCGGGTTTGCTACTACCTCTTCTACTTAACTTCGGTTTGCTAGAGTTGTTTGGCACCTTGTTAAGCAAAATCATGCGCCCAATCTTCAACCTACCAGGTCGTAGTGCTATCGACTGTATGGCTTCTTGGTTAGGTGATGGCAGCGTTGGTATCCTGCTTACAAGCAAACAGTACGAAAAGAAATTCTACACTCAACGTGAAGCTGCGGTTGTTGGTACGACTTTCTCGGCAGTATCGATTACGTTCAGCCTTGTGGTCATTGCACAAGTAGAGTTAGAGCACTTGTTCCTACCTTTCTACGCAGCAATCTGTCTAGCGGGTATTGTAGCAGCGGTAATCATCCCTCGCCTTCCACCACTAAGCATGAAAAAAGACACCTTCATTGATGGTAGCAAGCCGCACAAAGACGCTGACGCGATTCCTGCAGGTCACTCAACATTCTCTTGGGGCCTTGAGCTAGCAGTAAACAAAGCATCACAAGTGAAGTCGGCTAAGTCTGTATTTGGCGAAGGCGTTCGTAACGCTGTTGATATGGTCTTTGGTGTACTGCCTGTTGTTATGGGCCTTGGTACCATGGCGTTGGTGATTGCGGAATACACCTCTGTATTCTCGTTCCTAGGTCAGCCTTTCATCCCATTCCTAGAGCTACTTGGTGTACCTGAAGCCGTTGCAGCCTCTGAAACGATCGTTGTTGGTTTTGCGGATATGTTTATCCCAGCAATCCTTGCAGCTTCTATCGACAACGAGATGACTCGCTTTGTTATTGCAGCAATGTCGGTAACTCAACTGATTTACATGTCTGAAGTAGGCGCTCTGCTTCTAGGTAGTAAAATCCCAGTAAACATCTTAGAACTGTTTATCATCTTTATTCTGCGTACTCTAATTACACTCCCAGTTATCGCTGGTGTAGCTCACCTAATATTCTAAATTAGATGCTACTTATATAAGTAAATAAGCAGATAGAATTATAAGCCTCACTTTTGTGGGGCTTTTTATTTGCACAAAATATATACACAGCGTTATTTGGATTCTAATCAATATATAAGTTCTGCATATCATTTAATTTCATATTGTTTATTCACATCACCTCGTGTTAATAGAAAACTGAACGCATAATCTGCAAATTAATACATTCTTAATTCCCCCTTAAACCCCGTCTAGCGCCATTCCCCAACTCATTGAACCCAATAATAAAAGTAACAAATATGTGATTTAGTGAATTTTGTATTGTTTGGGTTGTTGTATTTTTGTAGTCTATTTTGTGAAATTACATTCAAGTAAATTTCAATCTCGTCGATATATATAATTAGAAAAACACGATTAACTTTAGTCTTCGCAAAGCCTGTGAGAAGGGGAAAACTCAATGAAATTTAGCCATAAGGTGGTTGCTGCATCATCAGCCTTGCTGCTAGTGACAGTATCATTGCTTTCAATACAACAACTTTACACCGTTAGAAGTGCTGTAGAGAACCACGTCAATGCGAGTCTTAAAGAGATGGTCTCGGGCGTAAAAAATACAGTAGTATCCGAGATGAATGCCAAGAAAGCTTTGGCGCAATCGACGACTGAAGTCATCGAGATCAATCCTCAAGATCGTACTTACGTAAAAGAAATTTTAGAAAAGCCAAAGCTTAAAAACAGCTTCCTTGCGGTTGGTTTTGGTTATGAAGCAAACGGTTTCGTCATTGAAAATGATGACGGCTGGGAAGCGGGGCCAGATTACGACCCACGAATTCGTCCTTGGTACATTGATGCTAAATCCAAAAACAGTTTAGTTGTTACCGCGCCTTATGTGGATGCATCAAGTAAGAAGGTCATTATCTCAGTGGGTACTCCAGTTAAAGACAACGGCCGCTTTACTGCAGGTATGTTCTACGACCTAGAACTGACCAACCTTGCCACCTTGGTGAACCAAGTAAACCTGTTTGATGCGGGCTACCTATTCCTAGTGACAGCCGACGGCACAACGATTGCTCACCCGAATGCTAAAAACAACGGAGAAACGCTTTCAAGCTACATGCCTCAAGCGACTATTCGTGAAGGCTCTCAGGAGATTGAAGTCGACGGCAAAATGTTCCTAGTTAACTTCACACACATCCCAAGTGAAGATTGGTACATCGGCGCAATCCTAGATGAAGAGATCGCTTACCAAACGGTCGAAGACTTGAAAAACAGTTCAATGATCTACTCTTTGCTTGCTGTAATTCTTAGTGTCGTTGCGCTAACGGTTCTGATCCGCGTGTTGATGCGTCCACTGGATGCACTTAACCAAGCGATTCAAGATGTGGCGAGCGGACAAGGTGACTTAACTAAGCGTCTGGATACCAACACAGACCAAGAGTTCTCTGACCTAGCGAAAGGCTTCAACACCTTTACCGAAAACCTGCAAAATCAAATCATTCAATCGAAAGCGATTGGCGTTGAGATTAAACGTGGTACGGAATTCACAGTGAAAGGTGCTGGCGAATCTGCAAATGCGATGAACACGCAACTGCAAGAGCTTGAACAGCTCGCGACCGCAATGAACGAGATGGCGGTTACCGCAACAGAAGTAGCAAACAACGCTCAAGGTGCTGCGGCTGCGGCTCGTGAAGCTGACGAAGCAACGCTAGACGGCACCTCTGTAGTTAGTGAAACCACTCAAGCGATTGATAACTTATCTGAGCGTATCGACCAAGCCGTTGCAGAAGTACAAGTACTTGAATCAGCAACTGCAAACATCGAAACGATTCTTAAGGTAATCAACGACATTGCAGACCAAACCAACCTACTAGCACTAAACGCAGCGATTGAAGCAGCGCGTGCGGGTGAATCGGGTCGTGGTTTCGCAGTCGTAGCCGATGAAGTTCGTACTCTGGCGCAACGTACTCAAGAATCGACCACTGAAATTCGTAACATGATCGAGCAGCTTCAAGCAGGCGCAAGCTCAGTATCGAATGCGATGAACCAAAGTAAAGACACCGCAACTGACGCCGTTGAACGTGCTCAGCAAGCGAACTCTTCACTTGACCGTATTCGTGACGCGATTCAGCGTATCTCTGATATGAATATTCAGATTGCTTCAGCAGCAGAAGAGCAGAGCTTAGTCGCGGAAGAGATCAACAACAACACCGTTAAGATCAAAGACCTTTCGACACAAGTATCTACAGCAGCTCAAGAAGCGAACACGGCAATGCAGCAGCAAACTGACAATGTTCGCCAACAAGACGAGCTATTGAATAAGTTTACGGTTTAACCACGGTTTGGCTCAGTCGCCGTTTGGTTGAGTCACCGATCGTTTTAGCTCCCGAGCAATAGCTTAAAATAAAAAGCCCCGCTTACTGATTGCCAGTAAGCGGGGCTTCTTTTTGTAACCTAACAGAGTTAACTCGTGACAGGTTTCAGTTCATTCGTCGTCAACATCATGCATTGGTTCGATTCCACCTTGATGGTTAAATCCTCACCCACACATTCAAACACATCACCCGACAATAAATCGGTTACCGCACCTGTCCAACTTAATGAGGCGGTTTTGCTGCGTTTCGACTTGTTAATCACCACAATGCCTTTGTCACCGCGGACAAATACCAACAAATCATCATTCGCTTCAACCACACGCATCGCTTCGCCATGAACATGATTATGGAATTGAATCATGCTTTTCATGTAAGGCGCTTGCCAGTCGTTAAGCCAACGAGGCTGACCATTCTGGTCCAAAATACCGCTCGTGCTTAATTCACTATAAACCAGTGGTACACCGCCATCTCGACCAAGAATGAAGGCGTGAGCCAATCGTTCGTCCACTTCGTCCATCACATGTTCCAAAAACACCTCGTTGTTTGGAATGTCATGGGTCACGGCAAAAGTGATGGCTCTCATGTTCGATAGAGCCTGACCAAAACAGTAAGGGTTGATCAGAGACTTAAAGCTGCCCTGCTCTTCAAAGGCTTTGAAGATGGTATTGAACAGAGGGAAATCGTACGCACCTAAGCGCGTGTGTTTCAGGTACGGCTCAAGGAACAGCTCGTACTCTTCTTCCGTCGCACCGCCATCGGTAATGATCTCGCCAAAGATGTGCATTTCTTCGCAGATATCATCAGTCCATACTTTGCGCAGGTGTGACAGTGTCATGTGTTTTGCAGCATCAATGCGGAAACCTTTCACACCAATCGCTTTCAAGGCTTTTAGGTACGCTCGCTGTTGTGCAACCACATTGTCGTTGTCTAACAGCGTTGGCAAACCAGGATCGCTGGCTCCGCCAGTAATACGCCCGTTCTGCACTTCCCAAGTGTCTTTCCAGTTTTTGATACCAAACGCTTCCACAAAGTCGTTTTCATCAAATAAAGGCTTAGAAAGATCACCAAACAAGCGGATCGATTCATAATAATCAGCGTCTTTTTGGTAAGACGCCATATCTTGAAGGTTCGGATACGTTAAGTCACTGCGAATGCCAGATTCGTTTGCCATGTGGTTGAACACCACATCCACATAGGTACGAAGCCCATGTTGCTTTAACGTGTCGACCATCGCTTTAAAATCTTGCGTGTCACCCAACTGATTATCGATCACACGATAGTCTTGTGGCTGATAGCGCTGCCACCATTGAGTACCAGAATCTCGGTCGCAACCTTTAGGGCCACGTAACGACTTCATTGCCGGTGAAACTAAAACAGATTTATAACCCAACTCTTGGATCAGTGGGGCGTTCTTCATTACGTCAGCGTAGCACCAGTCAAAGGCATGCAATATGACATCTGTCGCTGGGTTGCTTAACATAGCTGAACTCTCCATGTTGTTCTCCTACCAAACTCGTTGACAGCTTTTTAGAAAAGGCAAAGGCTAAAAGGCAAAGCTGCATAAATTTCCTCAAGAATGGCATTTATTATATGAGTTACTCATTAAAAACCCTCCTCCTCCTACCAATTACTCACGGTGGATAGTTGAGGGCGTAGCACCAATTATCGCATAACGTCTGGGATGAACACTCAGCCATCGTGCTTTTAAATGCACCAAAAAGTCACAAAAAAGGAGCGTATATACGCTCCTTTTATTCCATCTAACACATATCTTACACTAGGTTCTGTAAAGAACCTTAACTACGTGCCAACCGAATTTAGTTTTTACAAGATGTGGTACAAGCGTCTCGCCAGAGAAACAAACCTTATCAAACTGAGGCACCATTTGACCTTTCTTGAACTCGCCAAGGTCGCCGCCCTTTTTACCAGATGGACAGGTTGAATGTTTCTTCGCTAGCGTTTGAAATTTAGCGCCCTTTTTAAGCTGCGTCATGATGTCTTCTGCTAGTTCTTTATGCTTCACCAGAATATGAAGCGCTGCTGCTGTTCTTGCCATGATAATTCTCAGTTTGTTGCTGTCTGCTTGTCGACTAACCATCGACAGCGAGTATTTAGCGTGATTTTAACCCAAGAAACACCATTCTTCACTCTATAACCGAAAACAACCGTCTTAAAGCCCCTAAAAACAGTAGAGTTACTTGCCGCGACTGCTATTTCCCTTTAAATTATTCTTTATAAATTAAGCGTGTAGTAAATAGGAGCCAATTATGGCCAAACCGATCAGTAAAGCGAGTCAGTCACAGGGAATGTTGATGTTCAAATTGTCCCTCACTCAAAGTTTTGCGATTGGCACGCTTAAAGTCAGGGAAATCGTTCCTTTTCAACCGATGACTCAAATCCCCTACTCTCATCACCATGTGATTGGTACCGTGACCATTCGCGATCTTACGGTGCCTGTGATTGATATGTCTGCCGCGATTGGCTTTCGCCCGATCACCCCAGCTGAATACAATGACTGTGTGCTCATCGTGACCGACTGCTTAAGAACGGTCGTGGCATTCTTGGTTCGCTCAATCGATAAAATCATTGAATGTGATTGGAAGAGTATTGAATCACCGCCAGCGAGTGTCGGTCGCAACGTGTTTGTGACAGGCATTACTCGCTTTGAAGATCGCATCGTCCAAATGCTCGATGTCGAACTGCTGCTCTCTAAGATCTACCCAGATTACGAGAATGCGCATATTCCAATGCTGACCGACGTAGAAAGGGAGCGCCTCAAAGCGCTAAACATCTTATTAGTGGATGACTCTTTGATTGCACGTAAGCAGTTATCTGATGCCCTAGACAGCATCAACATTCCTTATAGCATCTGCAATAACGGTTTGGATGCGATTGACCTGATGAGACGCCAAGCTAGCGTAGGCAAAGCGATTGACCTTCTTGTGAGTGACATTGAGATGCCGGGGTTGGATGGTTACGAACTTGCATTTGAAGTACAGAACGACAGTGCATTGAGCCATGCTTACTGCATTTTGCATACCTCACTTTCAAGTGAGATCTGTGTGGATCGTGCTAATCAGGTAGGTGCCCACGAAGCGCTTGAGAAGTTCAATGCGGGTGAGTTAATCGAAGCCATGCTACGCGGCGCAAAAGTCTTAAACGACGCCTCTACGGCTGCTTAGGGCTATTCACGAAGCTAAGCCAACATCAAGTTCAATGGTTTAGCTTCTTCAATTCGTAGTTTTTCATCTCTTAACCCAAATAGAGCTCGCAGCTAGTCTTTCTTTTTGGGCATCGAATAGCTCTTACTCACGAATTCCACTTCCTCTACCTCATTGACATGATTAGTGAAAGATGCCAATGCATACAGTGTGTTCGCGACTAAGTTAGCGTATTTAAAAAGAATCGGGTCCGGTGATTTTTTACTTTCATGATGCTCAATGCTCACCAAAGCTCGCACCACTTTCTTAGCCTGGCAACGACACAAGTGAAGCTCGCTCGACACTCGATGCCCACCCGGTAATACAAACCCTTTGAAGCCACCTTCTAGCTGCTCACGGATACGGTGGTAATCTTGCTTAAGCTCGACCAATTCGGATTCAGTAATCGCTAACTTCCCACGCACGGAACCATTCAAATGATAGATGTTCGGTTGCAGGCGTTGCAGGATCTCGCGAACTTGTGGTTCCAATTCCAATGAAAGAACCAATCCAACTCGGCAGCAAAGCTCGTCCGATAGAATCTCAAAATCACAGATAGGACTGTCTTCATAAATGAACGGGTAACAGAACTCGTCCCAATCTCGACTTATTGGCTTCACGTAGCGATCCTTACACATAAATATTAATCAAACGCCAATATACCAAACTCTTTGATTTAGTCTGCTTTTTCTCACATCAACGCTAGTGTGTTTATAACGATTTTTAGACGTAAAAAAACCCTCACATTGGAGGGTTTCTTAAATAACCAGTTAAACGAGATTACTCGTTAGATACTTTTTTGTGGCCTTCTTGCAGGTGAACGAAATCTACTAGATCGTCACCCGATACTTGGTATGCCTGACCAAAGCCTTTAACGAACAGGCCGTTCTCTGCTTTAAGGTTGAACAGAGAGAAATCTTGAAGCTGGCTCAGACCATCGATGATCTCGCCGAAACGCTCTTGCATCTGGCCGATCACTTGAGTCCAAAGCTCCGTTTCACGTTCTACAACGCTCGCTTGCGCATCAAACGTTAGACGCTTACGTGCGTAAAGCTGCTTCGAGCTCTCTTCGTCTTCAATCATCATCAAAGACACTTGAGGGTTTGCTTTCAAGTTACGAGCATGACGAGCAATATCAGAAATTAGAACAAAGTAACCTTCTTGGTTCTGAACGAAAGGTGCGTAACTTACGTTTGGACGACCTTCTTCATCAACCGTTGCAAGTTGAAGGGTACAGCGCTCTTGGCGAAACTCTTTAATTTCTGGACCTAAGCGACCTTGTAGACGTTCTTGTTTTACTTGCTGTTCCATGGGTAATTCCTTTATTCACTTTCTCTGATTTATTATTTTTGCCCGAGGTTGAGCGATCATTAGCGAACTAAACGATCCTCGAGCATTGATGTCTTATTAACTGTTACTGCTGATTCTGTTTAAGCTTGTGCTTTTAGCGCTTTGAAGCGTTCTACTTGGTCGGCAATTAGCTCACGCTTTTCGTTGCGGCCTAGGTAGATCTTAAAAATGTTCTCGCCCGTTTCACTGAAGAAACCGAAGTAATGACTTTCACGGCCCATGAACGCTTTGCTCACCAAACCGATCTGTTTAACGTTGTCTAACTTTAGGTGACCATGAAGCTCGCCTTCTTTGCCCATCAGGTTGTAGTAACCACGTGCTACTTTACCTTTAGGGAACGGCGCTTTTACTTCGAAGATTGATCCGAATGAATGCACGATTGTGGTCACAGGGCCCCAACCCACTAATCCTTCTAGAATTTCTTGAGCACGGCTACCATCTAGCATCACTGCCATGTCGTTTGGAAAAGCAGCAACCACTTCAACCTCTGAAACACCTAGCTTCTCAGCAATCGCAGTAGGAAGCAGTTTTGGTTCTTCTTCTAGAATGCGAGCGACACGTTGTTCTAGAGTTTCTGTCATTTCTAATGTTGTATCTGTCATTGAATATGTTTCCGTATAAACGAGTAATTTACGTAAGTTTTAAATTAAAAATTCGATATTAAGCGTGCTTCAAGCTTGCATGCGGGTGAACGCCCGAACCTGATGCTTTCGGTGCTGGGTGCATTGCTTGGTATTCAGCGTTAAGCACTTGAATCACACTCTGAGCCAGGCTTACTGCCCAGAAGCTGCCTGCAATAGTCAGGCTCAAGTAATCCTCTGAAAGCTCAACCAAGCCATTCTTTTCCCAATGTGAGAACAGAGGCTTCAAGTAATCGAACGTGTCTTGTCCCATAAAGGTCGGCAACGTACTTCTTCTAACAACACCAGAATCAAAGCCTGCCTTTAATGTCGAGAAGATTGGCTCTAATGAGCTTTGCTTCGTCATCATGGCAATCGGCAACTGACCTTGTTTTATAGACTCCATGTAGCTGTCTAAAGTTCGATGTTGCATCACACCATGACCGCCAATGTTGCCACCAGCACCACAACCAATTGGCAGCACTTCGGCATAAGTTTTCGCTAAGCTATTGTAAATGCTGCGTTCGCGGTTATCGCGAGTCCAGTGATTCACGCTCAGCTGTTTAACCTTGTGCTTAGCCATGAATTCAACACCCGCCAGGTACATGCTCGCCTTATCAGGCGTATTGGCCGGTGGTGGGATTTTTCCTTTCTCAACAAGATTAAGCATAGGTGCATTACCCCCAACAATCAGTTGGTAGAGGTCAATACCGTGCGCACCAGTAGACATGTAGTCTTCTAAATCTTGTTGGAACACTTCCATAGACTGGTATGGTAATCCGTACAGTAAATCCAGAACGATGGGCGCTTGCTCTGTACGACTTAGTGAACTGATACGTTCTAGCACAACCTCTCGGTCATCTAAGCGCTTGGCGCTGCGTCGAACTTGAGTGTTGAAACTTTGAATACCAAAGGAGAAACGGTTGAAACCACCTTCAAGCGCACGATCAAACATCTCGTCGCCAAAGCGATTGATGCGCCCTTCTAAGGTCATTTCCACATCGTTTGCTAACGGGAAATATTGGCGAATAGCCTTACCTAGTTGCTCTACCTGTTGAGGCGATAGATCGGTAGGTGTTCCGCCACCAATGTAGACGGCGTGAAATAATCCAGACTGAGCCCAAGGCGTTTTGGCTTTTTGCTTCAACTCAACCATCAGAGCATCGAAGTACTCATCCACTAATTTGCGGCTTGCGGCATTTTGGAAGAAGTTGCAGAACGTACAGCGCACACGGCAGAAAGGAATGTGGATATACAGGCAACGCTTATCCTGTTTCTTCCCTTCGCTTAGCATCAGTTCATCAAAGAGCTCCAACTTCTTGCTCGGGTCGACCGGAATTGAACTTCCTCCGGCATGTGCAGAATGCTTTTTCGCAAACGCAAAACGAAGCGGATCAGGGCTAGAAATACCCAAGATTGATTCGTCAAATTTATAAATATTAAGACTCATATAATCTCTCTAAACACTTACATAGCAAAGTCTGGAAGACTATTCGCTAAAAACTGAGAGAATCATAAATAGAGCCAAATGATAATGCAATTGATAATTGATCTTATTTAGATTCTAAGCGATAATCCGATACAGAATTTTGATTTGGTAAAGGATTGATTGTGAACGTTCCTAGATATGTTATTGCAGGCGGTGCATCGTTGGTGATTCATGCGGCGCTATTGTTTGTCGCTCAAGAATCCAAAGTATTTGCGATGCCTGCAGGTAGCCAATCGAACACGGTATCGATCAACTTCACACCTAAAAGCGCTCCTTCTCAAGCTCAGCAAAAAACGGTTACAGAACCCGTTGAACCAAAACCAATTGAGGAAACTGTCTCACAAGCTGAACCTAAACCTGTCGAGCCGAAGGTCGTTGAGCCAAAGCAAGCCAAACCGACACCAAAGAAAAAAGCGATCACCAATAAGCCTCAACCTAAGAAAGTAGAGAAAAAGGTTGTTGAAAAGAAAGTCGAGAAGAAGCCGGTTCAAAAGAAACCGGTGACTGAGAAAAAGGTCGTGAAGAAAGAACGCCCTGAACCAGCACCGCAACCAGAGAAGCTGGCCAACAAAAAAGTCGATAAGAATATGGACGAGTCTGCCAACCAGCCTCAGGAAGTAAACCAAGGCGTATCAAACCAAGAGCCGGTGCTAGTCACTAAGCCTTCTTTCTCTGCACGCCCTACACCGCCGAATTATCCTCGCCAAGCCAGACGTCGTGGCGTTGAAGGTGTCGCAACTTATGAGATCTGGTTAGACGCAGAAGGCAAACAAATTAAACAAGCATTAGTAAATTCATCAGGCGCACAAATGCTCGATAACGCCGCTTTAGACGCCATTAAACAATGGAAATTCTCACCTCATACTGTCAATGGTCGAGCGATTGCTCACCGAGTACAAATACCTGTTCGTTTTAGGTTGGATTAATCATGCAACAAATCAGTCACTTACAAGATCAACTGGGCTTAATGACTTGGCCTCTTCTTATCTGCTCTGCATTAACAGCAATGATCATCGCAGAACGTATATTCCAAGTTATGTTAAGCATTGGCGTTGGCAAACGTGCCATTCGTCGTGAGCTCAATCAGATCTCGCCAACCAATAGCAAAGAGATTGAAGCGCTCGCTCAGTCGATTTCAGGTAAACGACCGCTATTGTACAAGGGCGTGTCGATGTTGCTTGCTCACCACTCTTTCTCAAAAGGTTTACGTGAAGATGCAGCTGGGATCTGGCTACAAGAGAAACGCCACCAATTGCACGCTGGTCTAAGACTGCTTGGTTTAATCGGTGTGATTAGCCCGCTGATTGGACTGCTTGGCACGGTACTTGGCCTTATTGAAATGTTCAAAGGTGTTGCCGCGACTACTGGCAGCATCACACCGAACGACCTAGCAGACGGTCTTGGTTTAGCAATGAGAACGACGGCTGCTGGCTTGATGATCGCACTTCCAGCAATTTCAGGTGCACAACTATTAGGCCTTTGGGCTGACCGAGTGCTTGCTCAGCTAGAACATACTCTGAACTATGTGAATGTGTGGCTAGAAGGTATGTCGATTCAAACCAATCAATCTGATGATGCTCAAGGTAAGCCTGTCAACAAAACCTCTATTGGTGATGTGAGCCAAGCATGATTAAGACGCCCCACTCATCTCACACACAAAGCCTAGTTCCGGACTTAACACCGTTGCTCGACATCATTTTTATCGTGATGGTTTTTCTATTACTTACGGCATCAGTAAAACTGGAGTCACTGGAAGTTGAACTGCCTAGTTCTGACGTTAAAAACGTTTCTGAAGTCCACAAAGACTCGATTAGCGTCAACATCCTAGACCATGAACCCTACTGGGCGATTAACGGCCAAGAGTACATCGACTGGGAAAACTTCAAGATTGCCTTGTTAGAAGAGACAGGCTCAACAGATAAAAAGCCGATCATCATTGGCGCGGACAAAGCCGCCAACGTGGAGAACCTAGTGAAGCTGCTTTCATTCCTTCAAGAGAACGGAATTCCAGCAACTCAACTGCTCACTGACGATGGTTAGAACAAGACTCAATTTTCACGAGGTTTGGCTTCTGACCGATAAGACTAAACAATCAGAGCTAAGCCTCTCTATCGACTCGAACTCACAATGCGAACGGACTGCTCACTGAGTATCTTCGCGATACAAAAAGAAAATATAAAGAACTTATTATGAACAACTTAAACGTGCTCAATAAATTAAAGACCAAGACACATCTCCTTTCAGTGGCCGCTATGAGCTTGGCATTGACTGCACCAACCGCGATGGCAAACGATGTTGAACAACCTCGTATCATCAGTGCCGGTAGTGCTGTTACAGAATTAGTTTTGGCGCTTGGCGCAGAAGAACAATTAGTGGGTATTGATGTAACCAGTCGCTTCCCTCAATCTGAAAACCTGCCAAAGATTGGCTATCACAGAAACCTGTCTGCTGAAGGTTTGCTTGCCCTAGAGCCAACCACTCTGATTGGCTCTGATGAAATGGGGCCAGACAACGCTATCTCTCAATTAAAATCGGCAGGCGTCGATGTCGAGATCGTGAACACTGAAGCAAACGTTGAAGGGTTATTGAAGCGTATCGACCAAATCGCCAAGATCACCCATACCGAAGACCACTCACAGCAAGTGAAAACTGAAGTGAATCAAAAGATCGCAGCACTGAAAGCGAACCAAGTACCAAGCAACGAAGCGAAGAAAGTTCTGTTCCTGTTACTGCATGAAGGTCGCCCTGCGAACGTTGCTGGTGGCGAAACATCACCAAACGCAATCATCGAATTAGCTGGCGGAATCAACCCTGCCGCTCAGAGCCTAACGTCTTACAAGCCACTTTCAATGGAATCACTCGTTGAGATGCAACCTGATGTCATTTTAGTAAGCGGCCGTAGCTATCAAAAAATGGGCGGCGCGGATGCCATCCTGAAATCACTTCCGATGCTAGCGGCAACGCCTGCAGGTATGAACAAGCAAATCATTACCGTAAATGGCAGTGCTTTGGTTGGCGGGCTTGGCCTAGAAAGCCTCTCTGAAGCAAAGCGTCTAAACGCACTTATCTACCCGCTATAACTCAACCATCCTATTTCTGCTATCGCTAGTTCATTTCCCTTCACCAACTGATTCACGCTGTTGGTGAAGGTGATTAAAATTAGCGATAGATATTGAGGCCCTTTATGTTGTTACGATCCGTCCCACTGAAAACATCGATGTTAGGCCTAGGTGCTACCTTAGCTTTTGTCGCACT
Source organism: Vibrio sp. ED004 (assembly GCF_023206395.1). Classification (NCBI taxonomy): domain Bacteria; kingdom Pseudomonadati; phylum Pseudomonadota; class Gammaproteobacteria; order Vibrionales; family Vibrionaceae; genus Vibrio; species Vibrio sp. ED004. The sequence continues at coordinate 676,457 of NZ_CP066150.1, read as the reverse complement.
GTACTCGATCACTGTTGGGCCAATGAACATTAGCTTAGCCGACAGCGCTACGAGCTTAATTCGACCAAACAATGACTTAGCACCTCACATCAATTTAGTCATTCAAGAAATTCGCTTACCTAGAACCATCTTGTGCATGCTGATTGGTGCAATCCTCGCCTTATGTGGCGCGGTAATGCAGGGTTTGTTTCGAAACCCACTTGCCGAACCTGGCATCATAGGTGTGTCTGCGGGCGCAGCATTAGGTGCTGCACTGGCTATCGTTCTTTTCTCTGAGCTTTCACTTCAATACCCTGCCTTCATGAACTTTGCAGCGGTACCTGTGTTTGCCTTTCTGGGCGGTGCCTTAACCACGCTGCTGGTTTACAAACTGGGTACTGGCAAATTCGGCACTTCAGTAACCATCATGTTGCTTGCAGGTGTGGCAATCAGTGCACTATCAGGCGCAGGTATTGGCTTCTTAAATTTCATTGCAGATGACCAAATGCTGCGTGATCTGTCACTATGGTCAATGGGTTCACTGGCAGGAGCAAAGTGGTCGGGTATTTTGCTTGCTGCGATTACACTCGTTGGTCTGTTTGTCGTGTTTTATCGCCAAGCGATGTCTTTGAATGCTCTATTACTGGGTGAATCAGAGGCGCAACACCTTGGCATCCCAGTACAAAAGCTAAAACGAAAGCTGATTCTATTAACCGCTGCAGGCGTTGGTATCACCGTTAGTTTATCAGGCATGATTGGTTTTATCGGGCTTGTTATCCCTCATTTAGGTCGCATGTTAGCGGGTCCAGATCATCGAGTGCTACTTCCCCTGTCAGCGGTTCTAGGCGCATTACTACTAACGGCTGCAGACATGTTCTCTCGCGTGGCACTGGCACCAGCTGAATTGCCAGTGGGTATTGTCACTGCAATCATCGGCGCTCCATTCTTCTTGTATCTACTATTCCAACAGAAAGGGAGAATCCTTTAATGTTTCCTGCAGCGTTAAAAGCAACAGACATCGAAGTGAAATTCGGCAGCAATGTGATTTTAGATGGCGTATCTATTGAGATTGAAGCAGGAAAGGTAACCACACTGCTTGGGCCAAACGGCGCAGGAAAAAGTACACTGCTTAAAGCTTTATGTCAGGAGATATCGAGCACGGGTGATATCCAATATTTTGGACACACCAAAGACAAGTGGCCTTCGCAGAAGTTGGCGAAACACTTGGCGATGCTTCCTCAACACAGTACGTTAACCTTCCCATTTCTGGCGCACGAAGTTGTCGAGCTTGGTGGTATTCCTCTACAAGAATCAAACAAACAGCTCACGAGCATCGCTAGCCAAAAAATGGATGTGGCTGATGTCACTCACCTGAGTGAAAGGCTCTACCCTTCCCTATCTGGCGGTGAAAAACAGCGTGTTCACTTGGCTCGAGTGTTAACTCAGCTTCACCACTCTGGTGATCAATGCATATTAATGCTCGATGAACCGACATCAGCACTGGATCTCGCCCACCAGCACAACACTTTAAAAATTGCGAGAGAACTAGCCGACAACCACAATGCTGCCGTTATCGTGGTTCTGCACGACCTAAACCTAGCCGCTCAATATTCTGATCGACTCGTAGTCTTAAAAGACGGTAACTTGGTTTGCGATGGCAGCCCTTGGGAGGCGCTTGAACCTTCTATGATTGAGGGTGTGTACGGCTACAAAAGTATTGTAGAAAAGCACCCAACCATGAGCTTCCCACAGGTACATCCCGCCCAATAGACTCGATTTAGAACCTGCTCGTTTTGAGCATTCGCCCCTAATAACAATTAAGTCATTATAAGCCTCGATTTTCTCGAGGCTTTTTATTGTCTCATAGCCTCTCTCACGCCTTAAACTTAATTTTACTAGCTACCATAGCAATGAACTCCAAAACGCCTCACTCCAAACGTTTGAGGCTCTATAAATAAACATTATCAATTAGGGTTACTTAGTTTTTTACATTAAGGGCGAAGGAAGGGCATGAATGTAAGCGGTTAAAAAGAAAAGAAATAACGCCCTTGGACACAAAAAACAGATGAAGAAAGCGCGGTGAGTACGATAGAAAAGGAGCAAACGCACAAACGACAGGCACAAAAAAAGGTTCATCGCGGCTTTCCGGGGAAAGCCGCTTTTATCTTCAAGAAGAAGTAGTCTGTATCTCGATATCCATACCCCATTCGCTTGATTAACTTTATTTTGTTGTTTATCCCTTCCAATGTGCAGGTGTTGAGCGGATAAGTTGCCGATGCAATAATACCGTGAAGATAAGGCCTCAGTTTTCGTGCAAACTCTTTCAATGGCTTAATTCCACTCTCTTGCACTTGTGCCCACCATACCTCCCAGAGCCCCTTAGCATGTGCTTCTGATTTACAGTACCAAAGCTCTTTGAGTTGTGAGCCGAGTATATAAGTGGCCATCAAGTCCTTATTGATATTCAATATTTCAGTAAGATAGCTATCTTGTCGTGCATTTAAATTACCTCTGTTTTTCAGCAGTACCCAGCGTGAGCGCTTCACACATTGCCTCGCTTTTTATCCTGCTTGAGTTTGTTAGCTTGGTCGACTCTGACTCTATCCATCACCTCACGACCGAACTTAGCAACAACATGGAATAAGTCGTAAACGATTTTTGCATTCGGGCAGTGCGCTTGAACTTCAAGGTCAAAAGCCGTATTCATGTCCATTGCGACCGCTTCGATATTGTTACCATGCTTGCCTAACTGCTCGAAAAACGGTCGTATGTCCTTGCGGCTACGACCTAACCCTATCCAAATGACTTGGTGAGTCTTAGCATCAGCGATGACTGTGGCATATCGGTGCCCTTTAAAGATGGCTCGTCCATGACGAGTTGCCTTAGCCCTTCCCATTTCACTGACGGTACCACTTGGCGAAGTCGACGTTTATCTATCTCTTTAATGGTGTGCCAATGAACGCTCGTTAACTGGGAGATATGCTTAATGGGAAGAAGAGGCAGTAGTTGTTCTATATAGCTTTTTAGACGCGTCGTTATACGAGCATAAGGCTCTAACCAAGATAGAAACTCTGTTTTTATGCCGCAGTCACGACACTTGATCCTTCGAGTTTGAACGGAAAGCTCAACAGGAACATTGAACAACATGGCCTCTTTCACATGACGCCATTGATACTCATGGATAGCCTCAGCTTCAAGACCGCAAAGGCATTTAGCCTCAGAATTAGGTTTAAGAGTTAGTGTAACAAGTGATGCTGTCTGGTGAGACTTTACTATTTTAAAGCCTTCCCAGAATGAAGATAGGAAAGTATGATTCGGCATGAAAACGGTAGTTTGTGTATGATTTTTGTTTGGCGACTAAACCATATCACTTACTACCGTTTTTTTTGTTTTTAGTTCCCGCTAATCCGCGATGAACCACAAAAAAAGCCCCCTTGGGAGCTTCTTTCATTGTGTGTTGATTATTGGCTCATACGAATCAATGATTTACCAATCAACCACTCAAGTTCTTTACCGCTAGTATCACCAAACTGAGTTTCGGTCAGTTTATATAGACGATCAATACCGTTTGCCGCGAACTCATGTGCGCTTTCAGCAGTAACGATATGGTGGAAAAGTAAACGTAAGATTGCTAGGAACTCAGCGTCTTCAAGTGCTGTAACCCAGCTAGCAGAGAATGCATCCAGACCGTTTTCGAAATCAATGTGCTCCATGAACATCTTGAAGATTCGACCGTCTAGAGCAGCTGTGAAATCTGTTTTCTTTGGAAAGTGGTGGCTTATACCTGTACGAGAAACGCCCGTTTGCTGACTTAACGTCGTGTATGACATCTTGTCGTAACCCAATCTTAGTAATTGGTCTACAACGGCATCCATGATTTTCTGGATCGTGATTTCTGTATCTTCTTTACTACGCTTTGGCATATTCAGGCTCTTCTCTTTGTAAATCCATCTAACTCAATCAAATGAAGTCAGTATGAAAATCGTTATCAGCATTATGTGAGCAAGGTATTTTTTCGCAAGTATTTCCATTAAATACCTACAAATACTTTGTACGAACAATTTTACAGTGCTGCCTCTTTGGGCACTTTGTCTAATTATTCTTCGAAAGTTACCTTACCTCTCTAAGTGGTTAATCTAAAATAACAACTTAGAATATCAAATACCCAACAATAAATTCATTGTATAAATACCTATCAAGCAATAGATAGTCTTATAAAATTAGTTATGGCGCAACTAACTGAATGATATTCTAACAAATTAATGACACGGCTTATCAACAAAACATGAGATAGATCACATACATATTTAGCGACGCGAATGTACACATTCATTTAACCCCTTCAACAAACAACATAGCATACCAGTATAAATTAGTTCAAAGATTTTAATTTTTGTAGATACAGTTCAAATTGCTCGTTAGAATAACCTCAGACTTTGTAAGAGGATTATTTATGAGCCAAGATAATGGTAACAACGATGTATGTGAGGCTTGCGGCTGTGCAGGCGAAATCGGGTTCATCATCAAAGAAGGCGACGATGTTGCTGAAGTAACGGTTTACGGAAACTCAAAAGCACTAATTGAATCTGAGTTTGCTAAGTACGTTGAGCTTGCTAAACAAGTGTCTAGCAACGTTGAATTTGAAACGTCAGAGATGACTGAAGAAAGCACGGAATTGCATGCTCGCTTTAAATTTGAAGTCAGCGCTGAAAAGATTATTTTTGAACTTAAGACTCGCTCTCTAGCGCGTTAATATAAGCATTCATATTCTTATTAAAAGACGAGTAGCTTTACTCGTCTTTTTTTATTTCAACCCAAGCCAGTGAACCGTTTTGCTCAAAATCGTTTTCTGCAGCGCATCGAATCACTACGCCCCCAACCTCTAACACTGCACCAATGCTATAAGCCTTATCATCGTAATAACAAACTCGTTGCTGTTGTCCACCTTGAGTCACCAATACCGCAGCCTTTGCGGGTGTTGAAATTACTTTGTTCGCACTTACAGACATAGAGCCAAACATCGAAGCTGTAACCAGAAAGACCTTAATTATTTGTGTGTTTACTCTAATCATTGATTTACCTGCCATTGTCGCTTAATTCCTCTTCCACCTACCGCCAAATGGGTAAAACACTATGCGAGAATAATTTTTCCATTATAGTGTTAGTGTCTATCGTAATAAGAAGCCCGTTATGCTCAGAATAATTGCACTTATTATTGGTTCTCTAACCATAACAAATGTCAGTGCTGAACCACTCGATCACTATCATATATTGAACCATCTCGATAATTACGGAAACTTATATCTACGTAATAAGCCTTATACCTCGCTTCCAACGGGCTTAGTGGTCGATGGCAATCTCAATATCGAAAACACGGCGATCACACGCCTACCTAAAGGGTTAGAAGTTAACGGCAGCCTAAAAGCCTCTAACAGCCAACTCGCAAGAGTTCCGACTGGGGTTAAGATAAAAGGCTATGCCGACTTGATTGGCAGCCAAATCACAAGCTGGCCCAGAGGTGTACGAGTGGGCGGATTCATTAACCTAACCGACACCCCGCTGCAAAGGCTACCAAACGGCTTTCGAGTAAAAGGTGACTTGAGCGTAATTCGTACTCCTTTAACAGAGCTACCCAATGGAATCGTGATTGACGGTGATTTATACATCGGAGGCTCAGCTATTACCGCGTTTCCCGATACCATGACAGTCAGAGGCAATATCTACCTAGGTGGAAACACCGTGACCACATGGCCAACCAATCTAGAGCTAGGTGGCGCAGTCGCTCGCTAATCTATCCGATAATTCAGCATCTTTAATGCAAAGATAAAGCAGCAAAAACAAAAAAGGAGCTCAAGGCTCCTTTTTCCGTTCAATCAACTGATGCTTATTAAGCAAGAGCTCCGCTAACCAATGTTCTTCACTGGGTTCGCATAGCTATCAATCAGATACTGACGCGCACCTTTTGGCAAGCTTGATAGTTTCTCTTCAAATTCTTGCTTAACCGCCGCGGTAATCAACTCATCTTCTTTTTCTGCCGCCAATAGGTTTACTGGGAACAGCTTGTAGTTTTCGTGGATCTGACGATCGATCTCTTCAGCCAATGCTTCTGGCGTATCAAAATCTTGGTCGATTACCTGACCAAAACCAACGTGCACGCGCCCCTTATTACCGATGATGCCCTGAATGATACTTTCGATATCTTCAAACTCACCTTTTTCGTAGCTGCCGTTAACGTCTTTTTCAAAAAGTTCGATGGCTTTAGCCGTGTCACACGGATCGTTTTCGTAAGAAATAGCGACTGGTACGATCTTCAATGATTTCACATACTCAGGGAAAGCGATCTTCTGCTTACGTCCTTCAACATGGAACATCTTCAAGATAGCTGGCTCTGTAAAATCGTTACCGTCTTTCGCTCGGCCTTCTTTTTGAGCGATCCAGATAGAGTTACCTGTCTCTAGAGAGTGCTTAATGTAAGAAGACAGTTGGCCTAGCGCTTTCATCATTTCACGCGGTCCTTTCAAAGAACGCTTAACGATGAAACTCTTGTTCAAACGCATCAATTCAGTCGCACATGGCTTCTTCAACAGGTTGTCACCAATTGCAATGCGACAAGTCTGATGATTATTTTGATGCAGAGCGTAATTTACTAACGCCGGATCCATAGCAATGTCACGATGGTTTGATACAAACAGGTAAGTTTGATTCGCATCCAGTGACTCTACACCCGTGTACGTCACACCGTTTGTAGTTTTAGCAAGCGTGTCACGTAAGTACTTTTTCACTTCAATCTGAATGGACTCAACGCTAGTCAGCTTGCTCCATTTCATTTTTAAGTACACACGTAAAATTGGACTCATTAATGCTTTGAACCAAGACGCATGGTTTGAAAAACGGTAGTGCAGTATCGCACTGATAAATTCTTCATCATTAATAAGGCGGTTTAGTGCCGCTGGAATTTCATCATCGCCGTAAGGACGAATATCAACATATGGATCGGTTGGAGAGGTCATTTTTTAATTCATATAATAAAAAGCTGGCTCATTCTACGCGTTGTTTTGACTTCTCGCAGCTACAGAGCCCATACTTTTGACAAGGTCAGACCAGAAACATTGAAAATCCCCTGTTATTGTTGGCATTCTTTGAGATTAACGGTAATCTTGACGCCCCAAAATTAAGGTACTATCTATGAACTTCGCTATTGAATATACATCGGCTTACTTTTCACACTTGGTGATCACACCACGCAAGAAAGTACTTAAACATAGCCTTGTATCGGTTCAAAGTGGCTTGGTTTTGATAAAGCTGGGTAAACAAGAGTACGCCGTTGAACCAGGGCAAAGCGTCTGGATCCCATACGACTGCTTAACATCACTGACCTACTTTCCAAACACTCAGATTAACCGTGTCGATTTTTCTGTGCGTTTGACGGATTCATTCCCGAGACAAGCGGGTTACATCACGCAAACCAACCTATCTTTGGCACTACTCGAAAAGCTAGAACTGACTAAGTCTCGTACTTCAAGTGCCAACAATACCGAGCAAGCCTGTAAAGATATGCTGTCTGTATTGAAGCAAGAAGTGTTGTCGTTTAAGCCACTGCTTTGTGAAAGTGCCCTGTCTCAGCGATTCAATCAATGGAATATTGATGACTCTAACCTGCCCCAAGAGCATACCTTGGTGATGGTAATGCGTGAAGCGAAGAAGCGTATGCAGTCAGGTCAGAAGCGAGCAGCTGTGATCGATGATTTGTTCTCAGGAAAAGAAGAAGAGTTCGAACAGTTGTGCATGCTTGTTTTTGGTGACGATCTATAAGCGCCAAGAGACTAAGAAGGCCGAAAATCACGTCCAGATACTAAAAAGCCGCAAAAACTGAGTTTTTGCGGCTTTTTTAAGGTTCATCGCGGCTTTCCGGGGAAAGCCGCTTTTATCTTCAAGAAGAAGTAGTCTGTATCTCGATATCCATACCCCATTCGCTTGATTAACTTTATTTTGTTGTTTATCCCTTCCAATGTGCAGGTGTTGAGCGGATAAGTTGCCGATGCAATAATACCGTGAAGATAAGGCCTCAGTTTTCGTGCAAACTCTTTCAATGGCTTAATTCCACTCTCTTGCACTTGTGCCCACCATACCTCCCAGAGCCCCTTAGCATGTGCTTCTGATTTACAGTACCAAAGCTCTTTGAGTTGTGAGCCGAGTATATAAGTGGCCATCAAGTCCTTATTGATATTCAATATTTCAGTAAGATAGCTATCTTGTCGTGCATTTAAATTACCTCTGTTTTTCAGCAGTACCCAGCGTGAGCGCTTCACACATTGCCTCGCTTTTTTATCCTGCTTGAGTTTGTTAGCTTGGTCGACTCTGACTCTATCCATCACCTCACGACCGAACTTAGCAACAACATGGAATAAGTCGTAAACGATTTTTGCATTCGGGCAGTGCGCTTGAACTTCAAGGTCAAAAGCCGTATTCATGTCCATTGCGACCGCTTCGATATTGTTACCATGCTTGCCTAACTGCTCGAAAACGGTCGTATGTCCTTGCGGCTACGACCTAACCCTATCCAAATGACTTGGTGAGTCTTAGCATCAGCGATGACTGTGGCATATCGGTGCCCTTTAAAGATGGCGAACCTGTCCATGACGAGTTGCCTTAGCCCTTCCCATTTCACTGACGGTACCACTTGGCGAAGTCGACGTTTATCTATCTCTTTAATGGTGTGCCAATGAACGCTCGTTAACTGGGAGATATGCTTAATGGGAAGAAGAGGCAGTAGTTGTTCTATATAGCTTTTTAGACGCGTCGTTATACGAGCATAAGGCTCTAACCAAGATAGAAACTCTGTTTTTATGCCGCAGTCACGACACTTGATCCTTCGAGTTTGAACGGAAAGCTCAACAGGAACATTGAACAACATGGCCTCTTTCACATGACGCCATTGATACTCATGGATAGCCTCAGCTTCAAGACCGCAAAGGCATTTAGCCTCAGAATTAGGTTTAAGAGTTAGTGTAACAAGTGATGCTGTCTGGTGAGACTTTACTATTTTAAAGCCTTCCCAGAATGAAGATAGGAAAGTATGATTCGGCATGAAAACGGTAGTTTGTGTATGATTTTTGTTTGGCGACTAAACCATATCACTTACTACCGTTTTTTTGTTTTTAGTTCCCGCTAATCCGCGATGAACCTTTTTTAATTCTTTAATATCTGCTCTAGCTTCAGAGCAAACATTCGGCTTCTTCCCTTAAAAAGGCAATTCAACCTGCATCATTAGGTCAGCATCACGCGAGTCGTGCCAACGGTAGTCAAAGCGCATACGAGGTTGCCCTTCGACCTTCTCACCAAAACCAATGCTGAGTTGTAAGCCATGGTTTAGCAGCCACTCCTCTGTAGACATATCATACTGCTCGTCTTCCAGATCTTCAGGAAACCACATCCCCAAACCTACATAGTTTGATTCAATACTTTGTGTCAGTAGCGGTGCGTCTTTACTTTGAAGTACCCAGTCAGACCAATAGTCAGGTGTACTCTGCGCTTCTTCATCGCTCAGCCCACTAATTTCCATCATACGTTGGCCAAAAGACTCAATGCTCGAAGAAAAATCCAAACAGTTGTCGTCATCAGAAGTCAGCATGATCGAATCTAAGCTAAAAAAATCACATTCAGCATAAGCAGGCATACTGCATGCTGCCATGATCAACGTCGCTGGTATCGCGCTCTTTAGCATAGTCCTCTGACCTCTTGATTAGTGAGCTCACATTATCTGATACAGTCCACTATCTTGCAACATCTTTGTAACTGACTTAGTACTCAATTTTGCAACATCGCTTCCACTTATCAGCGCATTACGTATGTCAGTGCTGCGAATTTTCACTTTTTCAGGGCAAGCCATTACAGACCACCGTTCAGTAATCTCATCGGACTTATAAAAAGACGAGAACTTAAAGAAGTTGTCCGGCCCAATCACAAACGTCAGTTCAGCGTCACGATGTAACTTTTGCAGTTCACTGAGCACAGCAAAAGTCGTTACGCTTTCACCGGGTGTAAATAGGCTCTTTTCGATCAACGAAAGCTCAACTTGATCCAGTGAAAGATCACTGATAAATGCGTTAACTAACTGACATCTCGTATCAAAGTCTAGCATCTCTTTTCCCCAAGCATGGGCAATACTTGGAACGAGTAGAATTTTGTCAAAGTGAGCCAACGAATCAATCACACTTTTATGCCCTAGGCTCGGTGGATTAAACGCACTACCGAAAATGGCTATTTTTTCCATTATTTATTACTGCCTTCTCTTTCTAAGCTTGTGCAAAGAGGTTTTTAAATCGGATGATTTAGGTATGATAACACTAGATTTTTAATTTGCTTGCAGGAAAGGAATACGAATGGAACAGTTAATTCGTGACGAAATGCGCGTACTACCTTCAATTGACCCTCACTTCGAAGTGACTCGTCGTGTGGACTTTATTAAAACGAAACTTCAGCAGTCAGGCTGCAAGTCTCTGATCCTTGGTATCAGTGGCGGTGTAGACTCAACGACCTGTGGCCGCTTGGCACAAATGGCCGTTGATAGCCTGAACGAAAACTCTGGCAGCAACGACTACCAATTCATTGCGGTTCGCCTACCTTACGGCGAGCAAAAAGATGAAGATGAAGCACAACTTGCTCTCTCTTTCATCCAGCCTTCTCAATCTGTTTCTGTAAACATTAAAGCAGGTGTTGATGGGCTTCATGCTGCATCTCACGTGGCGCTTGAAGGTACAGGCTTACTACCAACAGACTCAGCAAAGATCGACTTTGTGAAAGGTAATGTGAAAGCTCGCGCTCGCATGATCGCACAATACGAAATTGCTGGTTACGTTGGCGGTCTTGTGATTGGTACTGACCACTCAGCAGAAAACATCACTGGCTTCTACACCAAACACGGTGACGGTGCCTGTGATTTAGCGCCTTTGTTTGGCCTTAATAAGCGTCAAGTTCGTGAACTTGCAGCAACGCTAGGTGCGCCAGAGCTATTGGTTAAGAAAGTGCCTACTGCCGACCTAGAAGAGCTTGATCCACAGAAAGCCGACGAAGCAGCATTGAACCTTTCTTACGACCAAATCGATGATTTCCTTGAAGGTAAAGAAGTCCCTCAAGACGTGTCTGACCTCTTAGTAGGTATCTACAAAGCAACACAGCACAAGCGTCAACCGATCCCAACGATCTACGATTAATTTGCTGGATTAGTCTCAGAATCAAAAAGGCCGGAAGTTCATTTCAGTGAACTTCCGGCCTTTCTATTAAATGCGTATTTCTTTCTGGTCTTTCGACCTACCGAGTTAGTCTACGACTTCGATATCAGTTTGAGGCACGCTGCAACACGCCAGTATTTGCCCCATGTTGCGTTCATGCTCTTGCAACGCCGGTACATCCGGTTGATGAACTTGCCCAGACTCAAGGGTCACTTTACAAGCACCACAGAAACCCGCGCGACAGCTTGATGCGATAGACACACCTGCCGATTCAGCTTGCTCTAGTAGTGTTGATTGGTTATTGCCTTCGAACAGGTAGCCGTTAACGCTCAACTGCAGTTGCTTCACCGCCTCTTCGGTAGACTGAGCAACGCCAAACGCTTCTTGATGATAATGCTGAGGGTTAAGCCCCATTTGAATCAGCAGTTTCTTGCCATTATCCATAAAGCCGTCAGGGCCACATACGAATGCTTGGCGCTTATGAAGATCTTCAATTTTGGCGACATGAGATACGCTCAAACGACCAGACAGACCATCCCACTCTTTCGTCGGTTGACTTAGTGAATAAATCACGCGAAGCCCAGTATGTTCACGAGCGATCTTATCAATCTCAGCTTGATACGGGATATCTTCTTCGCTGCTGCATTGGTGATAGAACACCACATCATCAATTTGACCGTGGTCGGCTAAGTAACGAAGCATCGACAACATTGGTGTGATGCCGCTTCCCGCAGACAACAGTAGTAATGGATGTTTTGGGTTATCTTCCAAATAGAATGCACCATCTGGATTTTGAGCGACTAAGGTATCACCTACTTGGAATTGATCATTTAACCAATTAGAGATTTGGCCATCATCGACACGCTTCACTGAAATCGCTAAGCGACCCGCTCGTGACGGACTAGAAGATAAGGTGTAACGACGAGAGACCTTCTCGCCATCAATCACCATTTCAATCGGTAGATGTTGTCCCGGCTGATAACTGGGTAGTGAGTGGTTCTCTTTCGCAGGCTCTAGCCAAAACGTTGTAAAGTCGCGAGCGATCTCTTCTCGTTCAACACAAGTTAAGTGCAGCGACTCAACCCAAGTGTCTTCGTAATGCTCTTTCTCTTTGGTTTCGAGCACCTCAACCCCATCACCGGCTTTGATTAAACCCTCATTTTTTGCCACTAGGTTTTGACCAAAGAACACGCCACCGCGCTCATTGGCTCTGAAAGTCGAGAAGGTATTCAGCGGCTCTTTTGTTGCTCTAAATTCGCCACGTTCGACATCAACTGTCGTCAAAATACAGCGCTCACAAGGTTTCACTGCTTCGAACTCAACTTCGCCGATTCGAATACGCTTCCAACCATCTTCAGCAAATGCTTCTGTATTGGAAACAACAAAATTGGTGCGGAACTGATCCATCGAATGGACTTCAGGACTGCGGCGGTTCAGCTCATCAAGGGATGCTTGGCTGATCACCAACATTGGGTAGCCATCAGCGAAACTGACATTCTGGCCGAGCTTTTCACGAACACGATTCGATTGTTCACCAGAGAACAGTAACTCAACACGAACACCCAACACGTCACTGAACCAATCATCGGCTTCATCATTAGTGGTGTAAGCGGTGAAGCTGTCTTTCCAAACCGTTGCTGGCGCTTCTTGCATCTTGAAGTTCGCGTATTTTAGGCGCAGCGGTTCTTTGCCTTCGTAAGTGAAAATCAAACCGTCTGGTTGCAAGCTTGAAGATACCTTGACCATCTTCGGGTACTTACGTGCCGTGACCATTGAACCATCAGCCAATGCCAACATAAAACGTCTGTCGAAGGTAAGGCCTTGTTTTTCAACCCAAGCAGAAGAGAGCGAGATGCCGCCCACTGATTTTACCGGAAACACATTGATTTGAGATAAGGAAGGCTGTTGACCTGAAGCCTTTTGATCTAAAGCCCTTTGACCTGAAGATAGCTGCGACATAACGATTCCAATGTTTTGTTGTTTGTCCCAATGCTAACAAATGGTTATAAATAGATAAACTGGCAGGCATTAAACACTTGATACTAAGCTAATATCTTGAGATGTTTAAACGACTGTCTTCTATACATAAAGACAGCAATGCATTAACACTCTCCAGACGTTCTATAATATGAACACGGTTACCGCATTGAACTTTCATTGAATAAAAAGGATTTATCATGAATAAACTCGTCATTATCATTTTATGTGTACTGCTTCCGCCTGTTGGGGTGTTTTTCGCTCGTGGCGCAGGTAAAGATTTGCTGATCAACATTGTCCTTACCTTCTTCTTCTGGGTACCAGGAATGATTCACGGGCTCTGGGTAGCCACCCGCTAACCCGTCTTCAAAAATAAATACCGAATAAAATACTTAGAAAAACAAGCTCCTAACCCTGAAGAGTTAAAAATAGGATGAAATGAAAGTGCTTTTCCACTATCATCCTGTCGCCTAAACGTAAGCGATTGCTTTCACAGATTTCGCCGAGTTTAGGCTCCAACTACATAACACTTCAAATGGTGGGAGCCTTCAATGACACAACTTACGATTACTCGTCCTGACGACTGGCACGTTCATCTACGCGATGGCGACGTATTAAAAGATACAGTGCGCGATATCAGCCGCTACAATGGTCGAGCGTTAATCATGCCAAACACCATCCCACCGGTAACCGATACCGAAATGGCTCTTGCTTACCGTGAACGCATCATGGCAGAGCAACCAAGTGAACAGTTCCAGCCTCTAATGGCACTTTACCTGACAGACAACACAACACCTGATGAAATTCGCAAAGCGAAAGAGTCTGGCGCTGTCGTTGCAGCTAAGCTTTACCCAGCTGGCGCAACCACAAACTCTGATTCAGGCGTAACCTCTGCTAAGAACATCTACCACGTACTAGAAGCAATGCAGGAAGTTGGCATGCTACTTTTGGTACACGGTGAAGTAACGACTCACGATGTTGATATCTTTGACCGTGAAAAGCAGTTCCTAGACACAGTACTAGCACCGATTGTGAACGACTTCCCTAACCTTAAGATTGTTCTAGAGCACATCACAACAGCAGATGCTGCAACTTTCGTGAAAAACGCGAACGACAACGTTGCTGCGACTATCACCGCTCACCACTTGCTTTACAACCGCAACCACATGTTGGTTGGCGGCATCAAGCCACACTTCTACTGCCTACCGATCCTTAAGCGTAACACTCACCAATTAGCACTGATTGAAGCGGCAACAAGCGGCAGCAAGAAGTTCTTCTTGGGTACAGACTCAGCACCACACGCGAAAGGCGCTAAAGAGTCAGCATGTGGTTGTGCGGGTTCTTACACTGCGCACGCTGCAGTAGAGCTGTACACAGAAGTATTCGAGCTAGAAGGTAAGCTTGAGAACCTAGAAGGTTTCGCGAGCCACAACGGCCCTGACTTCTACGGCATCCCACGTAACACAGATACCATCACTCTAGTAAAAGAAGAGTGGAATGTATCTGAGACAATGCCTTTCGGTTCAGACATTGTTGTGCCAATCCGTGGCGGCGAGACGATTGCTTGGACAGTTAAATAGCGCAGCACCGTTTTAAACGATATTTCTTGTTTAAATCAAAAACTTCAAAGCCCTTCACATTAAGTGAGGGGCTTTTTTAAGGTTCATCGCGGATTAGCGGGAACTAAAAGTAAATTACCACCTTCTAAAGAAGGTGGCTTTATGTGAGCCCCCTAAAAGGGGGCCTTTGTTTAGTCCAACGCCAATTGCTGCTGCTCCACGCGCTCTTTTTTCTCTTGATGTCTTACATAGCGTCGAATGATTTCTTCATTAACCCCTACGCTATCGACAAAATAGCCCCTTTGCCAAAAGTGGTTACCCCAGAGTTTGTTTCTCCTTAAATATGGAAATTTACTAAAGAGTTTTAAAGCTATTTTGCCTTTCAATACGCCCATCAACTTGGATATCGATAACTTAGGCGGAACTTTTACTACCAAGTGCACGTGGTCAACTTGAACGTTTAATTCAACGACTTCACATCCAAGTTGATTACAGTAAACGTTTATACATCGATAAACTTCTTTACCTACATTGTTTTTCAAAATCCTAAATCGATACTTTGGTGTCCACACTATGTGATATTGACATCTCCAAAATACGTGGAAGCTTGATTATATCTGCTCATGTTATTTGTCCTCTTTGACTTCGCTAAAAATCAAGGGAGCATTTAACATGGGTAGAAACCACAGGCAAAGCCAAACTGAATGATAACCACCTACTGAAGTAGGTGGTTTAGGGCTGAAAACAAAAAAACGGTAGTAAGTGATATGGTTTAGTCGCCAAACAAAAATCATACACAAACTACCGTTTTCATGCCGAATCATACTTTCCTATCTTCATTCTGGGAAGGCTTTAAAATAGTAAAGTCTCACCAGACAGCATCACTTGTTACACTAACTCTTAAACCTAATTCTGAGGCTAAATGCCTTTGCGGTCTTGAAGCTGAGGCTATCCATGAGTATCAATGGCGTCATGTGAAAGAGGCCATGTTGTTCAATGTTCCTGTTGAGCTTTCCGTTCAAACTCGAAGGATCAAGTGTCGTGACTGCGGCATAAAAACAGAGTTTCTATCTTGGTTAGAGCCTTATGCTCGT
Source organism: Vibrio sp. ED004 (assembly GCF_023206395.1). Taxonomy (NCBI): domain Bacteria; kingdom Pseudomonadati; phylum Pseudomonadota; class Gammaproteobacteria; order Vibrionales; family Vibrionaceae; genus Vibrio; species Vibrio sp. ED004. The sequence goes on along the minus strand of NZ_CP066150.1, from coordinate 660,617 downwards.
ATAACGACGCGTCTAAAAAGCTATATAGAACAACTACTGCCTCTTCTTCCCATTAAGCATATCTCCCAGTTAACGAGCGTTCATTGGCACACCATTAAAGAGATAGATAAACGTCGACTTCGCCAAGTGGTACCGTCAGTGAAATGGGAAGGGCTAAGGCAACTCGTCATGGACGAGTTCGCCATCTTTAAAGGGCACCGATATGCCACAGTCATCGCTGATGCTAAGACTCACCAAGTCATTTGGATAGGGTTAGGTCGTAGCCGCAAGGACATACGACCGTTTTTCGAGCAGTTAGGCAAGCATGGTAACAATATCGAAGCGGTCGCAATGGACATGAATACGGCTTTTGACCTTGAAGTTCAAGCGCACTGCCCGAATGCAAAAATCGTTTACGACTTATTCCATGTTGTTGCTAAGTTCGGTCGTGAGGTGATGGATAGAGTCAGAGTCGACCAAGCTAACAAACTCAAGCAGGATAAAAAAAGCGAGGCAATGGGTGAAGCGCTCACGCTGGGTACTGCTGAAAAACAGAGGTAATTTAAATGCACGACAAGATAGCTATCTTACTGAAATATTGAATATCAATAAGGACTTGATGGCCACTTATATACTCGGCTCACAACTCAAAGAGCTTTGGTACTGTAAATCAGAAGCACATGCTAAGGGGCTCTGGGAGGTATGGTGGGCACAAGTGCAAGAGAGTGGAATTAAGCCATTGAAAGAGTTTGCACGAAAACTGAGGCCTTATCTTCACGGTATTATTGCATCGGCAACTTATCCGCTCAACACCTGCACATTGGAAGGGATAAACAACAAAATAAAGTTAATCAAGCGAATGGGGTATGGATATCGAGATACAGACTACTTCTTCTTGAAGATAAAAGCGGCTTTCCCCGGAAAGCCGCGATGAACCTTTTTTAATTATGTCTTAATTCCCTTGATTCTAGGCCATTAGCGCCTAATCTTATTCCATACAATGCATAAATTTACATGGATAGTGATGAGTTTAGGCTTAGACGTTCGTACTCTATGTTTAATTATGGTGTTCCTTTCTGGGACCTATTGCATCGGGCTAATAATTAAACAAAGAAATCAAGCACCGGCTCAAGGTACTCGGAGCCTGTTCTATGCCGTATTTTTTTTAATGGCAGGATTTTCCCTGCTCAGCTTTGGCGATGATATTTCCTTCTGGCTTTCAAAAGTCGCTGCCAATTTCTGTATTGCTTTAGGGTTCGCTCTGGTCGTACTCAGTTTGCATCAAATCAGACATGCTCCCTTAATCTACCCACTGGTTGTTTTCTCTTGTTTACCACTGGCGTTAGCTGCGTTGATCTATTACTCCGTCATCGAACCTTCTACCAATGCGCGTGTGGTTGTCATCTCTGTGTATGCCACTCTTTGTACGGTTTCAAGTGCGATTGTCGTCAATAAAAACCAAGTAGAAGACCTGAAACTGCCGATCATGCTGCTCACAGGCGTGCTTATTATTCACTCTCTGTTTATGCTGTTTAGAATCTGGTGCACCCTACGCGAGCCTAATATCGGCGATTTCCTTCATGCCGGTAATGTCCACCAGCTCGCCATCATCATGACTGCGATTCTTCTAAGTACCCTTGGCTTTACTTACAACTGGATTCTTAATGCTCGACTGATGGAGTCACTCTATAGCTCTTCATTAAAAGACAGTCTCACACAGCTTTATAATCGAAGAGCGATGAACGAGATGACCAGCCGAGAATTGACACGTAGCCTGCGGCATAAACACGCTCTGTCGGTGATCATTTTAGACATCGACCACTTCAAACAGGTTAATGATGTTTATGGCCACCAAGTGGGTGATCGTGTGTTACATAACCTAGGTGAGATACTCATCAACAATCTAAGAGCACATGATGTGGCATTTCGCTACGGTGGTGAAGAGTTTTTAATCATGCTGCCAGACACTGCCATTAATGATGCATGTACAGCAGCAGAGAAACTAAAAGTACTAATAGAAAGTCACACCTTCTGGAAACAACAAGAGAAGCCATTAACGGCGAGCTTTGGGGTCGCTCAATTACACCCTAATGACCAGCGAACTAATCTGATTGAGCGCGCAGATAAAGCCTTGTACCACGCAAAAGAACAAGGTCGGAACACTGTATGTAAAGGCGAATTCGAAGGAACTGTCTCGGCTTAACCCAAACATTGCTATCAAGCATATCAAAAGTTCCTCTTCCATAGTCATCAACCTGACTTGTACTGACATATGTTATTTGGAATGTTGGCCGTCATTTACATACACAGGTTCAATAAGAGTTGCACGATGCCATTCTGCTGATTATTCTCACTTCATCACAACGTACCCCACAGAGATAAAACAATGGAAAGTACCTACACCTACCCTATTGGTGAGCCAGGAAAAAAATGGCAAGAAGCAGAGCGTCAAGCATGGTTTGCTCAAAGAACGGTTAAGCGTGAATACCAACAAGAAGTCGTGCCAAAGATTAAAGCACTTGCAGACCGCTTTGACATCGAGCAATACGGTGCATTGAGCTACGACGAAGCTCGCTTCCCACTCTTTGCTATCAAGAGCAAAAACTGGGATGCATCAAAGCCAACTATCCTCGTAACAGGTGGTGTTCACGGTTACGAAACCAGTGGTGTACATGGCGCAATCAAATTCGCTGCAACTCAAGCGGAAAAGTACACAGCGCACTTCAACATTGTTGTTGCACCTTGTGTGAGCCCTTGGGGTTACGAAGTCATCAACCGCTGGAACCCAAATGCAGTTGATCCAAACCGCTCTTTCTATGACGGTACGCCTGCTGAAGAATCAGCAAACCTACGTGCATTAGTGGCGTCTCTGCCAGAAGTATTGGTTCACGTTGATCTTCACGAGACAACCGACTCTGATGAAACTGAATTCCGCCCTGCACTCGCTGCACGTGATGGTATTGAGTACATCGAAGGTATGATCCCAGACGGTTTCTACACAGTGGGTGACACTGAAAACCCTCAACCTGAATTCCAAGCCGCTGTCATCGCTTCAGTTGAAAAAGTAACGCACATCGCACCAGCGGATGACGAAGGCAAGATCATTGGTTCAGACGTCACTCAACACGGCGTAATCAATTACCCAATGAAGAAGCTTGGTTTATGTGGCGGTGTGACGGATTGTAAGTACGGCACGACTACTGAGGTTTACCCAGACAGCGACAAAGTAACAGACGAAGAGTGTAACGATGCTCAAGTTGCTGCTGTTGTTGGTGCTTTAGATTACGTTATTCAGCACGAATTGAACGCCTAAGCGCAAACCCGCTAATCAGTACCTAATAGCAAGAGCTAAGAACTAAAAGAGCCACAAGTGACTATTCACTTGTGGCTCTTTTTTGTTTCTCTTTCGCTAATTTCTTCTACGGCATAAAAAAAGCTCCCTTGCACGCGGTGCAAGAGAGCTTTGAATCTGCTGACTCGAGTAAGTCCCTATCTAGAAACTTACTCAGTTCGCGATTTACTTAGTTGCCGGAGTAACCGTTTCTTGCC